>CAZGUW010000090.1:0-15224 GCA_964528705.1 uncultured Geminicoccaceae bacterium
AGCGGGCTCTCGGATGCCATGCCCATGAGCTGGTTGCGCGCCTCCAAGAGCTGCTCGTGGCTCTGCCCGCCACGCGCCTGGAGGTAGAGATCGAAGCCGCTGACATTGCCGAGCTCGATCACGGCGGGCGGCACGATCGGGAAGACCATGGCATCCTGGATGCCCATCATCGCCCCGAAGGCGCGGCCGGCGATCGCATGCACGTTCTGGTCGGGGCGCGGCCGCTCGTCCCAGTCCTTCAGCCGGACGAAGCCGATGCCGACGTTCTGGCCCGAGCCCGCGAAGCTGAAGCCCATGACGGTGAACATGGCCTCGACGTTCTCGGCCTCGTTCGTCAGGAAGTAGTCCTCGATCTGGTCGAGCACGTCGAGTGTGCGCGACGCCGTGGCACCGGCCGGCCCCTGGACGAAGGTGAACATGATGCCCTGGTCCTCGTCGGGCAGGAACCCGGTGGGCGTGCGGGCGAAGAGCCCGATCATGCCGGCGACGAGGAGGAGATAGACCAGGCCCACCCTGACCGGCCGGCGGACGATCCAGCCGACGCTGCCGGCATAGCCGCGCTGCGTCCCATCGAAGAAACGGTTGAACCAGCCGATGGGCCCCCGGGTCCTGCGGTGCGAGGTCCGCGACTTCAGGAGCGTGGCGCAGAGCGCCGGCGTCAGCACCAGCGCCACGACCACCGAGAGGAACATGGCCGAGACGATGGTGATCGAGAACTGCTTGTAGATCACGCCGGTCGAGCCGCCGAAGAAGGCCATCGGCACGAAGACGGCGGAGAGCACGACGGCGATGCCGACGAGCGCCCCGGTGATCTGGCCCATCGACTTGCGGGTCGCCTCGCGGGGGTCGAGGCCCTCCTCCTCCATGATGCGCTCGACGTTCTCGACCACGACGATGGCGTCGTCGACGAGGAGGCCGATGGCCAGCACCATGGCGAGCATGGTGAGCGTGTTGATCGAGAAGCCGAAGGCCGCCAGCACGCCGAACGTGCCGAGGATGACCACCGGCACCGCCAGGGTCGGGATCAGCGTCGCCCGCCAGTTCTGCAGGAAGAGCAGCATGACGAGGAAGACGAGGCCGATCGCCTCGAACAGCGTCTTGACCACCTCCTCGATCGAGATGCTGATGAAGGGCGTCGTGTCGTAGGGGACGTTGTAGACCACGCCTTCGGGGAAGAACGCGGCGAGTTCGTCCATGCGCGACCGCACGCGCTCGGCAGTGTCGAGCGCGTTCGCACCGCTGGCGAGCTGGATCGCGAGGCCCGAGGCCGGCTGGCCGTTGAAGCGGCCGATGGTCGTGTAGGCCTGCGCCCCGATCTCGACCCGGGCCACGTCCTTCAGGAGCACGAGCCCGCCATCGGTCTCGGCGCGCAGCACGATCTGCTCGAAATCCGCCGGCGTCTGCAGGAGCGACTGGGCGGTCACCGTGGCGTTGAGCTGCTGGTCCGTCACCGACGGCAGGGCGCCGAGCGAGCCGGCCGAGATCTGCGCGTTCTCGCGCGAGACCGCGTCGACGACATCCGAGGGCGCGAGCTCGAAGGCGGCGAGCTTGGAGGGATCGAGCCAGATACGCATCGCATAGGGCGCGCCGAACACCTGGACGGCGCCCACCCCCGGCACGCGACTGATCTCGTCCACGACGTTGGACGAGAGATAATCGGCGAGATCGACCTGATCGAGCGAGCCGTCCTCGGCGATCAGGCCGATCACCATGAGGAAGCCGGCCGAGGACTTGCGCACCTCGATGCCCTGGCGCTGCACGGTCTCGGGCAGCAGCGGCGTCGCCTGCGCCAGCCGGTTCTGCACCTGGACCTGGGCGATGTCCGGGTCGGTGCCGGTCGTGAAGGTGAGCTTGATCTCCGCCCGGCCCGCCGAGGACGAGCTCGAGCTCATGTAGCGCAGCCCGTCGAGCCCGGTCATCTGCTGCTCGACCACCTGGGTCACGGTGTTCTCGACGGTCTCAGCCGAAGCCCCGGGATAGGTGGCGGTGACCGTGACCGACGGCGGGGCGATCTGCGGGTACTGGGCGATCGGCAGGGTCATGACGGCGAGCACGCCGACACCCATGACGAGGATCGCGATCACCCAGGCGAAGACCGGGCGATCGATGAAGAAGCGGGCCATCTTGGTTCTTCCGCCTGTGTCCTGGAATCAGCCGTCGGCGCGGGCCGCGAGATTGGCGCCCTCGCCCGAGCCCTCCGGCGCGTCCTCGCGCTCGGTCGGCGCCACCACGGCACCGGGCCGGATCTTCTGCAGCCCGGCGACGACGATACGGTCGCCCTCGGCGAGACCCTCTGCGGTGACCCAATAGGGCCCATGCGCCTGCAGGACGGTCAGCACCCGCTCCTCGACGACGTTCTCGTCATTGACCACATAGGCGATGGGCCGGCCGCGGCGGTCGCGCATCACGCCTTCCTGCGGCGCCAGCACCACGTCCTCGGCCACGGCCTGCGGCATCTCCACCTGAGCGTACATGCCCGGCAGCAGCAGCTCGTCGGGGTTGGGGAACTCGAGCCGCAGCGTCACCACGCCGGTCTGCTCGTGGACATAGGGCTCGGCCGCCGTCAGCAGGCCCGTATGCTCGTAAGGCTGGCCGTCGGCGAGCGTGAGCGTCACCGTCGGCTGGGCGCCGGCGAGCTGCTGTGCCGTGGTGCCGCGCCGCCAGGCGATGATCTCGGCGGCCGACTGGGTGACATCGACCTTCACCGGGTCGATGGTGCGGATGATGGCGAGCGGCGCCACCTGCCCGGCCGTCACCAGCGATCCCTGCGTCGTCAGCGTACGGCCGATGATGCCCGTGAGCGGTGCCCGGATGGTCGTTCGCTCGAGATCGATCCTGGCGGCCAGAAGATCGGCCTCGGCGACCTTGAGGCCCGCCGCCGCGGCATCGCGCTCCGCCACGGCGTCGTCGAGCGCCTGCTGGCTCGTCGCCCGCCGCTCGACCAAGGCGCCCACGCGGTCGGCATCCTTGATGGCCGAGGTGAGCCGGGCCTGGGCCTGCGCGACCTGGGCCTCGGCGGCGGCGACCCGCGCCTCGTAGGTGGCGGAATCGATGCGGTAGAGCAGATCGCCCACCGTCACATGCGCCCCTTCCTCGTAGAGCCGCTCGACGATGATGCCGTCGACCTGCGGCCGCACCTCGGCGACGCCGGAAGCGACCACCCGGCCCGGCAGCGTGCTGGTCAGCGTGAGATCCTGCGCCTGCAGCGTCACGACCGTCACCGCCGTCGGTGGCGGGGTGGGCGCTTCTTGCGCCCATGCGGTGCCGGCCCCGGCAGCCGTCCCGATCCCGCAGCCGATCAGGAGGGCCAGCAGGGCGACGGCGCGCAGCCAAGTGCCCGCCCGCCCCGCCCGGGGCGCTGAAACCGATCGCGACATTCCCTCGCTCCCTAGCATGTGAGCGCGGAATGTGGCATGCGGGCGAGACCGCCTTGAGGAAACCGCGCGGTTTCCAATCTAGGGAGGCGCCCCGTTATGGCAAGCGAAGAACTCTGCTGCAGTGCAGAAAAATCATTGCAGTGCGACAAACCGGCGTCAGGGCGGGCCGCGCGGCTGAGCCTTGTCGAGCGCGAAAGCCTGATCCTCGACGCCACCGAGCGGCTCCTCGCGGACCGCGGTCTCGCCGGCGCCAGCATGGCGGCGATCGCCCGCGAGGCGAGCATGTCGAAGCGTACTGTCTATGCCGTCTTCACCAGCCGCGAGCAGCTCTTCGAGGCCCTGGTGCGGCGCGCCCGCGCCGCCTTCGTCCGGCCGCTCGGCGAGGACGACCGGGCCATGCCCCTCGCCGCCCGCCTGCACCGTCTGCTCGAGCCCGAAATCCGCGAGTCGGCCTGGGCGGCGCCGACGATCATCCTGCGCGCAGTCGTGGCGGAGGCGGCGAGCCACCCGGAGGTCGCCCGGCTGCTGCTGACGCAGGGCATCGACGTCTGTCGCGAGCTGGTCGCGGCCGAGCTCGAGCATGCGCGCACCCGGGGCGAGCTCGCCTGCGTCGACGTCGCCACCGCCGCCAGCCTGCTCTGCGATATGGCCTATGCCTGCCCGCTCGAGCAGCTTCTGGATCCGGATCGCCAGCCCCCGGCACCCGAGCAGCGCCGCGCCCGGCTCGACCTCGCCATCCGCGTCTTTCTCGCCGGCTTCGCCGCCCCAAAGAGCCCCTGAAGATTACCTCGGCTGTCGCGCTATATGCGACAGCCGCCTCGGGTTGTCGCATATAGCGCGACAGTCGGGCCCGGGGTGTCGCGTTATATGCGACAGTCGGCCTGCAAATGTCGCGTATAACGCGACAGCAGAGCGATAATGTCGCGCTATATGCGACAGTTGCTGACGAACGAACCCACGGAATCGACGAACAAACCCGCCGAATCGACGAGCGAACCCGGGTTTCGACGAACGAACCCGACGCTTTGCGAACGAACCCGACGGCCATCAAGCTATTGAAAACGCGTGCTTTTCTGCCGATTTGGCCCGATTCTCGGCCGGCGGCCGCGAGCCGGAAAGCCGATTTTGCCGAACCAACCCGACAGGCTTGACCGGTGGCTCTTAATAGGCTATTATTCCTCTATCACAGCCCGTAATAGAGTTCGAACTCGGCCGGTGTCGGCAGCCGGGCCAGGTGGTCCACCTCGGCCCGCTTGACCGCCACATAGGCCTCGATCAGCTCGCTGCTCATCACCTCGCCGCGCAGGCAGAACTCGTGGTCCGCCTCGAGCGCGTCGAGCGCCGCCTCGAGCGTGCGGCAGGTCGAGGGAATGCCCTCGAGCTCCTCCGGCCGGAGGTCGTAGAGATTCCGATCCATGGCGTCGCCCGGCTCGAGCTTCCTGGCAATGCCGTCGAGCCCCGCCATGAGGACGGCGGTGAGCGCCAGGTAGGGGTTGGCCGAGGCGTCGGCGAAGCGCAGCTCGACCCGCTTGCGGTCCGGCCGGTCGGCATAGGGGATGCGGATCGCGGCCGAGCGGTTGTGGGCGGCGAAGGTCAAAAGCGTCGGCTCGTCGAGGTTCGGCTGCAGCCGGCGGTAGCTGTTGGTGGTGGGGTTGGTGAAGGCGTTGAGCGCGCGCGCATGGGCCAGGATGCCGGCGGTGAACTGCAGGCAGAGCTGGCTGAGATCGGCATAGCCCTGGCCGGCGAAGAGCGGCTTGCCGCCGCGCCAGAAGGACTGGGCGAGGTAGAGGGCGGCCCCCGGCTCGTCGGCGATGGGCTTCGCCATGAAGCTCGCCGACTTGCCGTAGGTGGCGGTTACCTGATGGGTGACGTACTTGAGCAGCTGCAGCCGGTCGGCCGTGGCGAGCAGGCCGCCCTTGCCGATCATCAGCCGGTGCTGGGCCGCCGCCGGCCCGTGCTCGTGGCGCAGCTCGGTGAAGCCGAGCCCGCCCAGTGTGGTGGTGATCTCGGCCCGGATGTCGGCATGGTGGTCGGCCGGCGGCAGGCAGGCCTGGGCGGCCCCCGGCGCCGGCCGGTGGCCCGGGTTGCCGCCCGCATAGGCGGCCCCGCCGGCCGTCCGCGCCTCGCTCGATTCGAGCGCGTAGCCGGCCTTGAGCGGCCCCCGCTCGATGCGCACGTCGTCGAAGATGAAGAAGCCGATCTCGGCCGCCGCCACCAGCGTGTCGGCGATCCCGCTTTCTTCGAGATGGGCCTCCGCCCGGGCCACGGTCGAGCGCGGGTCGCGCTCGTAGCTCATGCCGGTAGCCGGCTCCGCCCCGTCGGCGAAGAGGCAGAGCGTGGGCTGGGCGGCGAACGGATCCTGGAAGGCGGAAGCGAGGTCGGGCCGCAGCAGGAGATCGGACTCGCTGACGTCGCGCCAGCCCGGCACGGCCGAGCCATCGATCAGCACGCCGTGCTCGAGCTGGTACGGCTGGACGCTGGAAGCATCCAGCGTGGTGTGCCGCCAGCGCCCGGCGAGATCGGTGAAGCGCAGGTCGAGGCTGCGCACTCCCTCGTCCTTGATCCGCTCGAGAAGGGCCTTCGCTCCGGCCATCACTGTTGCCTCGTTGCTGCGCGCCGCCTCGCTCCGCGACGTCGTTCGGGCGCCTTCTCTAGGAGAAGCCGCCGAAAAGGCCAAGCGTGGCGGCGATATGCCCCCCTCCGGCCGGGCCGGTCGGTGCTATCGTCGGCCGGCCAACAGCACGGAGGACGGATGAGCTGGTCGCTCGTCTACGACGCCTACGAGCCGCAGCGCGAGAAGCTGCGCGAATCGCTCTCGGCCCTGGGCAACGGCTATTTCTGCACGCGCGGCGCCTTCACCTGCACCAGTGCCCATGCCGTCCACTACCCCGGAACCTATGTCGCCGGGCTCTACAACCGCCTGACCAGCCGGATCGGCGATCGCGACGTCGAGAACGAGGACCTGGTCAACCTGCCCGACTGGCTGCCCCTGACCTTCCGCGTCGGCGACGGCCCCTGGTTCGCCATCGACCGGGTCGAGATCCTCGATTTCGTCCAGGAGCTCGACACCCGTGCGGGCGTGTTGAGCCGGGACATCCGCTTCCGCGATGACGCGGATCGCACGACCCGCTGGCGCGAGCGGCGGCTGGTCAGCATGGCCGACCGGCACCAGGCAGCACTCGAGGTGGAGCTCACGGCGCTCGACTGGTCGGGCGAGATCACCGTCCGCTCCGCCATCGACGGCGCCGTCGTCAACGCCGGGGTCGAGCGGTACCGGGCCCTCGCCGGACGACATCTCGAGACGCTGGAAACGAGGGGCTTCGGCGCCGATGGCATGATGCTTCGCAGCCGCACCGTGCAGTCGCGGATCGAGGTGGTCGAGGCGGCCCGCCTGCGCCTCTTTCGCGCCGATGCCCGACTCGACGGACCGATCGAGACCCGACCGGGGACGGATCGGATCGAGCAGTTCGCGCACGTCCTGCTCGACCACCGCCCCTTGCGCATCGAGAAGCTGGTCACCCTCTACACGAGCCGGGATCCGGCCATCACCGAACCCGGCACGGAGGCGACCGGAACGCTCGCCCGCAGCTCCGGCTTCGAGGCCCTGCTGGAACGCCATCTGCTCGCCTGGCGCCAGCTTTGGGACGCCTGCGACATCACCTTCGAGCGCAGCGGCGGCGATGGCGAGGCCACCAGCCTGCGCCTCCACATTTTCCATCTCCTGCAGACCATCTCCGGCAACTCGGCCGACTACGATGTCGGCGTGCCGGCCCGCGGCTGGCACGGCGAGGCCTATCGCGGCCACATTTTCTGGGACGAGCTCTTCATCCTGCCGTTCCTCATGCTGCGCGTGCCGGACCTGGTACGCGAAACCATTCGCTACCGCTATCGTCGCCTGGGTCAGGCCCGCCTCGCCGCCGCGGCCGCGGGCTTCGCCGGCGCCATGTTCCCCTGGCAGAGCGGCTCGAATGGTCGCGAGGAGACACAGCAGCTCCACCTCAACCCGGCATCCGGCCGCTGGCTGCCGGACACCAGCCATCGCCAGCGCCACGTCAACGCGGCCATCTGTTACAATATCTGGCGCTACTGGGAAGCCACAGGCGACGACGACTTCATCCACGCCTATGGCGCCGAGCTCTTCTTCGCGATCGCCCAGTTCTGGGTCTCCGCCGCCAGCTACGACGCGGCGCTCGACCGCTACGACATCAAGGGCGTCATGGGTCCGGACGAGTTCCATACGGCCTATCCCGGCACCCCGCCCGAGGCGGCAGCCGGCATCGACAACAACGCCTACCCCAACGTCCTGGTCGCCTGGCTTCTGGCCCGGGCCAACGACATGGTCGCCGTCCTGCCCCGCCGGCGCTGCGAGGAGCTCTTCGCCCGGCTCGGCATCGAGAGCGCCGATCTCGAGCTCTGGTACGAGGTCAGCCGCAAGCTGAAGGTGCCGTTTCACGGCGACGGCATCATCAGCCAGTTCGACGGCTACGAGCAGCTTGCCGAGCTCGACTGGGCCGCCTGTCGCGAGAATCACGGCAACATCCAGCGGCTCGACCGCATTCTCGAGGCCGAGGGCAAGAGCCCGAACGACTACAAGGTCTCGAAGCAGGCCGACGTCCTGATGCTCTTCTACCTCTTCTCGGCCGAGGAGCTGGACCTGATCTTCGAGGACCTCGGCTACCCGTTCGACCGTGACGCCATTCGCCGCAACATCGACTACTACCTGGCGCGCACCTCGCACGGTTCGACCCTCAGCCTGATCGTCCACGCCTGGGTCCTGGCCCGCGCCGACCGCGAGCAGTCCTGGGACCTCTTCAGACAGGCGCTGGACAGCGACATCAAGGACATCCAGGGCGGCACGACCCCGGAAGGTATTCATACCGGTGCCATGGCCGGCACGGTCGACCTGGTGCAGCGCAACTATCTGGGCATCGAGACCCGTTCGGGCACGCTGCATTTCAACCCGCTCTTGCCCGAAGCCATCGACTGCCTGCGCGTACGCCTGCGCTACCGCCGCCATCATCTCGATGTCGAGGCGACCCGCACCCGACTGCGCGTCTCCAGCCTGCCCGAAGTGGCACCCATGATCGAGATCGCCTACCGCAGCCACTTCCGCAAGCTGGCCCCGGGCGACGCCCACGAGTTCCGACTGATCCGGCCGCGCGAGCGCAGGCGCGGCAATACAAGCGCGGAGACGACCGATGCCGACTGACGAGCCCCTGATCATCGAGCTCGACAAGCTGCGCCGCACCGATATCGACCGGGTCGGCGGCAAGAATGCCTCGCTCGGCGAGATGATCGCCAACCTCCGAGGCGAGGGCATTCGCGTGCCGGGAGGCTTCGCCACGACGGCCCATGCCTACCGGCACTATGTCGAGGCGAACGGCCTGCAGGACGAGATCGCGTCGGTCATGGCCGAGCTGAAGGAGGACCAGAGCAATCTCGCCGATGTGGGGCGCCGGGTGCGCGACCTCCTCGAGCATGCCGAGGTGCCGCCGGCCCTGGCCGATGCCGTCCGCCGGGCCTATGCCGCGATGGCCGATGGCGACCGGCCGGCCAGCGTGGCCGTGCGCAGCAGCGCCACCGCCGAGGACCTGCCCGAGGCGAGCTTCGCCGGCCAGCTCGAGAGCTATCTCAACATCCAGGGCGAGGCGGCGCTCCTGCGGACGCTGCGCCGCTGCTACGCTTCGCTGTTCACCGATCGCGCCATCGCCTATCGAATCAACAACCGCTTCGACCACATGAAGGTGGCGCTCTCGGTCGGCGTCCAGCGCATGGTCCGCGCCGACAAGGCCGGCTCCGGCGTGATGTTCTCGATCGACACCGAGACCGGCTTTCCCCGCAACGTGCTCATCAACGCCGCCTGGGGCCTCGGCGAGCTGGTTGTGCAGGGCATCGTCGACCCCGACGAGTACATCGTCTTCAAGCCGCTGCTGGACGATCCGGCCCTGCGGCCGATCATCGAGAAGAAGCTGGGGGCGAAGGACCGCAAGATGGTCTTCACCACCGGCAAGGAGTCGGTCAGGACGATCCCGACCGCCAGGGCCGAGCAGCACCGCTACGTGCTTGAGGACGACGACATCCTCGAGCTCGGCCGCTGGGCGACCCGGATCGAGCGGCACTACGGCCGGCCCATGGACATCGAATGGGCGAAGGACGGCCTGACGGGCGAGCTCTTTGTCGTCCAGGCCCGGCCCGAGACCGTGCAGTCGAGGCGCGCCGCCGGCACGCTCAAGGCCTTCCACCTCAAGGAGAAGGGCGAGCGCCTGGTCCAGGGCCTCTCGATCGGTGCATCGATCGCCGCCGGGAAGGTCTGCAAGCTCGACAGCCCGTCCGAGATCGACCGTTTCGTCGAAGGTGCCGTGCTGGTGACCGGCATGACCGATCCCGACTGGGTGCCGATCATGAAGAAGGCGTCGGCGATCGTCACCGACCACGGCGGCCGCACCAGCCATGCCGCCATCGTCAGCCGCGAGCTCGGCCTCACCGCCGTCGTCGGTGCCGGGGATGCGACGACCAGACTGACCAACGATCAGGACGTGACCGTTTCCTGCGCCGAGGGCGACGCCGGCTTCGTCTACGACGGTAGTCTGGCCTTCGAGGTCGAGGAGATCGCGGTCGACAGCATCCCCGCGACGAAGACGAGGGTCATGCTCAACCTCGCCGACCCGGCCGGTGCCTTCAACTGGTGGCGGTTGCCGACCGATGGCGTCGGTCTCGCCCGGATGGAGTTCATCGTCGACAATCTCATCCGCATCCATCCGATGGCCCTCGTGAAGTTCGAGGAGCTGGCCGACGAGGATGCCCGCCGACAGATCGAGGAGCTCACCGTCGGCTACGCGAGCAAGCCCGAGTTCTTCGTCGACCGCCTGGCGCGCGGCATCGCCCGGATCGCCGCGGCCCACCACCCGGCACCGGTCATCGTCCGGATGAGCGACTTCAAGACCAACGAGTACGCCGAGCTGATCGGTGGCAGCGCCTTCGAGCCAAAGGAGGAGAATCCGATGCTCGGCTGGCGCGGTGCGTCCCGCTACTACAGTGACGGTTATCGCGAGGGCTTCGCGCTCGAGTGCCGGGCGATCCGGCGGGCCCGCGAGGAGCTGGGCTTCGCCAATATCGTCATGATGATCCCCTTCGTGCGCACTGTCGGCGAGGCCGACGCCGTGCTCGCCGAAATGGCCGATCACGGCCTGATGCGTGGCCGGGCCGGGCTCGAGGTCTTCATGATGTGCGAGATCCCGGCCAACATCATCCTGGCCGAGACGTTCGCCGAGCGCTTCGACGGCTTCTCCATCGGCTCGAATGACCTGACCCAGCTCACGCTCGGCGTCGACCGCGACAGCTCTGTCCTGAGCAGCCTCTTCGACGAGCGCGACCCGGCCGTCGAGGCGTCGATCGCCACCCTCCTCGCCAAGGCGCACGCAAGCGGCACCAAGACCGGCATCTGCGGGCAGGCGCCGAGCGACCATCCCGAGTTTGCCGCCTTTCTAGTCGAGCACGGCATCGATTCGATCTCGGTCAGCCCCGACAGCTTCATGGCCGTGAAACGTATCGTCGCAGAGGCCGAGGCCCGCGGCCGAAAGGGTACTACGACCGGTTGAACGGTGCCCGACGCACAACGAACGTCGATCCGGCGCGGATCGCGGCGTTCGTGCTCGACATGGACGGCGTTCTCACCGACACCGCTCGCATCCGTGAGGCCTTGCCGGCAGGGTCGGGCCCGACACCGTCATCGGCTCGCCAGGCGAGCTGCACACCAAGGGAGACCGCCCGTTGCGCGACCGATCCACCCTGCCCGACGCCATGACCGCGATCGACGACCTCGCAGCCCGGGCCGACGGTCGCGAGATCGACTTCTTCCTCGACTATGACGGCACGCTGGCGCCGATCACCGAGCGGCCCGAGGACGCCGTCTTCGACGAGGCGATGCGGCGCCGCATCCACCACCTCGCGGAACGGCACTTCGTCGCCCTGATAAGCGGCCGGGCCGTGGGCGACCTCGTGGGCCGGGTCGGGCTGCATCACCTCTTCTTCGCCGGCAGCCACGGTTTCGAGCTGTACTACCCGGACGGCCGCCACGAGGAACAGGCGGAGGCGCACGCCGCGATCGCCCGGCTCGACGAGCTCGGGCGGGCGCTGGCGCAGCGCCTCGGCCCGATCGCCGGCGTGCAGCTGGAGCGCAAGCGCTTCGGGCTGGCCGTCCACTACCGCCGGGCCGCCCCGACCGCGGCCGAGGCGGTCGAGAGGGGCGTGCGGGAGACAGCGGCTGACTTTCCCGAGCTGACGGTGAAGGCCGGCAAGAAGGTCTTCGAGTTCGTCCCTGCCCTCGACTGGCACAAGGGCAAGGCACTCTTCTGGATCCAGGAGAGCGCCGGCCGGACACGCGAGCGGACCCTGCCGGTCTATCTCGGCGACGACGTCACGGACGAGGACGCTTTCCGCGCAATCGACGGCTGGGGCATCGGCGTCGCCGTGGGTGCCGAGGGGCCGCAAGTCACGGCGGCCGAGTACCGGCTCGCCGACGTGGCGGCCGTCGGCCCCTTCCTCGACCTCCTGTCGGAGCGGCTGGACGGACGCGGGCGCGCCGGCTGAACGGCCGGCCTCAGCCCCGCCGGTCGATCAGGCAGGCATCGCCGTAGCTGAAGAAGCGGTAGTGGCGGGCGATCGCATGGGCATAGGCGGCCTGCATGCGGTCGAGCCCGGCCAGCGCCGCGACCAGCATGAAGAGGGTCGAGCGCGGCAGGTGGAAGTTGGTAAGCAGCCGGTCGACGACCTTGAACGCGAAGCCCGGCGTGATGAAGAGCGCCGTGCTGCCTTCTCCGGGCAGAAGCTCGCCACCATCGCGGGCACAGGCCTCGAGCACCCGCAGCACCGTTGTGCCAACGGCGACGATCCGCCCGCCTGCGGCGCGCGTGGCGGCGATCGCCTCGACTGTCGCCTCGGGCAGCACGTAGCGCTCGGGGTGCATCACATGATCCTGCGTCTCCTCTACCTTCACCGGCAGGAACGTGCCGAGCCCGACATGCAGGGTCAGGAAGGCATGGCCGACACCCCGGGCCTCGAGGTCGGCGAGCAGGCGGTCGGTGAAGTGCAACGATGCCGTCGGTGCCGCCACCGAGCCGTCGTCTTGTGCGAAGATCGCCTGGTAGCGCTCGCGATCCGCCGCCTCGCCCGCAGCGGGGCGACGGATATAGGGCGGCAATGGCATTGCTCCGCCGCTCCGGATGGCATCGATCACCGTCCCGGCTTCGGCCCGCAGCTGCAGGGAGAAGCGCCCCTCGGCGTCCTTGGCCAGCACCTCCGCCATTAGCCCCGGCGTCAGCACCAACGTGTCGCCCGGCGCCAGGTGCCGGCCGGGCTTCGCGAAAGCCGACCACCGGTCCTCGCCCTGGTCGGTCACGAGGGTGATCTGGATTGCCCGGTCCCCGCGCTGCCGCCTGGCGGCGAACCGCGTCGGCAGCACCCGCGTGCGGTTGAGCAGCAAGAGATCGCCCGGCGCCAGCAGCTCGGGCAGGTCGCGCACCGTGCGGTCCTGAAATTCGTCGCCGATCACCAGCAGTCGCGCGGCATCGCGCGGCTCGACCGGCGCCTGCGCGATCAGCTCCGGCGGCAGCGCGAAATCGAAGTCGTCGACGCGCAAGTCAGTCCCGCGAGCGCGTGCGCAGCTGCACCAGAACCGCCTCGGAGACGAAGCTCGTGACGTCGCCACCGAGCAGGTGGATCTCCTTGACGAAGCGCGAGGAGATGAACTGGTTGGTCTCCGACGCCATGAGGAAGACGGTCTCGATCTTCGGGTAGAGCCGCTTGTTGTTGGCGGCCATCTGGAACTCGTACTCGAAGTCGGAGACGGCCCTCAGCCCGCGGATGATGAAGTCGGCGTCGTTGTCGGCGGCGAAGGCCATCAGCAGATTCTTGAACGGCCGCACGGTGACCCGGGCACCGTTGTGCTCGTTGGCCGCCATCATCGCGTTGATGTCCGCCTCGACCATGGCCGTCCGCTCCTCGAGGCTGAAGAGCGGCTCCTTGCCGGCATTGATGGCGACCGCCACGATCAGCTCGTCGACCAGCACCGTCGCCCGGCGGATGACGTCGAGATGACCGTTGTGGATCGGATCGAACGTCCCGGGATAGATTCCGGTGCGAACCCGTCGCATCGGCGCCCTTCCTCACTGGTTGCGTCTGGCCCCTCGGGGTGCGGCGCCGCAATCTACGCCCGGGGCCCGGCTTGGCAAGCGGCGCCGGTCAGGCGTCGCCCTCCGGCTCCGCCCCCTCCGCTTCGGCGTCGCCATTCTCGCCCGCTTCCGCGAGGCGGGCCACCGAGACCACCCGCTCGCCCGGCTCGGTGTTGAAGAGGGTGACGCCCTGAGTCTTGCGGGCGGCGATGCGAATGTCATGCACGGGGATGCGGATCGTCTTGCCCTTGTCGGTGACCAGCATCAGGTGGTCCGTCGGGCCGACCGGGAAGGTGGCCGCCACCGGGCCGTTCCGTTCCGAGGTCTCGATGTTGATGATCCCCTGCCCGCCCCGGTTGGTGACGCGATACTCGAAGGCCGAGGTCCGCTTGCCGTAGCCGTTGACCGTGACCGCCAGGATCAGCTGCTCCCGCGCGAGCAGGCCCTCGACCGCATCGCCCTCGAGCAGGCTGGGCTCGCCCGCCCCGGCTTCCTCCGGCCCGTCCTCCTGCGCCGCCGCCCGCCGCCGGGCATTGGCGATCCGTATGAGCTCGTCGCGCTCCTCGGTCGAAAGCGTGATGTGGTCGAGGATCGACATGGAGATCACCTGATCCCCGCCGGCGAGGTCGATGCCCCTGACGCCTTCGGAGGTGCGGGAACGGAAGACCCGCAGCGATTCGACCGGGAAACGGATCGCCTTGCCGCCACCCGTCACCAGAAGCACGTCGTGGCTGTCGTCGCAGACATCGACCCCGATCAGCCGGTCGCCGTCGTCGAGGCCCATGGCGATCTTGCCGTTGACCGGCACCCGCGTGAAATCCGCGAGATCGTTGCGCCGCACCTTGCCTCGCGCCGTCGCGAACACGGCCGAGAGCTCCACCCAGGTCGCCTCGTCCTCCGGCAAGGGCAGGATGGCGGTGATCCACTCGCCTTCCACCAGATGCGGGAAGAGGTTGATCATCGCCTTGCCGCGCGCCTGCGGGTTGCCCAGCGGCAGCTTGTAGACCTTGAGCTTGTAGACCCGCCCGAGGCTCGAGAAGAAGAGCACGGGCGTGTGGGTGCTCGCCACGAACAGGCGGGCGACGAAGTCGTCCTCGTGCGTGCGCATGCCCGCCCGGCCCTTGCCGCCGCGCCGCTGGGCCCGGAAGGTCGAGAGCGGCACCCGCTTGATGTAGCCCTTGTGGGTGACCGTGACGACCATGTCCTCGCGCGGGATCAGGTCCTCGATGTCGATGTCGAGCTCGGCGTCGAGGTCGATGAAGGTGCGTCGCTCGTCGGCGAAGCGGCTGCGGACGTCGGTCAGCTCCGCCTTCATCACCTCGAGCAGCCACTCGCGCGACTGCAGGATGAGGAGCAGCTCCTTGATCGTCTCGGCGATCTCGGCGAGCTCGGCCGTGATCTTCTCGCGCTCGAGTCCGGTGAGCCGCTGCAGCCGCAGGTCGAGGATCGCCTGGGCCTGCCGCTCGCTGAGACGGTATTCGGCCACCGCCGCCGTCTCGTCCTCGACCAGCTGGAGCAACGGCAGGATCGCCTCGGCCGGCCAGGCCCGCTCGAGCAGGCCCGCCTTGGCCGTCTGTGGATCGGGTGCGGCACGGATGAGCGCTATCACCTCGTCGATATTGGCGACCGCGACGGCGAGCCCGACCAGGATGTGCGCCCGCTCCCGGGCCCTCGCCAG
>CAZGUW010000091.1:0-15104 GCA_964528705.1 uncultured Geminicoccaceae bacterium
TTCATGGACACCATCGTCGGCGGCAAGTGGCTGCCGCGCCAGGACCTCGCCTGGCGGCTCTGCACCGGGGCGATCGAGCGGGTGCGCGAGCTGGAGAACGAGGTCGGCTGCTTCTTCGACCGCAACCCGGACGGCAGCCTGCACCAGAAGGCGTTCGCCGGGCAAAGCTTCGACCGGACGGCGCACAAGGGCGACCTCACCGGCATCGAGATCATCAACCGGCTGATGGAGCAGGTGCGGAGCCGCGCCGTGCGTCGGCTCGAGGAGCACCGGGCGATCGAGCTGGTGCCGGCGGCGGACGGTTCGGGGCTTGCGGGCGTGCTGCTGATCGACATCCGCTCGGGCGAGTACCGCTTCATCCGGGCGAAGGCGGTGCTGCTCGCCACCGGTGCCGGCCCCACCATGTATCTCTACCACACGCCATCGGGCGACAAGACCTGCGACGGGCTCGCCATGGCGCTGCGCCTGGGCCTGGCGCTGCGCGACATGGAGATGGTGCAGTTCCATCCGACGGGGCTGCTCGGCGGGCCGCACACGCGGATGACCGGGACCGTGCTCGAGGAGGGGCTGCGGGGTGCCGGCGGACATATCCTGAACGGGGCAGAGGAGCGCTTCCTCGCCCGTTACGACCCGGCGGGCGAGCGGGCGACCCGGGACGTGGTCAGCCGCGGCATCTATGCCGAGATGCGCGCCGGGCGGACGACGCCGATGGGCGGGGTCTACATCTCGATGGGGCACCTGGGTGCCGAGAAGGTGGCCGGCATGTTCCCCGGCATGGTCAAGCGCTGCGCCGATTGCGGCTTCGACCTCGCCGGCGGGCTGGTCGAGGTGGTGCCCACGGCGCACTACATGATGGGCGGGGTGGAGTTCGAGATCGACGGCTCGACGGCGGTGCCCGGCCTCTTCGCCGCCGGCGAGGATTGCGGCGGCGTGCATGGCGCCAACCGGCTCGGCGGCAACGGGGTCGCCAACTCGACCGTCTATGGCGGCATCGCCGGCGACAGCATGGCGGCCTTCGTGGCGCGTGAGGGGGTGTGGCGTGAGCCCGACCGGACCGTCATCGAGGCCGGCATCGCCCGGGCGGAGCGGCCGTTCGAACGGGCACCGGGTTACCTCGCCGGGCTTCGGGACCGGCTGGCGCAGGTGATGTGGGACGATGTGGGCGTGATCCGCGATGCCGAGGGCATCGAGCGCGGGCTTGCCGGGATCGCCGACTGCCGGGAAGCGCTCATGGGCCAGGGTGTCGCCGATGGCGACCGGCGCTTCAACCTCACCTGGCACGACTGGCTCAATCTCGAGAGCCTCCTCGACCTCTCCGAGGTCATCGGCCGGGCGGCGCTGGCCCGGGACGACAGCCGGGGTGCCCACTTCCGCGAGGATTTCCCGGAGACGGGCGTGCTCGAGACCTCGGCCTATACCCGCATCCGCCGCGACGGCGAGCAGCTTCGGCTGGACACGGCCCCCGTCGCCTTCGATATCGTTGAGCCGGGCCAGAGCCTGATCGAGGGTGCCGTCGGCGCGCCGCCGGCGGCGGCAGAGGTGGGGAGTTCCGCATGATCGCGCACGAGCAGGTGGAAGAGGCCGCCTACGAGATCATGAAGAAGGCGGCGATCGACATTCCCGAGGACTATCTCGGGGGCGTGAAGGGCATGATCGACCTCGAGACGGGCGATCTCTCGAGCTTCGTCCTGAAGTCGATGGTCGACAACTGGGAGGCCGCCACCGAGGACCGGCGGCCGATGTGCGCCGATACCGGGCTGCCGCGCTACTACGTCAAGGTCGGCAACGAGGCGCGGGTGGCGGGCGGCTTCTGCGGCGTCGAGGAGGCGCTGCGCTCGGCGACGGCCCGGGCGACGCACGACGTGCCGCTCCGGCCGAACCGGGTGCATCCGCTCTGGCGGACCGAGCACAACAACAATGTCGGCATCAATGCGCCCGAGATCGAATGGAGCTTCGAGCCGGACGCCGACTGGATCGACGTCACCACGGTGCACAAGGGCGGGCTCTTCGGCACCGACTACCGGATGCTCTTTCCGGGCGACGGCATCGACGGCATCAAGCGTCTCTTCCTCGACACGCTGATCGCCTTCGGCAAGCGCGGGCTCGCCTGCCAGCCGGCGATCGTCGGCGTCGGTGTCGGCGGCTCGAAGGACATCTGCATGACGCTCGGCAAGCAGGCGGCCTGCCTCAGGGTGGTCGGCGACGCCAATCCGGACCCGAAGATCGCCGCCCTCGAGCAGGAGCTGAAGGAGCTCGGCAACAAGATCGGCATGGGGGCCATGGGCTTCGTCGGCTCCTCCATGGTCGTCGATTGCCATATCGAGGTCGGCTACACCCACACGGGCGGCATGCCGGTGAGCGTGCACACGTTCTGCCTGAGCTCGAGGCGCGCGACGGCCAGGCTGCACGCCGACGGGACGACGAGCTACCGCACCGATCCCAAATGGTTCACCCCCTACATGCGTCGGGAGACGATCGGATGGCCGAGGAGCGAAAGAAGCTCCGCCAGCGCCGGCTGACGCTGCCGGCTTCGGCGGAGGCGATCGCCGGGCTCGAGCCCGGCGACGTGGTCTACCTGGACGGCGTTGTCTACCCGGCGCGGGAAGGCGTCTACCAGAAGGTCGTGGTGGAGCACGAGGCACTGCCGGTGGCCGATCTGGCGAGCGTCAGCAACGCCAACTTCCACTGCTCGCCGGCGGCCGCACCCGACGGCAAGGGCGGCTACAATGTCGGCGGGGTGACGGCGACCGCCTCCTTCCGCTTCTCGAAGTACATGGCCGACTGGCTCGACCTGACGGGGACGAAGATCGTCATCGGCAAGGGCGGCATGGGGGCGAAGGACTACAAGGAGGTGCTGGCACCAAGGGGGGCCATCTATCTCACCACGGTCGGCTACGGCACCGGGGCGCTGCTCGGGCGGGGGGTGAAGGCGGTGGAATCCGTGCACTGGCTGGACGAGCTCGGCATCGCCCAGGCCATGTGGCTCTTCCGGGTGGAGAATTTCGGGCCTTTCCTCGTCGACAGCGACATCGCCGGCAACTCGCTCTTCCAGCGACAGGGCGAGATCGTCAATGCCGGCATCGAGGCACTCTATGCCGGGCTGAAGCCCCCGGCGCTGAGGCGTTACGGCGAAACCGACGATCGCCGGGACGAACTCCTCTAGCCGGAAGCGAAAACCGGCAAGGGATCAAACAAGGAGAAGGAGGCAATACGATGTCGAAGATCACCCTGGGGCTGGTACTGACCAGTGCCATCGCCCTGAGCTCGCCGGCGCTCGCCGAATATCCGGAACAGCCCATCCAGCTGATCATCGCCTATGGCGCCGGGGGTGCGACCGACCTTTCCGGCCGCGCGCTGGCGACGGCGCTCGGTCCCAAGGTCGACCAGCCCATCCTGCCGGTGAACCGGACGGGGGCGGGCGGCGCCACCGGCACGGCCTCGGTGGCCGCGGCCGAGCCGGACGGCTACACCATGGTGGTGGCCCGTGTCGGCTCGCACACCGTCAACCCGGCGATGAAGGACACGCTGCCCTACACGCTCGACGACTTCTCCTTCGTCGCGGTCTACGAGATCAACCCGGTGGCCTGCGCGGTCGCCGCCGATTCCGACATCGACAGCATGGAGACGCTGGCCGCCCGGGTGAACGAGAACCCGGGGACCGTCTCCTACAGCTCGTCCGGCGTGGGCTCGCTCCTGCACATCGCCGGGGCCATGGCGCTGCGCTCGTTCGGCGTGGAGAACCCGGTGGAGGCGGCGATCCACCTGCCGATGGCGGGCGGCGGCGAGGCGGCGACGGCCGTGCTCGCGGGCACCGCGGACTTCATCTGCACCAACTCCTCGGCCCTTTCGAGCTTCGTCGCCAACGGCCAGCTCCGGCCCATCATGGTCACCACGGCAGAGCCGGTCGCCGGCTTCGACGCGCCGACTTCGGCCGATCTCGGCAAGCCCGAGCTCGAGAGCCTGGTCGGCTGGTCGGGCATCGCCGGGCCCGCCGGGCTGCCTGACGAGGTCATCGAGACCTGGCGCGGCTGGCTCGTCGAGGCGATCGAGGACCCGGGCTTCCAGGAGACGATGGACCGCTTCGGCTCGATCGTCGATCTGAAGTCGCCCGAGGATTCGGTCGCCTTCATCAACGAGCAGTACCGGATCTTCCGCGAGCTCGTCGACGAGCTCGACATGCGGGTCGAATAATCCAGGCCGGGCGGCATCGGTTATCACCGGTGCCGCCCCCAACCGCCCGTTACGAATGGACGGTCACTTGAACGCTCTGCGAACCGATTTCTGGATAGGCGTCGGCGTCGTGATCCTCGGCTCGGTGCTGGCGCTGGTGGCCGTGCCCGAGGGCGTCGTGTCGCCGCGCAACGTGCGCATCGCCGTGCTGTCGCCCGCCTTCTGGCCGAACATCCTGGCATGGGTGGTGGCGCTGATGGGCCTCATCCTGGCAGTGCAGTCGCTGCGCCGGCCGAAGGCCGGGGAAGAGTCCGACGCGGCGCCGTCGATGCCCCGCCACGGGCTCCTGCGGCTCCTGGCGCTGGGGGTGGGCTCGATCGCGTTCTGCGCCTTCGCGACCAAGCTCGGCCTGGTGTGGGCCTCGATGATCGCCTTCGCCGTCGTCCTGCTGCTCACCGGCACGTCCTACCGGATCGCCGCTGTGGCGGTCGCGATCCTCCTGCCGCTGGCGCTCTACGCCTTCTTCGCCCATGTCGCCGCGGTGCCGATTCCGCAGGGCATGTTCGTGAGGCTGCCTTGAGCTTCCTCGACAGCGCCGCTGCCGGCTTCGCCCTCGTCGCCCACTGGGAGAGCATCTTCTACCTGGCGATGGGTGTCCTCGTCGGCGTGGTCGCCGGGGCCATCCCGGGCATCTCGGCGACCATGGCGGTGGCGCTCACGCTGCCCTTCACCTTCACGCTCGAGCCGATCTACGGCATCCTCCTGCTGCTCGGTGTCTACAAGGGCGGCATCTTCGGCGGCTCGATCCCGGCCATCCTGATCAAGACGCCCGGCACGCCGGCCTCCTCGGCCACCACGCTCGACGGCTATCCCATGGCGGAGCGGGGCGAGGCGGGGCGGGCGCTCGGCATAGCGCTCTATGCCTCCTGCATCGCCGATCTCATCTCCAATCTGAGTCTGATCCTGCTCGCCGGCTGGCTCGCCTCGTTTGCCCTGAGCTTCGGTCCACCGGAGTTCTTCACCCTCATCCTCTTCTCGCTCACCATCATTGCCGGTGTTTCCGGCGAGAGCCTGGTGAAGGGGCTGATCGCGGCCGCGAGCGGGCTCCTGCTCGCCACGATCGGGCTCGACCTCGTCTACGGCACCGACCGCTTCAGCTTCGGCGATCCGAACCTGATGGGCGGGCTGAACTTCATCGCCGTGCTGATCGGCCTCTTCGCCCTGCCGGAGATCATCGGCTTCGTCTTCAGGCCGAGCGAGGAGCACCACCAGGCGCGCCAGCTCGGCGGTCGGCATGCGTCGTTCGCCGACCTCAAGAGGTGCTTCAAGTCGATCATCCGGGGCAGCTTCATCGGTGTCTTCCTCGGCGCCATCCCGGGCATCGGCGGGGCGCCGGCGGCCTTTCTCAGTTATGCCGAGGCGCAGCGCAACTCGCCCAACCGGGACAATTTCGGCAAGGGCGAGGTCGAGGGCGTGGCCGCGGCGGAGGCCGGCAACAACGGCGTCTGCGGGGCGACGCTGATTCCGCTGCTCTCGCTCGGCATCCCGGGCGACGTCATCACGGCGATCATCATCGGCGCCTTCATGATCCACGGGCTGCAGCCCGGGCCGATGCTCTTCGTCACCCACTCGCACATGATCTACGCCCTCTTCATGGGCCTGATCCTGAGCTCGTTCCTGCTCCTGGGCGTCGGCTCGGTGGCGATCCGGGCCTTTCGCTTCGTCGCCGACGTGCCGAAATCGGTGCTGGCACCATCGGTGCTGGTGCTCTGCATCTTCGGCACCTATGCGGTGAACAACACGATCTTCGACGTCGTCGTGATGTTCGTCATGGGCTGGCTCGGCTACCTCATGCGCGTGCTCAGGATCCCGGCCGCCCCCTTCCTCATCGGCTTCATCCTGGGGCCCCTCCTCGAGAACAGCTTCCGGCAGGCGATGCTGATGTCCGGCGGCTCGCCCGAGATCTTCGTGCGCGGGCCCATCACCTGGACCTTCTGGGCGCTGACCGCCCTTGCCCTCTACTTCATCATCGCCCGGCTGCGGCAGTCCTGGCGGGCGGAAACCTAGGAGGGTCGCCATGCCCCAGAAGGATACCGCCGAGCTGCTCGCCTATCGCTTCGGCGAGGTGCCGGAGCTGGCGCCAGAAGCGACGGACACGCCGCTGGCCGCGGCACTGGCGGGGCGGGCGTCGTGCCGGGCCTTCCAGAAGCGGCCGGTCGAGGCGGACCTGCTCAGGAGCCTCGCGGCGCTGGCGCTCTGCGCGCCCTCGAAGAGCGACCTGCAGCAGGCGGACATCGTGCTCGCCACCGACCCGGACCTGCGGGCGGCCCTGGCCGCGACCGTGCCGGGGCAGGCCTGGGTGGCCGAAGCGCCGGCGCTCCTGGTCGTCTGCGGCAACAACCGGCGCCAGCGGCAGGTGAGCGAAATGCGTGGCCGCGACTTCGCCAACGACCACCTCGATGCGTTCTTCAATGCCGCCGTGGACGGCGGCATCGTGCTCGCCACGCTGGTCCTGGCAGCCGAGGCGGCGGGGCTCGGCGCCTGCCCGATCAGCGGGCTGCGCGACCGGCCGGAGGAGGTCTCGAACCTGCTCGGCCTGCCGGCGCATGTCTTCCCGGTGGCGGGTCTCGGCCTCGGCTACCCGGCCCGGGAGGGGAGGGTCTCGCCACGTCTGCCGCTCGAGGTGACGGTGCACGAGAACCGCTGGTCGGAAGAGGGGACGGCCGGGCGGATGGCCGCCTACGATGCCCGCCGCCGCGAACTCCAGCCCTATGCCTCGCAGCGCGGCCTGGAGCAGTTCGGCGAGGCGGCGGACTATGGCTGGCTCGAGGACAAGGCCCGGCAATATGCCGAGCCGCAGCGCGCCGATTTCGGCGCCTTCGTCCGCCGGCGGGGGTTCAGGCTCGACTGAGTGCCGGGCAGGCCTCAGCCCATCCAGAAGCCGCCATTGACGTCGAGCGTGGCGCCGGTGACGTAGGCGGCTTCGTCGGAGACGAGGAAGAGGGCGGCCTCGGCGATGTTGCGGGGCTCCGCCAGGGCACCAAGCGGGATGGCGCCCTCGATGCGGACGCGCATCTCGTCCGGCATGTTCTCGCGGACGAGGTCGGTGTCGACCACGCCGGGGGCGATGGCGTTGGCGGTGATGCCGTGCTTCGCCATCTGCCGGGCGAGGGTGCGGGTGAAGCCCAGGATGCCGGCCTTGCTGGTGGCGTAGTGGATGCCGCCATTGAGCGCACCCTGGCGGGCGACGATGGAGGCGAGCGAGAGGACGCGGCCGTAGTGCTTCTCGATCATGAAGGGCAGGGCGGCCTTCGTGACGAGGAAGACGCTCTTGAGGTTGATCGCCATCAGCCGGTCCCACTCGGCTTCGTCCATCTCGAGGATGGGCAGCGCCTTGTCGGCACCGGCATTGTTGACGACGATGTCGACCCCGCCCCAGGTGGCGGCGATGCTCTCGTAGATGGCGGCCACGCCGGCGCCGGTCGAGACGTCGCCCGGGACGCAGAGCGTGTTGCCGCCGAGCCGTTCCACCGCGCCTTGCGCGCGGTCGGCGTCGATGTCGTTGATGGCGACCTCGGCCCCTTCGCGGGTCATCGCCTCGGCGATTGCGAAGCCGATGCCGCGTCCGGCACCGGTGACCAGTGCGCGCCGTCCCTGCAGACTTGCCAAGATCGTTCCCTCCTTCATGCGGCCCAGAGCCGGGCGGCCGCTGCCTCGCCCGCGAAATCGGTGAATGTGGCGCGGTTGGGGGCGCCACCATGGCCGGGTCCCGGCGGCAGCCGCAGCCGGCCTTCCGCATCGGGCATGAAGCTCAGGTGGAAGCCGTCGCGCAGCGGGTTGAGGAGGCGGTTCGCCTCGACCAGCGTGAAGCTCTCGAGGGCGCCGCAGGTCTGCAGCAGGGCGGCGATGCTGGTGGCGGCACCCACGCCGTGCGGCGAGAGCGCGGCCGCGTGGCGGCTCGCCAGCTCGTCGATGGCGATGAGGCCCGAGACCCCGCCGGCGCGGCTGATGTTGGGCTGCAGGATCTTCACCCCGGCCTCCTCGGCGAGCTGGGTGAAGGCCTCGATGGTGAAGAGGTTCTCGCCGGCCGCGATGGGCATTGGTGAATGGCGGGCGAGCGTGCGCATGGCGGCGAAGGCGCCCGGCGGCAGCGGCTCCTCGAGCCAGGCGATGTCGAGCCCGGCGAGGAGGTCGACGAGGCGGCGCGCCTGGTCCAGGGTGTAGGCGCAGTTGGCATCCAGCATCAGCGCCGCGCCGGCCGGCAGCGCGTCGCGGACAGCCCGGATGTGGGCGGCATCCTCGGTGACGTCAGCGCGGCCGATCTTCAGCTTCACCGCCCGGAAGCCCTGATCGAGGAAGGCCTGTGCCGCCTCGACGGTCTTGGCCGGGTCGGCCACGAGCGGGACCGGGCTCGCATAGGTCGGGACGGTCGATGCCTTGCCGCCCAGAGCTTCTGTCAGGCTCTGGTCGGCGCGCCGCGCCACGAGGTCCCAAAGGGCCATGTCGACGCCGCTCAGGGCCTCCATCGCCGCCCCCTGGGTGTTGCCGAGGGTGATGAAGTAGCGCCGCCAGTCGGCGAGCAGGTCGGCCGGCCGGTCGAGCTGCTCGCCGACCAGGGAGGGGGCGATCAGCTCCTCGATGAGGATGGCGGCGGGGCCCGGACTCGGCAGGCCGAAGCACTCGCCGAAGCCCTCATTGCCGGCGTCGTCGGTGACCCGCACGAAGGTGGCGGCCTGGCCCAGGCGTTTGATCCGCTGGAAGTGGCTCGACGGCGAGGCGATCGAGGGCGGCACCTTGTCGGCGCCGCCGAAATGCCGGGCGAAGGAGTAGGTGACCGGGACGGCCACGACGGAGCGGATCCGGGTCATTGCTCGGACAGGCTCCTAGTAGCCGAAGAGCCGGGGGACGAAGAGGGTGAAGTCGGGAAAGAGGATGACCAGCGCCAGGACGGCGAAGAGTGGGATGTAGAAGGGCAGCATGGCGCGCACGAGCTCGCCCATTCGGACCTTGGCGACGTCCATCATGATGAAGAGGATCATGCCGAAGGGCGGGGTGGTGACGCCGATGACGAGGTTGAGGACGACGACGATGCCGAAATGGATCGGGTCGATCTGCATCACCTGCATGAGCGGGTAGAGCATCGGCACGGCGATGAGCAGGATGGCCGCCGTCTCCATGACGGCGCCGGCGATCAGCAGGCCGAGATTGATCATCAGGAGGATGACGAGCGGGTCGGCGCTGATCGAGACGAGCGTCTCGGAGAAGAGCTGCGGCAGGTTCTTGATGGCGACGATCCAGCCGAAGGGCACGCCGACCGCCACCAGAAGCAGGATGACGCCGCAGGAGGTCACCGTCTCGGAGAAGGCGGCGAGCAGCCGGCGGATAGTGAACTGCCGGTAGATGGCACCCAGGAAGAGCGCATAGATGCAGACCAGCGCTCCGAGCTCGGTCGGCGTCGCCACGCCGAGCAGGAGGCCGCCGACGAGGCCGACCGGGGCGAGCAGCGCCGGCAGGGCGCGGACGAAGGCGGTCCAGAGCGAGGGCAGGGTGGCGCGCTGGCTCACCGGGGCCTGGATCCGCCCGGTCAGCGCCAGCCAGTAGACCGTGCCCATGAGCAGGAGCCCCATGACGAGGCCGGGCAGGATGCCTGCCAGGAACATGTCGCCGATGGAGACCCGGGCCATGACCGCATAGAGCACCATGATGACCGAGGGCGGGACGATCGGCCCGATGATGGCGGAGGCGGCGGTGATGGCGGCGCTGAAGGGCGCGCTGAAGCCGGCCTTGCGCATGGCCTTGACCTCGATCGCCCCGAGTCCCGCCGCATCGGCAGCCGCCACGCCTGACATGCCGGCGAAGATGATGCTGGCGACGACGTTGACGTGGGCGAGGCCGCCCCGGATGTGGCCGACCAGCGTGCTGGCGAAGGCGAAGATGCGGGCGGCGATGCCGGCATGGTTGAGAAGGTGGCCGGCCAGGATGAAGAGCGGGATGGCGAGCAGGGGAAAGCTGTGCAGGCCCGGCGCCATGCGCTGCACCACGACGGTCGGGTCGAAGAGGCCGTCGAGCAGGAGGTAGACGGCACCGCTCGCCCCCATGGCGAAGGCGATCGGCACCTGCAGCACGACCAGCACGGCGAAGATCAGGAAGAGCGCGGCGATCGTCATTCGGCGCGAACCTTCAGCGCCCGCTCGATCTCCTCGGTCTCGGCGTCCTCGTGGTCACCGAACATGCCGAGAACGGGCTCGGGCGGCTCGCCGGCCGGCAGCCGCTTCAGACCGAGCAGGAGATAGTAGAGCGACGTCGCCATCATCGAGACCATGCCGATGGTCAGCGGCACCGAGAAGAACCAGTGCCGGGCGATGTCGATCGGCAGGCCGATGGAGGTCGAGCGCGCCTCGATCGCCATGGGTCCCGGCACGTGCCAGAGGATGATCAGGGCGAAGACGATGACCACCGTCTCGGCGAAGAGGACGAGCCAGAGGCGCAGGCGGTCGGAGCGGATGCCGGCGAGCACGGCGATGCGCACGTGGCGCTGCTGCTTGTGGGCGAAGGCGGCGGCCGAGAAGCCGAGCCAGATCAGGAGATAGCTCGCCAGCTCCTCGACCCAGATGAGCGGCACGCCCAGCACGTAGCGCGAGAAGACCTGCGAGCCGATCGTGGCGAGCAAGCCGAGCAGGATGAGGATGGCGAGCGCCAGCTCGATGCAGCCAATGACCGCCAGAGCGCGTCTCGCCCGATGATATCCGGCGCTCATGCGTCGATCGTTCGTCCCGCCGTGGTCAAGAGGGTGCCACGGGCTGGCCGTGGCACCCAGCGTCTCGCTCTCAGGGCTGCTGGCTCAGAGCTTCTGAATATCGGCCCAGAGTCCCGTGCGCCACAGGCCCTCGCCCTCCATCCGGTCGACCGCCTCCTGCGAGCGCTCCTGGAAGGGCGCCTTGTCGATCGGGGCGACCGTGGCGCCTTCCGCCTCGGCTTGGGCCAGCATGGTCGAGACCTCCTCCTCGGCGACGCCGCGCGCCCATTTGGTGGCGTCCGCCGCGGCCACCCGGACGACCTCCTGCATCTCCGGCGAGAGGAGCTGGTAGGCGTCCTCGTTGATGGCGATCATGACGGTCGAGAAGAGGTGGTCGGTGCGGGTGATGTTGGGCGCCACCTCGTGGAACTTCTGCCCGAGCGCGTCGGTCGGCGGGCCTTCGGCGGCGACCACCACGCCGGTCGAGAGGGCGAGATACACCTCTGCCCAGGCAACCTGGGTCGGGTTGGTGCCGAGCGCCTTCCAGAGCTCGAGATAGCTCTTGAGCTGGGGCACGCGCATCTTGATGCCCTGAATGTCATCGATACCGTCGATCGGCTCCCTGGTGAACATCATCCGGGGCTGCGTCGGCTGGGCCGCGAGGATCCGGGCACCCTGGTCGATCGCCTGATCGGACAGCGGCGCGAAGAGGTCGCTCTCGAAGAACGACGCCATATGGTCCGGGTCGCGGAAGGTGAAGCCCCAGCCGAGGATCTGGATGTCCGGCACGTAGTCGGCGAACCAGACGAGCTCGTTGCAGAAGACGCCGACCGAGCCGCCGATCAGCTGCTCCATCACCGAGTTGGCCGCACCGAGCGCCTCGCCCTGGACGAAGTTGAGGGAGAGGCTGGCGTCGGCGCGCGCCGAGACGTCGTCGACGAAGCGCTGGCACATGCGGTCCTTGAGGCTGCCGACCGGGTCGGTCACCGCGACGACGAGGGTTTCCGCGGATGCCGCGGTGCCGAGGCCGAGCGCCAGACCGGCGGCGAGGAAGGCGGCCTTGACGGGTGTGCGATAGCTGAAGGTCATCGGTGTGCTCCCTGATGTTTCATTGTTCATCGCCCATTCGACCTAGGATGACAACCGCGCCGCCCGGGGCACACCGCCTTCGACGGTGGTGCGGTACATGACGCGGCGATAGCCCGGATAGTCGTTGATGGCGGTGTGCAGCACGTAGGGGTTGTTCCACATGCCGAGCGTGCTGGTCTCCCAGCGCAGCCGGCAATTGAACTCGGGCCGGATGGCGCGGGCCATGAGGAAGTCGATGAGCGGCCGGCTCTCCTCTTCGGTCATGCCCTTGAAGTGGGTGAGGACGCTGGAGACGAAGACGTATCTGCGGCCGGTCACCGGGTGCTCGCAGATGACGGGGTGCTCGACCGCGGTGTTCTCCACCGATTCGTACTCGTTCTTCAGGCCGAGGCGGGCGTGGGCGGCGTTGATGGCGAAGACGCCGCGGCCGCTATGGACGCCGGTGAGCCCGGCCAGCATCTCCACCATGCGGGGCGAGAGCGACTGGCAGGCCTTCTCCAGGCTGGTGAAGCAGGTGTCGCCGCCGACGGGCGGGACCTCCTCGCCATAGAGCATGGTGATGCCGGGCGGCCGGGCCAGCCAGGCGAGGTCCATGTGCCATTCCTCGCCGATCACCTTGCCGCTGTCATCGGGCTCGCGGACGAAGCGCACGATATCCTCGTAGCCCTCGACTGGCGTATGCACCGGATTGCCGCTGAACGGGCCGAAGCGCCGCGCCACCACGTGCAGCCGCTCGATGTCGAGCGCCTGATCGCGCACCGCGAGCACATGATATTCGTGCAGGGCGCGCTGCACGTCCCGGACGACCTCGTCGCTGTCGGCAACGAGGTCGACGCCGCGGATGGACGCCCCAAGGGACCCGGTGAAAGGCTCGACCTCGAACCGCTCGAACCGCTCGTCGCGCAACACTTGTCTGCTCCCTCCCTGCGGGCGATGGGCCTGCTGGCGATGGCGCCGGACCTCAGCCCCTTACCTATTGGTAAGTCGGTCGGCCGCCGGCTTGTCAATCGACAAATGCGGGCAGAAGGCGACCGGCGCGAGTGTCAGGGTGGCGGGACCTGCTCCGGCAGGACTTCCCGCGCCAGGCTGAGCTTGCCGCCCGCGATCTCGATGATGGCTACCGACTTGCGCGGGATCCGGGCGCCGTTTTCGAAGGAGATGGTGCCGGTGACACCCTGATAGCCGGAGATGCCGCCCAGGGCCTGGCGCAGGCCGTCGGGGGTGGCGTCGGGGGCCGCGTCGACCGCTGCCAGCAGCAGGCCCACGGCGTCGTAGGAAAGGGCGGCGAAGCCGTCGGGCGGGGCGCCGTCATACGCCTTGCCGTAGGCGTCGACGAAGGTCCGGACGGCGGGATTCGGGTTGTCGGCACCGAGATAGACGTGGGTCGTGAAGTAGACGTCCGAGATCTCAGGATGGGCGGACCAGACGTCCTGGCCGTCATAGCCGTCACCGCCGAGGATCGGGCCGGTGAAGCCGTTGGCGCGAAGTGCGGCGATGCCCGCCACCGCCTCGCTCGGCACCTGGGCGGAGAGGAAGACGGCATCGGCCGCGGCGAGGCCCGCGATGGCCGCCGCCTGCCCGTCCAGGGCGTCATACGAGCGGCTCTCGGCGATCGTGCCGCCGAGCGCCTCGAAGCGGGTGCGGAAATAGCCCTGCAGGAGCCGCGTGTAGGCGGTCGCGTCGTTGTAGACGATGGCGACGGAGCGGGCGCCGAGCGTGCCGTGCGCGAACTCGGCGGCTGCGGCCGCCTGCACGTTGTCGCCAAAGCAGGCGAGGAAGAGCCATTCCGGCACTTCCGCCGGCAGCTTCGGCGAAGTGGCGCCGGTGGTGAGGAAGACGCGGCCGCGCTGCGCCACCTCGGGGGCCGCTGCCAGCACCATATCGGTGTCCGAGAGGCCGAAGGCGGCAAGGACATTTGGGTGGGCGTCGAGCATCGCGGCCGTGCTCGAGGCCGCCTTCGCGACCTTGCCCGCCGGGTCGGCCGCGACCAGCTCGACGGCCAGCTTGCCGGCGTCGTTGGCCTCCTGCACCGCCAGGCGGGCCGCCCGCAGAGACGGCCCGTCGAAGGCCGCCTGGGAGCCCGACTGGTTGAAGACGGCGCCGAGCCGGACCGGATCGGCCGCGGCTGCCAGCGGCAGGGCGGCGAGGACGAGGGTGGCGAGGAGATGTCGCATGCGATGGCCCCTTCACAGGATGGTGCGTCCCGAAAGTGACGCGTGTCGACGGGCGCTTTCTGTGCCAAACCTCCCGCGACGCCCGAGGCAACAACCGCGAAGGTCCGAGTCGATGCTCAAATTCTACTACAATACGGGTCCGAACCCCATCAAGGTGGCGCTCTTCCTGGAGGAGGCGGGGCTCGACTACGAGGCGGTGGCGGTCGATACGCGGCGGGGCGACCAGCACACGCCGGAGTATCTGGCGATCAACCCCAACGCCAAGGCGCCGTCGCTGGTCGACGGCGACGTGGTCGTCTTCGACAGCAATGCCATCCTCCTCTATCTCGCCGAGAAGACCGGCAAGTTCCTGCCGTCGAGCGATCCCGTGGCCCGGGGGCAGCTCCTGTCCTGGCTGATGTTCGTCGGCACCGGGGTCGGGCCGTACTCGGGTCAGGCCGTGCATTTCCGCCACTTCGCGCCCGGCACGGACACTTACGGCAAGGAGCGCTATGCCTTCGAGGCGCGGCGTCACTGGAAGATCATCGACAACCGGCTGGCCGACCGGCCCTACATGCTGGGCGACGCCTACACCATCGTCGACATGTCGGTCTGGGGCTGGGCGACCCGCATCCCCTTCATGCTCGGCGACGAGGCGATGGCCGAGTTCCCCAATCTCGGCCGGCTGGTGGACGAGATCAGCGCCCGCCCCGCGGCCAAGCGGGCGCTGGCGATCGGCGAGCGGCATCAGTTCAAGGCGGAGCTCGACGACGACGCGGTGCGCAATCTCTACCCGCACCTGCACGCGACACGGGCGAACGCGGCGGGCTGAAGGAGAGGGTGGCGGGCCGTGCATGACGTGATGGAGGCGAACGTCTGGGAGAAGCTCGCCGAGGCATCGGCCGGCGTTGCTGACGTCCGGCTGTTCGAGCCGGAGCCGCCGCTCGATGCAGCGG
>CAZGUW010000092.1:0-15068 GCA_964528705.1 uncultured Geminicoccaceae bacterium
GAAGAAGGCGAGGGCGTCCTCGCCGCCGGCGTCGCGGATCGCGGTGGCCAGATCGGGCGCGGTGAGCGGGCCCGTCGCGATGATGGCGTGGCCGTCGGCCGCATCGGGCAGGCCACGAACCTCCTCCCGGACGATCTCGACCAAGGGATGGGCCTCCAGCGTCTCCTGCACGCGGGCCGCGAACGCATCGCGGTCGACGGCGAGGGCACCGCCGGCGGGCAGCTTGCTGGCATCGCCGGCCGCCATCACCAGCGAGCCCAGGCGCCGCATCTCCTCATGCAGCAGGCCCACCGCATTGCCGTAGGGGTCGTCGGAACGGAACGAGTTCGAGCAGACGAGCTCGGCCAGCCGGTCGGTCTTGTGCGCGTCCGTGCCCCGCACCGGTCGCATCTCGAAGAGACGTACCGGCACGCCGGCTTCGGCCAGCTGAAAGGCGGCCTCCGAGCCGGCGAGGCCGCCGCCGACGACGGTCACGGGACGCATGAAGAAGCCCTTGCGATGGTTGCGCTCGCGGCGGAGTTGCGCTGCAGTCCCGTTGGATAGCCAACCCTGCCCGGAGGAGCAAGCCCGTGCGCCCGGATCAGATCATCGAGACTCTCGGCATGCAGCCGCACCCCGAGGGCGGCCATTATGTCGAGACCTATCGCGCACCGGCAGACGGCGGCGAGCGGGCCGCGTGCACGGCGATCTACTTCCTGCTGCGCCGGGGCGAGCGCTCGCACTGGCATCGGGTCGATGCGACGGAGATCTGGCTCTGGCATGCCGGCAGCCCGCTGGCCCTGCATGTCGACCAGGCGACGGTCACGCTTGGTTCCGACCTCGCCGCCGGCGAGCGCCCCCTGGCCGTGGTGCCGAAGGACGCCTGGCAGGCAGCCGAGAGCCTTGGCGACTGGACCCTGGTCTCCTGCGTCGTGGCACCCGGCTTCAGCTTCGAGGGCTTCGAGCTGGCGCCCCAGGGGTGGAGCCCGGAAGGAAGAAAATAAGATGTTGTATCAGCTTGGTGCGTGCGTCGGAGCTAACGCATCAGGAGGATTGGCGCGCGGACCGTGCGGATCATCGTCGTCGTGGTGCTGCCGACGATAAGGGTCCGGAGCGGCGAGTGGCCATAGGCACCCATGACCAGCATGGCCGCCGCCTGCCGCTCCATGTGGGCGGCGATCACCTGCTCCGGCTGCCCCTCGACCAGATGAGCCTCGGGCGCGACGGGCCGCTCGCCCAGGCGTGCCATGGCGGTATCGAGGCGGTTCCTGAGTTCGGCGCTCTTCCCGGCGGCCACCAGATGCACGGCGAGGCCGGCGAAGAGCGGTGAGCTCGCGACCAGCTCGACGGCCCTGGTGGCCGTGGCGCTGCCGTCGAAGGCGACGACGATGGTCGCCGGCGGGCGGATCTCGCGCGAGGCGATGAGCACGGGCTTCGAGCTGGCGCGGACGACGCGCTCGACCTTGGAGCCGATATGGTCCGTGGCGAACTCGCTGGAGGCGCCGCGCTTGCCCATCACCACGAGATCGACATCCGTCTCGCGCTCGATGATGGTTTCAACGATGCCGCCGTGGCGGTGCACCTTCTTGATGTCGGTGATGCCAGCCGCCTTCAGCCGCTCTTCCGCCCCGTCCAGCAGGAGCCGGCCGCGGGCGACCGCGAGCTTGCCCTCGGCCTCGTCGATGCGGGTCAGTTCCTCGAGCAGCTCGGTCTTGACGCCGAGACCGATGGCGCCGCTCAGGTCGTGCCGCTGGGAGACGGCGTCCTTGCGCTGGACGATGTGGAGCAGCTCGATGCCGGCGCCGAGGCGCCCGGCGGCCCAGGCCGCGAGGTCGCACACGCTCGTGCCATAGACGGCCGAGGCGTCGATGCAGGCGAGGATGCGGGTCATGGGTGGTTCCTCAATGTCCGGCCGACTGGGCGGCGGCCGCCGGCTTGTCGTGGACGGCGAAGCGGTCGATCATGCTGGCGCTCGCCTCGTTCAAACCGACGATCTCGACCGTGGTGCCCTCGCGGCGGAACTTGAGGATCGCCTTGTCGAGCACGCCGACCGCCGAGATATCCCAGAAATGCGCCGCCGACACGTCGATGATCGCACGATCGATCACCTCCTTGAAGTCGAATGCCTCGGCGAACCGCTCGGTCGAGCCGAAGAAGACCTGGCCCGCCACGCGGTAGGTACGCGTCAGGCCGTCGGCCGAGAGCTCCGAAGTGACCGTGAAGAGCTGCCTGACCTTGCCGGCGAAAAAGAGCCCGCTGAGCAGCACGCCGGAGACCACGCCCTGGGCCAGGTCGTGCGTCCAGACCACGACGACGACGGTGACCACCATGACCACCGAGGACTGCCAGGGGTGGGAGCGCAGGTCGCGGATCGACTTCCAGCTGAACGTGCCGATCGAGACCATGATCATGACCGCGACCAGGGACGGCATCGGGATCTGGCTCACCAGCGGGCCGAGCACGACGATGAGGAAGAGGAGGCAGCAGCCGGCGACCATGGTCGAGAGCCGCGTGCTGCCACCGGACTTCACGTTGATCACCGACTGGCCGATCATGGCGCAGCCGCCCATGCCGCCGAAGAAGCCGGTGACGAAATTGGCGATGCCCTGGCCCTTGCACTCGCGCCGCTTGTCGCTCGGCGTGTCGGTGAGGTCGTCGACGATCTGCGCCGTCATCATGGACTCGAGCAGGCCCACGGCCGCCATGGTGAGCGAGAACGGCAGGATGATCTGCAGGGTCTCGAGGGTGAGCGGCACGTCGGGGATGAAGAAGTAGGGCAGGTTGGACGGGAGCTGGCCCATGTCGCCCACTGTGTTCACGTCGAGCCCGCCATAGATCGAGATGATGGTGAGCACGATGATCGCGATCAGCGGGGAGGGCACCACCCGGGTGAAGCGCGGCACGATGTAGATGATGGCGAGACCGGCGGCGACCAGCACGTAGGTGATCGGGGTCACGCCGATGAGCTGCGGTATCTGGGCGATGAAGATGAGGATGGCGAGCGCGTTGACGAAGCCGGTGACCACCGAGCGCGAGACGAACTGCATGAGCAGGTCGAGCCTCAGGAAGCCGGCCAGGACCTGGATGACACCCATCAGGATGGTCGCAGCGAAGAGGTACTCGAGGCCGTGATCGCGGACCAGCGGCACCACCAGCACGGCGATGGCGGCCGTGGCGGCCGAGATCATGCCCGGCCGGCCGCCGACGAGCGCGGTGATCACGGCGATCGAGAACGAGGCGTAGAGGCCGACCTTCGGATCGACACCGGCGATGATCGAGAAGCCGATGGCCTCGGGGATCAGCGCCAGGGCGACGACGATGCCCGCCAGGATGTCGCCGCGCGGGTTGGCCAGCCACTGGCGGCGGGCCTCGGCGAATGCCGTCATTCAGGATTTCCAGCAACAGATACGGCGGGTCGACACGCTGCTGAGGTGCCGCGTCGCCAAGATGGAGTGCCAATGGCCCGAATCGCCATGGCCCCGCCGGCCTGATGCCACTGGCCGGCGCCGCCCAGCCTGCCGGGACGTGCGAGGCCGGCAAGCTAGCCCGGATGGGCGTTATGCTGCAACTGCTAACTGACCGGTCAGGGAGGCGGGACCTATTCGGCCGCAGCCGGCGCAGCGGCGCGGCGGTTGGGGATGCTGGTGGCGGTCAGGATGGTGAGCAGCGTCACCGCCGCGATGAGCGGGAAGAAGGCCTGCGCATGGCCGTGGTCGAGGAGCCAGCCCATGATGAGCGGCATGATGGTGGCGCCCAGGTCGAGCCCCGAATAGACGAAGCCGAACACCTTGCCGGTGCTGCCGGGCGGCGTGGCGCTGCGCACCAGCATGTCCCGGGCGGGCGTGGTGGTGCCCTGCAGCGAGCCGGCGATGGCGAGCACACCGAAGAGCAGGGCCGGCTGCATGGGCACATAGCCGACCAGAAGCAGGCAGCCGGCGCTCAGCGCCAGGCCGACGGCGATCATCAGCTGGAACCGGCCGGAAACGTCGGCGATCACGCCGCCGACCAGCGTGCCCATGGCGCTGCCGAGCATGAAGGCCGTGATCGTGCCGGTGGCGATGACCATGGGTGTGCCGAAGAGCTCGTGCAGCGCCAACGGCATGAAGCTCTGCACGGCGAGGAAGCCCGACGCCTGCAGCGCGAAATAGGCGAAGCAGAGGAGGATGGGGCCGGAAAGGAAAAGGGCGACCAGCGCCCCGCGCTCCTGCCGTCGATCCTTCGCGTCGGTGGTGCGCCGTTGCTTGGGTGTCTCGAGCTGCCGCCGGCTGAACAGCACGAGGAGCGTCAGGATGAGTGCGATCACCGCCGCCAGCACCAGGGCGAAGCGCCAGGAGACCAGGGCAGCGCTGCTCGCCATGACGAGCGGGGCGAGCGCCCAGCCGAGCGTGCCGCCGACGGTGTGCACGCTGAACGCCCGGGCCATCCGGTTGGGCGTGATGTGGTGGTTGAGAATGGCATAGTCGGCCGGGTGGAAGACCGAATTGCCGAGGCCGAGCAGGATGGCGGCAGGGGGCAGGGCCCAATAGCCCGGCGCCATGGCGATGAGGACGGCGCCGAGGCCGAGCGAGGCGAGGCCGAAGGTCAGGACCTTGGCGGCGCCGATGCGGTCGACGACGAAGCCGGCGGCGGCCTGGGCCAGGGCGGAGACCGCGAAGAACACGGTCATGACCAGCGCCAGCTCGGTGTAGGTCACGTCGAAGGCGTCGCGCAGCCAGGGAAAGAGGGGGGGCAGCACCAGGTGGAAGAAGTGGCTGCCGCCATGCGCGGCGCCGACCACGCCGATGACCCTGATGTCGCGCTTGAGCGCGATGTTCGACCCGTCCATGCTGCTCGCTGCCTTACCTGATCGTGCAGGATGTTCTACGCCGTCGGGTGGCAACCCGCCAACCGATGATCGTGCGGGGCAGGCATGCGCGACATGGCGGTGACACCGGGCCGGGCCAAGGGCGTGGCTGCAACACTGGCACTTCGACGCGCGGTTGCGCCATCAGGGCACTTGAAGCCTGTCGCGCCGGCCGTCGATACTGGACGACGGAGGCTGTCCTGAGCGCGGCTCGCGCGAGCAGCCAGCCCTCTCGAGCAAATTTCTGCCAGATAACGGAAAACCACCCCATGAAGGTTCTGGTCACCGGCAGCGACGGCTATATCGGTCGTGTCCTCGTGCCGCTGCTGCAGCGGGCCGGCCACGAGGTCGTGGGCCTCGACAGCCGGCTCTACGAGGGTTGCGACTTCCCCGGCATGGCGGCCCCCGACCTGCCGACCATCGTCAAGGACCTGCGCAACATCGAGCGCGCCGACCTCGAGGGTTGCAACGCCGTCCTGCATCTCGCGGCGCTCTCCAACGACCCGCTCGGCGACCTTGATCCCGATATCACCTACGACATCAACCACAAGGCGTCGGTGCGCCTCGCCGAGCTGGCGCGCGATGTCGGGGTCAGCCGCTTCGTCTTCTCGTCCTCCTGCAGCAATTACGGCTCGGCCGGCGACGATTATCTCGACGAGACGGCGACGCTGGCGCCGGTGACGCCCTACGCCGAGAGCAAGGTCTGGACGGAGCGCGACGTGGCGCCGCTTGCCACGGACCGCTTCACGCCGACCTTCCTGCGCAGTGCAACGGCCTACGGGCTCTCGTCGCGGCTGCGCGGCGACCTCGTCGTCAACAATCTCGTCGGCTACGCCGCGACGACCGGCCACGTGCTGATCAAAAGCGACGGCATGCCCTGGCGGCCGCTCGTGCACATCGAGGACATCGCCCTCGCGTTCAAATGCGTGATCGAGGCGCCGGCCGATTCGGTGCGCAACGAGGCGTTCAATGTGGGCCAGACGGCCGAGAACTACCGGGTGCGCGAGGTCGCCGACATGGTGGCCGAGGTGGTGCCCGGCTCGAGCGTGACCTATGCCGGCGAGGCGAGCCCGGACGTGCGCAACTACCGGGTCAACTGCGACAAGATCCGCCGCGTCCTGCCGGCGTTTCGCCCGGTCTGGACCCTGCGCGCCGGCATCACCCAGCTCTACGAGGCCTATCGCAAGGTCGGCATGACCAAGGACCAGTTCCTCGGCTCGCGCTATTTCCGCATTGGCCATGTGAAGGAGATGATCGCCAAGGGCGCGCTCGACACGCGGCTCCTCGCCAGATCGACCGGCGGATGACGGAGAGCTGCCGGGCCTGCGGGGCAGCAGCGCCACGGACGTTCCACAGGCAGCCGGACATTCCCGTGAACAGTTGCCTCCTGGTCGATGACCGGCAGACGGCGCTCGACTTCCCGACGGGCGATCTCGAGCTCGCCTTCTGTGCCGCCTGCGGCTTCATCCAGAACCGGCGCTTCGATCCCGCGGCCGTGACCTACTCGGCCGACTACGAGGAAACCCAGGGCTTCTCCGGGCATTTTCGCCGGTTCGTCGACGAGCTGATCGACGACCAGGACAGGAAGCACCGGCTGCGTGACCGGACCGTGCTGGAGATCGGCTGCGGCAAGGGCGAGTTTCTCAGCCGCCTGGTCGAACGCACCGGAGCGCGGGGCATCGGCATCGATCCGAGCTTCCGGCCGGACCGCATGGTGGGGCCGACGTCCGATCGGCTGACCTTCATCCAGGACTGGTACGGGCCGGCCTATGCCGATCTCGCCGCGGACTTCGTCTGCTGCCGCCACACGCTCGAGCACATTCCGGACGTGCTTGCGTTCGTCGGAATGGTGAGGCGGGCGATCGGCGACCGGCCTGAGGTCCGCATCCTCTTCGAGGTGCCGGACACGCGGCGCGTGCTCGCTGAGCTCGCTTTCTGGGACGTCTATTACGAGCATTGCAGCTACTTCACCGCCGGCTCGCTGGCGCAACTCTTCGCGCGCGCGGGTTTTCTCGTGGACGACGTGCGGACGGCCTATGGCGACCAGTACCTGCTTCTCGAGGCGCGCCCGGTCGATGGCCCGGTGGGGCAAGGTGCGACAGCCGATGATCTCCAGGAGACCGCGGCGCTCGTGGAACGCTTCGCGGCCGATCTGCCGCGCAAGCTCGAGGCACTCCGGGCGGAGGTGGACACCTGGCATGGCGCCGGCCGGCGCGTGGCGATCTGGGGCTCGGGCTCGAAGGCGGTCGCCTATCTGACGAGCCTCGGCCTCGGCGAGGAGATCACCGCCGTGGTCGACATCAACCCGCACAAGGCGGGCAAGTTCATGGCCGGCACCGGGCATCGGATCGAGCGGCCGGAGCACCTCCGCGCACTTCGCCCGGATGTCGTGGTCGTGATGAACCCGGTTTACGTTGCCGAGATCGGGCAAACGCTCGGCGAGCTCGGTCTGGCGCCCGAGCTTCGGGCGCTGGATTGAGCCGCTTGCCGTGACGCTCGCCGCTACCCTCGGCTCGCGCTTCATGCTGCTGATCGGCGGCCGGGTCGCCCTCCTGCTGCTGGCCCTGGTCACCACGGCGATGCTGACCCGCATCCTCGAGCCCACGGGCTTCGGCTACTACCGCACCGCCATCGCCTATCTGGCGCTGGTCATCGCGCTGGCCGATATGGGCCTCGCCAGCCTCTTCGTGCGGGAGATCTCGCGGACGCAGGCCGACCAGCCGAGGCTGATCGCCAACCTGCTCGGGCTGCGCCTGGTAGTGGCGGGCGGTGCACTCGCGCTCGCCACCGGTCTCGCCTTCCTGTTGCCGCTCGAGCCGCAGGACCGGCTCGGCATCGTCGGCGGCGCCTTCGGCTTTCTCGCCTATTCGGCGCACCTCATGCTCTTCGGCCTCTTCCAGCAGAAACTGCGACAGCAGGGTGTCGTGCTTGCCGAGCTCACCGGCGGGCTGGTGCTGGTCGGCCTTATCATCGTCTTCGCCTGGGCCGGCGCGGCGCCCTACTGGTTCGTCGTCGCCATGGGGCTCAGCTACGTCGCGACCCTTGCCCTGACGCTGGTCGCGGCGCAGCGGCTCGTACGCTTCGGCCTGCGGCTCGAGCCGGCGCTCTGGCTCGATCTCGCCCGGCAGGCTGCCCCGCTGGCGGTCGCGACGACGATCAGCGTCCTCTACTTCCGTGCCGACACCGTGCTGCTCGCCTTCTTCCGATCGCCGGCCGAGGTCGGGCTCTATGGGGTTCCGGTGAAGGTGCTGGATTCCTGCATGGGCATCTCGTTGCTGCTCGTGGGTCTCTTCTCGCCGCTCATGGCGCACACCGCGCGGACCGACGAGGCCGCCTTTCGCGACCATCTGGGCAACGGCCTGCTGACGCTGGCGGTCGGCACGACTCTCGTCGGCGTGGGCCTTGTGGCCCTGGCACCGGAGATCGTCCTGCTGCTCGCCGGTGCCGAGTTCATCGGCGCTGCGCCGATCCTGCAGGTCCTGGCGGGCGTCCTCGTGCTGCACGGCACGGCATTCGTCCTGCGCGAAGCGGCCACCGCGCTGGCGATCCAGCAGCGGCTGCTGCCCGCCTACTTCACCGGGCTCGGCACGGCGATGCTCGCCTATGTCGTGCTCATCCCGCGTTTCGGCGGCATCGGCGCGGCGATTGCCCTGCTGCTCGCGGAGATCGTCGTCGTGCTGCTGGCAGGCAGCATCGTTGCCCGGGTGGCGGCGGGCATGGGGGTGATGTGGCGCCCGCTCCGGGCTCTGGGCTGTGGCCTCGCGGCGGCGATGCTGACCATCCTGGCGGAGAATGCCGGGCTGCACTGGTTCTTGCGCGGGGCGCTCGCCGGCGTGACCTACCTTATGCTCCTGCTCGCCACCCGGACCCTGCACCTGCCGGTCCTCGTCACGCTCGGCCGCGACATGCTGGCCCGCAAAAAGGCTTGAGCGCTTTCTAGGAAAAACCTAGGAAACCCTCACATCTCGGAGAATGGCATGAAGTTGAGCGATCTGGCCCGGCACGAGCTCTGGGAGAAGCATCTGGCCGATCGCCTGGGCGAGCCGCTGCATCTCAATGTCGCCAGCCTTTTCGTCAAGCTCTTCGGCGGGTTTCGTGCCAAGGTCGCCTTCGACCTCGTCGAGCGTCGGCGCTACGCCTTTCCGCTGCTCAAGGCTGCGGACTACGCCAGGGCGCAGGGTATCCCGAAAATCTATGTGCTGGAGTTCGGCATCGCCGCGGGTGCGGGCCTCGTCAACCTCGCCTGGCTCGCCGAGCAGGTGACCGCCGTGACGGGGGTCGAGATCGCCGTGGTCGGCTTCGACGCTGGTACCGGCATGCCGCGGCCGAAGGACTATCGGGACTATCCCGAGGAGTTCATCGAGGGCGACTTCCCTCTGCCCGACCGGGAGGCGCTGGCGCGCGTGCTGCCGAGCGGCGTGCGCGTCGTCTACGGGCCGGTGGCCGACACCGTGGTCGACTTCATCGCGACCATCGATGCACCGGTCGGCTTCGCCGTGCTCGATCTCGCCTACTATTCGAGCACCGTCGAAGCCCTCAAGGCGCTGACCGGCCCGGCCGAGCGGTACCTGCCCATGACCCTCGTCTATCTCGGTGCCATCAGGATCGACAACGCCAATCCGGCGGTCGGCGAGCTTCTCGCAGTGCGCGAGTTCAACGCGGCCTGGCCGATGCGGCAGATCCACCCGTTCACCAGCCTTCGCGACAAGCGCGTGTTCCGTCGTGCCGCATGGCTGGAGCAGATCCATACGCTGCACGTCCTGGATCACCCGCGCCGCGCCGGCGCGGATCCGCTGGTGCGCGAGACATGGCTGCTCGAGGACCCGAGTCGCCAGGCGGCGCGCTAGGTACCGTCATGGCGCGCAGCAAAATTGTCTCAGTTGGCCCGTCGGATACCGGGGGTGCTTTCACGGAGAGATTTCACCCTTGGCGAGAGATCATGGCAATCCTATCCTGTGCGACACTGCTTCGAAGCGCAATTCCAGGGGCCGGTTGCGCGGCCGTGCGTGATCTGTCGGCGCCACGAACGGGGGAGGCGTGATGATCCGCCTTTATCGCCAGTGGGGTAAATGGCTTTGATGGCTGAGCTCAGTCCGAAGTGTCGCAGTTGTGGGGAGCCCCTGGTCCATGAGGTGCTTGACCTTGGCATGTCGCCCCTGTGCGAGAGCTTCCTCCGCGGCGACCAACTCGATCGAGCCGAGGTCTTCTACCCGTTGAAGGTGCTCGCCTGCGGTCAATGCGGGCTCGTCCAGTTGCGTGAATATGTGAGCCCGGACGAGATCTTCGGCGAGTATGCCTACTTCTCTTCGTACTCGGATAGCTGGGTGCGGCACGCAGCCGACTATTGTCGCACGATACATGGCCGACTGGGCCTTGGCAGCGAATCGCTGGTGGTGGAGCTCGGCAGCAACGACGGCTACCTTCTGCAGCACTTCCGCGAGCTCGGTGTGCCGGTCCTCGGCGTCGAGCCGGCGGCCAACGTGGCCGCGGCGGCGGAGACGAAGGGCGTGCCCACGCGGGTTGCCTTCTTCGGTGCCGATGTCGCCAAGGAGCTCCTGGCCGAGGGGCGCGCGGCCGACCTGATCGTCGGTAACAACGTCTTGGCGCAAGTGCCTGATCTCAATGACTTCGTGGCCGGGATCGCACTCCTGCTGAAGCCCGCCGGCACGGCGACGCTGGAGTTTCCATCGCTCGAGCAGACGATCGCGGGCAACCAGTTCGACCAAGTTTATCATGAGCATTTCTCGTACTTCTCGCTCGTCTCGGTCGAGGCGCTGGTCGCCCGGCACGGGCTGGTGGTGGCCGATGTCGAGGAACTGCCGAGCCATGGCGGCTCGCTGCGTGTTCATCTCCGGCGCGAGGCGGCTGCCCCGGAGATCTCCGCGCGCGTCGAAGCCTTGCGCGCCCGTGAGCTGGCCGCCGGCTGCGCCGATCCGGCACGTCTGGCCGAGTTCGGCAGCGTCGTCGAGGCCACCAAGCGGCGGCTCCTCGCTTTCCTGATCGAGGCGAAGGAGGCGGGCAGGCGCGTGGTCGGCTACGGGGCGCCGGGCAAGGGCAACACGCTACTCAACTATTGCGGGATCCGCACCGACTTCCTCGATTACGTCGTGGACCGCAATCCCTACAAGCACGGCCGCTTCACGCCCGGCACCCACATCCCGATCTTCCCGGTGGAGAGGATAGCCGAGACGCGGCCCGATTATCTCCTGATCCTGCCCTGGAACCTGCGCCGCGAGATCGTCCGGCAGATGGCGCCGGTCATCGCTCCCTGGGACGGCACGCTCGTCGTCCCGATCCCGACGCTCGAGGTGATCGAGGCCAGGGAGTTCGCGGCATGAAGGTGGTGCTCTTCTGCGGCGGTCTCGGCACGCGCATCCGCGATTACTCGGAGAACGTGCCCAAGCCCATGATCCCGGTCGGCCAGCAGCCGATCCTCTGGCACGTCATGCAGTACTACGCGCACTACGGGCATCGCGATTTCGTGCTCTGCCTCGGCTACAAGGCCAACGTGATCAAGGAGTTCTTCCTCAACTACCGGCCGACGGCGACCCGCGACTTCATCGTGTCGAACCATGGCCAGAGCGTCGAGCTGCTCGGCGAGCCCGAGCCCGACTGGCGGGTGGCGCTGATCGATACGGGCATGTGGCGCAACGTGGGCTCGCGGCTCTGGGCGGTCCGCAAGCACCTCCAGAACGAGCCGATGTTCTCCGCCAACTACAGCGACGGCCTCACCGACGTGAACCTGCCGGAAATGGTCGAGTTCTTCGAGGCCAGCGGCAAGGTCGCCTGCTTCCTCGCCGTCCAGCCCAACTTCAGCTACCACCTCGTCGACTTCGACGAGAAAGGCAAGGTGGAGGCCCTCAGCACCAGCAATCAGTCGGAAATCTGGATCAATGGCGGGTTCTTCCTCTTTCGACCGGAGATCTTCGACTACATGCGCGCCGGCGAGGAGCTCGTGGTCGAGCCGTTCCGCCGCCTGATCGAGGCCGACCAGCTCGTCGCCTACCGGCATCGCGGTTTCTGGGCGTCGATGGACACGCTCAAGGACAAGCAGATGCTCGAGGACCTCTTCGAGCGCGGCGAGACGCCCTGGCTGCCCTGGCTCCAGCAGGCGAAGCCGGCGTGATCCCCCTGCGTCTCGATCAGTCGGTGCATTCGCCGACGGACCAGCCCCTGCGCCTGCTCTGTCTCGGTGCGCATGCCGACGACATCGAGATCGGCTGCGGCGGTTTCGTGCTCGACCGCATCGCCCAAGAGCGGCCCGTGCATATCGACTGGTGCGTGCTCAGCGCCAGCCCGGAGCGGGCGGCCGAGGCGCGCGCCAGTGCCGCGGCCTTCCTTGCCGGTGCCGCCTCCGCCGAGATCACCATTGCCGGCTTCCGGGACGGCTACTTCCCGGCCGAGCGCGTGGCCGTCAAGGACTGGTTCGAAACGCTGAAGGCGCGGCCGCGGCCCGATATCGTCCTCACCCATACCCGGGATGACCGCCACCAGGATCATCAGCTGGTCTGGCAGCTCACCTGGAACACGTTCCGCGATCACCTGGTGCTCGAGTACGAGATCCCCAAGTACGAGGGCGATCTTGCGACACCCACTCTTTACGTGCCGCTGAGCGAGGCCCTCATCGAGCGCAAGATCGAGTTGCTGCTGGAGCACTTTGCCACGCAGCGTGCCAAGCCCTGGTTCGATCGGGATACGTTTCGCGGACTCGCCCGCCTGCGTGGTCTCGAGTCCGCCTCGCCGACGCGGTTCGCCGAAGCCTTTCACGCCCGGAAGCTGGTGCTGCAATGAGCGGGCTGCAGGCAACAGGCGACGGCACCCCGGCCGTCAGCATCGGCGTTCCGGTCTACAATGGCGAGAACTTCCTCGCCGAGGCGATCGAATCGGTGCTCGCCCAGACCTTCGGCGATTTCGAGCTGATCATCTGCGACAATGCCTCGACCGATGGCACGAGGGCGATCTGCGAGGCCTATGCGGCGCGTGACGCGCGCGTCCGCTACTACCGCAATCCGCGCAACCTGGGTGCTGCCGCCAACTACAACCGCGCTTTCGCGCTGGCCCGGGGCCGCTACTTCAAGTGGCTCGCCCACGACGACCGGCTGCATCGGGAGTTTCTCGAACGCACGGTCGCCGTGCTGGAGGAGCGGCCCGAGGTAGTGCTCTGCGGCAGCCAGGTGCGGGTCATCGACCCGAATGGCGTGCCGATCGGTGCCTATAAGAGCATCCTCGGCGAGGCGGACGTGCCGTCCCCCGCACGGCGTTTCGCGGTCTACGTGCTGCGGCCGCATACCGGAGTCGATATCTTCGCGCTCATCCGCCGCTCGGCGCTGGAGGGCTCGCTCCTCCATTCGCATTTCCACGGAGCCGACCGCGCCCTCTTGGCACAGCTCGCCCTGCGCGGCCTCATGGTGCAGCTGCCGGCCCCGCTGAACGAGATTCGCGAGCACGATCAGCGCTATACCCGCATGGCCAAGTCCGCACGCCTGCGTCTGGACTGGCACGGCTCCACCCAGGGCGGCATCTCGGCCGTTCCCATCCTGCAGCTCTACCGGGCCTATCGGCGGGTGGTGGCCGCGGCGGCGATCGAGCCCGAGGGGCGCTGGCGTTGCCGGGAGACGCTCGTCCGCTGGTGGTTCGTGAACTGGAACAGCGTGCGGGTCGCCGTCGATATCGCGGCGGTCGTGCTGCCCGGGATCGTCGGTGTTGCCGAGAGCGTTAAGGAACGTCTCGTCGGCGCTTCGGTCGGCCACTTCAAGCCGCCGCGCTGACCTTTCCGGGCGGCTCCCTGATTTTTAGCGGACGATATCGCTGCCCTTGGCGCCGAGGGCTCTGGCCAGGTCCTTGAGGCGGCTGCGCACCGGCTCGCTGTCCGGCACGTCCTCGTCGGTCGAGAGCCGCATGGTGACGCGCTCGTCGGCGACCTCCAGTCGAGCATGCTCGAGCAGCTCGGGCACGCTGCCGGAGAAGCGGTAGCCGAGGCGAAGCGCGCAGCCGAGCACGCCGGCACGCTGGCGGGACGCCGGGTCGAGCAGGCTCGCGGCCGCCTCCAGCTCGGGCTCGCTCTCGGCGCCGCCGTAGCGGCGATGGATGGCGAGCGCCATGAAGACCCGCTCCGCATGGTCGAGGGCGACGAACGGGAACTCGCTGAGGCGGTGGAAATTCTGCAGGGCGCGGAGCTCCGCATGGTCGCGCCAGCCGATGTCGGAGAGCTCGCAGGTGGCGATCCGCAGCCGCTTCTCGCGCTCGGATTCGCCGGGGAACAGCTGCGCCGTCCAGTCGGCCATGGCTTCGCCGATATGCGGCACCCGGGCGCGCGGCCGGCCGAACGTGGCGGCACCCACGAGGAGCGGGTCGAGCCCCCGCTCGGCCGCCGGCAGGCGCCGATGCAGCCAGCCTTCGCGCAGCCCGAGGGCGGAGAAGACGATCCTTTCCGGCTTCATCGCCTTGAGCAGGCGGTGCAGGACGAGCGCCGCCGCCCGCACGGTATCGATGCGCCGGGCCGGAACCCCGGGCAGTTGCGGGACCTGGTCCGGCGGCGTCTTCACGATGGATTTGGCCAGGCGGCGTGCCGTGTCGCGGTCGAGCTCGAGCCCATGCACGACCCGCAGCGGCGCCTGGATCGTGGCGAGATGGATGCGGGCGAGGGCGCGCCAGCCGCCGCCGACGACGAAGAACCGCTCGACATCCGTAGCCGCCCACGGGCGGGCGGCGAAGATCTCGTCAAGGTGCCGCTTCGCCGCGCGCTCGTCGCTCGCCATGAGCGGCAGCACGCGCAGGGCACCGAGCGGCAGGGTGACCGCCTGCCGGCCGACGCGGCCGTCGCTGACCGAGGAGAGCTCCAGGCTGCCGCCGCCGAGGTCGCCGACGATGCCGGTCGGCCGGTGGAAGCCGGCGGCGACGCCCTGGGCCGCCAGCTTGGCCTCCTCGGACCCCTTCAGGATCCGCACCCTGCGGCCGGTGCGTGCCCGGATCGCGTCGACGAGGTCCTTCGCATTCTCGGCGCGCCGGACCGCCTCGGTCGCGAGCAGGTCGATACGGTCCGCCTGCATGGCATGGGCGACAACGCAATAGCGGTGCACGGCATTGACGCAGGAAGCGATGCCCGCCTCCGGCAGCCGGCCGGTCGTGTCGAGCTCACTGCCGAGGCCGCAGAGCGATTTCTCGTTGAAGCGCGGGAACGGCGCCCGGCTGAGGGTGTCGTAGATGACGAGCCGGACCGAGTTCGAGCCGATGTCGACGACGGCGA
>CAZGUW010000093.1:0-3036 GCA_964528705.1 uncultured Geminicoccaceae bacterium
CACTGGTGCTGCGCCGGTCGATCACCGAACTCTGCACGGCCGACCATCAGGGCCGGGCCGAGCGGCTCGAGCCCTGGCTCGGCAACAAGACGCCCGAGAACGTGGCAGCCTGGATCGCGGCGGGCGGGACGCGGTTCGTCGTCGCGGAGGACGCCGGGGCGATCCTCGGGGTGGGCGGCGCCACTGCCCGGGGCGAGATCCTCTTGAACTACGTCTCGCCCGACGCACGTTTCCGGGGCGTCAGCAAGGCCGTGCTCGACGCGCTCGAGGTCTGGCTGGCGAATGGCGGGATCGATGTCTTCAGGCTTTCCAGCACGGCCACGGCGCGGCAGTTCTATCTCGGCCGGGGCTACCTCGAGACCGGCCGGTCGGCCGGGTTCGGCGGGATGATCGACCACGACATGCAAAAGACGCGCTGAAGGGAGAGACGATGTACAAGGTCCGTGTCCGCGACCGGATGATGATCGCGCACAGCTTCAAGGGCGAGGTGTTCGGCCCGGCGCGGCAGTTGCACGGCGCCACCTTCGTCGTCGATGTCGAGTTCAGCCGCAAGGATACGAACGAGGACAACATCGTCGTCGACATCGGCCGGGCGATCGACCAGCTCAAGGCGATCCTGGCCGAGCTGAACTACCAGAACCTCGACGGGATCGAGGCCTTCAAGGGGCAGAACACGACGACCGAGTTCCTCGCCCGGCACATCTTCGAGCGCATGAAGGCGGCGATCGGCCAGGGCCTGCTCGGGCCGGGCAGCGAGGCGCTGGCGGGGCTCAAGGTCGAGCTCGCCGAGAGCGACGTCGCCTGGGCCAGCTACGAGGCGCCGCTCTGACGCTCGCCTCAGATGCCGCGGTTGTCGAGCAGCCTGAGCCAGCCCCGGATGATGCGGTAGGCGGTCCAGAGCCAGAGCAGGCCGAGCACCAGGTAGCCGATCAGGATGAAGAGCAGGACGAAGCCGATGATGCCGATCACCAGCGCCACCCAGAAGGTGGTGATGCCCCAGCTCAGATGGCTGCGGTAGATCGGCTCGGCGCTGCCGCGGCCGATATAGGCGATGATGACGCCGGCGAACATCGGCAGCGCCGTGAAGAGCGCCACGGCATAGAGCGCGTACATGAGATGCGCCGCCGCCCGCCCGGGTGCCGCGTTCTCGCCGATCAGATCCGCCATCGCTCACCTCTCCGCGCGCTTTACTCCCGCGCTCGCTAGCACATGTGACAGCCATGTCCGAAACCAAGCTGATTTTCGCCGTGCCCGGCGGCTTCGACCGGCTGACCGGCGGGACGATCTACGACCGGCGCCTCGCCGACGAGCTGGAGAAGCTCGGCTGGCAGGTCGATCGCCTGGCCCTGCCGGACGGCTACCCCGTGCCCGACGCGGCAGCCCTGGCGACGACCAGAGAGCTGCTCCTGGCGCTGCCGCAGGGGAGACGGCTCGTGGTCGACGGGCTGGCGCTCGGCGTGCTCCCGGCGCTCGCGGCCGAGCTCGCCGCCCGGCTCGAACTGACCGCCCTCGTGCATCATCCGCTCGCCCTGGAGACGGGGATCGACGCTGGCACGGCCGAGCGGCTCCGCGCCAGCGAGCGCCAGGCCCTCGCCCATGCGAGCCGGGTGATCTGCACCTCGCGGACGACGCGGCTCACGCTCGCCCGGGACTACGCCGTGCCCGAGGCCAGGATCGGTGTGGCCCCGCCGGGCACCGACTGCCGGCCGGCCGCCCGGGGGTCCGGCGGGCCGGGGCTGCACATCCTGAACGTCGGCAGCGTCATCCCGCGCAAGGACCAGCGCACGCTGGTGGCGGCCCTCGCCGGGCTCCCCGACCGGCCGATCAGGGCGAGCATCGCCGGCAGCCTCGAGCGCGACGCGGCGACCGCGGGGGCCCTGAGCGCGCTGATCGAGGAGACCGGCCAGGGGGATCGCATCGCCCTCCTGGGCGACCTGGACGCCGGCCTGCTCGACGAGGTGCTCGCCGGCACCGACCTCTTCGTCTCCACCGCCCTCTACGAGGGCTACGGCATGGCCCTGAGCGAGGCGCTGGCCGCCGGCGTCCCCGCCCTCGTCGCGCGTGGCGGTGCCGTGGTCGAGGCCGTGCCCGAGAGTGCGGCGCTCTTCTTCGAGCCGGGCGACGTCGAGGAGCTCGGCCGGCTGATCGGTGCCCTTGCCGACGACGCGGTGGCCCTCGACCGGCTGCGCGAGGGTGCGCGCCGGGCGCGCGAACGCCTGACGACCTGGGAGGACACCGCCCGGCTGGTGGCCGAGGCGCTGGCGCGTGAGCCGGCACCTTGAGCGGCTTCGCCCATGACTGGCTGGCGCTGCGCGAGCCTTATGACCATGCGGCGCGCGCACCCGAGCCCGGCCAGAGGCTCGCCGGCTGGGCCGACGGGCGGGCGCGGCTTCGGGTCGTCGATCTCGGCAGCGGCACCGGCAGCAACCTGCGCACCACCGCCCCGGCCCTCGCCTGCCCGCAGGCCTGGACGCTGGTCGAGCACGACCCGGCGCTGATCGCCGCCGGTACGGCCGCGCTCGCCGGGCTTCCGACGGACGTGACGGCGGCCTATGCGGACATCGACCTCGCCCGTGACCTGGCCTCGGCCATTCCGGCCGGCACCAACCTCGTCACGACAGCGGCCTTCCTCGACCTCGTCAGCGAGGCCTGGCTCGACGAGCTGGTTGCCCTCGTCCTCGAGCGCCGGGCGGCGCTGCATGTGGTGCTCACCTGCGACGGCGGGCTGCGCTGGCGGCCGGGCGACATCTTCGACGCCGAGGTGACGCGCCTCTTCGAGGCGCACCAGCGCACCGACAAGGGCTTCGGCCCGGCCCTCGGCCCGGACGCCGTCGAGGCGCTGGCGGCGCGGCTGCGCCCAGCCAAAGGCGAGCTGCTTGTCGCCGCCAGCGACTGGCGGCTCGGTTACGCCGACCAGGCGCTCCAGACGGCCCTGCTCGAGGGTTATGCCCGGGCCGCGGCCGAGATCGCCCCGGGCCAGGCCGCCGAGATCGCCGACTGGCAGGCCCAGCGCGCCCGGCAGATCGCGGCCGGGCG
>CAZGUW010000093.1:3136-14959 GCA_964528705.1 uncultured Geminicoccaceae bacterium
CGCAGCTCGATCTCCCAGGCCCAGGCGCTGCGCGGCTGGCGGACGAGGTGGTGCATGGTCTCGGCGATGGCCGAGGGGTCCAGCTGGTCCTCGCCCTCGACGCCGCCCTGGGGGGCGATGCTGCCGTCGACGACGATGTGCACGACGTGGATGTTGGACGGCTGCAGCTCGCGGGCGAGGCTCTGGGCGAGGCCGCGCAGCGCGAACTTGCCCATGGCGAAGGGTGCCGAGTGCGGGTAGCCCTTCACGCTGGCCGAGGCGCCGGTGAGGAGCAGCGTGCCGCCGCCCAGCCGGAGCATGCGCGGCACGGCCTGGTGCGCCACGAGGAAGGCGCCGAAGGCGGTGATCCGCAGTGCCCGCTCGACATCCTCGGGCACGAGCTCGATGAAGGGTGCCCTGGTCCGGGCGCTCGGGTTGTAGTGGACGATCGTGGGCGTGCGCCCGGCCGCATCCAGCTCGGCGAAGAGAGCCGCCACCGAGGCGGCGTCGCCGACGTCGCAGGCGAACGTGCGGGCATCCAGCTCGCGCGCCAGGCCGTCCAGCTTCGCCGTATCGCGCGCGGCGAGCGAGACGGCGACCCCGTCCAACGCCAACCGGCGGGCGAACGCCGCCGACAGCCCGTGTCCCGCCCCCACGATCAGGGCATGCTCGTTCATCGTTCCCTCCTTCCCGCTCGTCTGGGTCTGCGCGCAACCATAGTGTACTTTCGAGGTATGGCGTCGATCCTTGACCGATTGGTCAAAAAGCCTAGATGCAAGGCTCGGCGCTTGCGGGGAGGAGGCAACCGATGGGCGGCGCACGGCAGTTCGACGAGAGCCAGGTGCTCGACGCGATGATGCGGGTCTTCTGGGAGAAGGGTTTCGAGGCCACCTCGATCGACGACCTGGTCCGGGCCACCGGCCTGCAGCGCGGCAGCCTCTACAATGCGTTCGGCGACAAGGCGGCGATGTTCTGCCGGGCGCTTCGCCTCTATCAGGACGAGGTGCACGCGGCACATCTCCATGCGCTGCGCGGCGACGACCCGCGCGAGGCGCTCACCCGGCTGTTCCAGCTGCAGCTCAAGTCGGCGCGCGAGGCCCGTCAGCCGCGCGGCTGCATGCTCTCGGACGCGCGGCGCATCTGCCACCGCCTGCCGACCACCGCCGCCACCGAGACCAGGGCAGCCGGCGACGAGCTGGAGGAGGCGCTCCATGCCATGTTCGAACGCGCCCGGGACGCCGGCCGGCTGGCGCCGACCGCCGACTGCCGGGCGCTGGCCCGGTTCTATGCGGCGGTGGCGCGCGGTGTCGCCGGCACCGATCCCGGGCCGCTCGAGGACATCGCCCGGATCGGCGTGGCGCTGCTCGAGGCGGCCTGAGCACGGGCAAGGCTCGCGCCCGTCGCCAACCGGCGCTATGCATGGTCCCGGCACAACGCGAGATGGAAAGTCCTGACGTGGCTGAGCGCGGCGAGATGCGTGGCCCGAGCGAGCTCATGGAAAGCGCGGAGCGCGCCTCGGCCTTCCTCAAGACCGTTGCCAACAGCAACCGTTTGATGATCCTCTGCTGCCTCGTCGGCGTCGAGCGGTCGGTGAGCGAGCTCGAGGCCATGCTCGGCATGCGCCAGCCGGCCCTCTCGCAACAGCTCGCCCGGCTGCGCCTGGACGAGCTCGTGAAGACCCGCCGGGACGGCAAGATGATCTACTACAGCCTCAACGGCAACGAGGCGGCCGAGCTGATCGGCCTCCTGCACCGCCTCTTCTGCGAGCCGACCGAATAGCCTGGACATCCGGCCTCGCGGCCCTAGCTCGACCTCGATGATCCAGAGCGAGCGTCTTCGGGACCTGAACGACACGGCCGAACGCAGCGACGGCCGCTACGTCCTCTACTGGATGCAGCAGGCGCAGCGCGTAACGACGAACCACGCGCTCGGCCTCGCCATCGAGCTGGCCAACGAGCGCGGCCTGCCGGTGGTCGTCGGCTTCGGCCTCATGGACGACTACCCCGAGGCCAACCGCCGCCACTACGCCTTCATGCTCGAAGGCCTGGCCGAGGTGGCGGCCGACCTCGAGGACCGCCGGATCCGCTTCGTGCTGCGCCACGGCGAGCCGCCGCGCGTCGCCCTGGAGCTGGCGAAGGAGGCGGCCATCGTCGTCTGCGATCGGGGCTATCTCCGCCATCAGGTCGCCTGGCGGGAAAAGGTCGCCGAGGCGGCCGGCTGCCGGGTCGTGCAGGTGGAGAGCGACGTCGTGGTGCCCGTCGACCTCGTGAGCGACAAGGCCGAGCATGCGGCGCGCACCATCCGGCCGAAGATCGCCCGGCTCCGGGACGATTTCCTCACCGGCTTCGAGCCGGAGGCGGTCCAGCACGGCGCGCTCGATCTCGATCTCGAGAGCGACTTCGACGCACGCGATCCGGCGGCGACGCTCGACCGGCTGAAGCTGGATGGCGATGTCGGGCCGGTGAGCCGGTTCAGGGGCGGCGCCGCCGCTGCGCGGGAGCGGCTCGAGGCGTTCATCGAGGAGAAGCTCGACGGCTATGCGGACGGCCGCAACGAGCCGGTCGCCCGGCAGTGCTCGGAGCTCAGCCCGTATCTGCATTTCGGCCAGATCTCGCCGCTCGACCTCGCCCTCGCCGCACGGGAGGCCGAGGGCATCGGCTCTGAGGATCGGTCGAGCTTCCTCGAGGAGCTGATCGTCCGCCGCGAGCTGGCGATGAACTTCGTCGCCTTCACCGAGGATTACGACAGCTACGCCATGCTGCCGGACTGGGCGCAAAAGACGCTGGACGAGCACCGGCGCGACGAGCGCGAGCACCTCTACGACGCAGCGGCGCTGGCAGCGGGCGAGACCCATGATCCCTACTGGAATGCCGCGATGCGCGAAATGCGCGTCTCGGGCTACATGCACAACTACATGCGGATGTACTGGGGCAAGAAGATCATCGAATGGTCGAAATCGCCCGAGGATGCCTATGCCACGGCCCTGGCGCTCAACAACCGCTGGTTCCTGGACGGCCGCGACCCCGCCTCCTTCGCCAACATCGGCTGGCTCTTCGGGCTGCACGACCGCGCCTGGACCGAGCGGCCGGTGTTCGGCAAGATCCGCTACATGAACGACCGCGGGTTGAAGCGGAAGTTCGACATCGCGGCCTACGTGGAGTGGACGGAGACGCTCTGAGCGGTCAATCGCTCCAAAGTTGAACGAAGACGCTTGCCCTCAGCCGCGCCGCTTGGCACTTAGGGGGCCGCTCGCGGGGCATGGGCCCCGCCTCTCGGGACGATCCATGGACCGTATCCTCATCAAGGGCGGCGTGCCGCTCCAGGGCGAGGTGGCGATCAGTGGGGCGAAGAACGCCGCCCTGCCGCTCATGGCCGCCTGCCTGCTCACCGACCAGCCGCTCGAGCTGGACAATGTGCCGGACCTCGCCGACATCGGCTCGATGCAGCGCCTGCTGCAGGTGCTGGGCGTCGAGGCGCGGCTGCTGCCCGGGGCACCCGGGCGGATGACCCTGGCCTGCGAGAAGGTGCTCTCGACCACGGCCCCCTACGACCTCGTCCGCCGGATGCGGGCCTCGGTCCTGGTGCTCGGCCCCTTGGTCGTGCGGGAAGGCATCGCCCGGGTCTCGCTGCCGGGCGGCTGCGCCATCGGCACGCGGCCGATCGATTTGCACCTGGCCGGGCTCGAGGCCCTGGGGGCCACGATCGAGCTCGCCGACGGCTACGTCACGGCGACGGCACCGGGCGGGCTGAAGGGCGGGGTGATCCGCTTCTCCCAGCCTTCCGTCGGCGCCACCGAGAACCTGCTGATGGCGGCGGCCCTCGCCAAGGGCACCACGGAGATCCACGGCGCCGCGCGTGAACCGGAGATCGTCGATCTCGCCAACCTCCTCCAGGCCATGGGTGCCGGCATCGAGGGTGCCGGCAGCTCGGTCATCCGGATCGAGGGCCGGCCGACGCTCGGCGGTGCACGCCACCACATCCTGCCGGACCGGATCGAGGCCGGCACCTATGTCATGGCGGCAGCGATCACCGGCGGCCGGGTGGAGCTGATCCGCTGCCGCCCCGAGCTCCTCGGCGCCGCGCTCGAGAAGCTGGAGGAGGCCGGTGTCGCCATCGAGCGGACCGAGGACGGCATGATCGCCGCGCGCGCCAATGGCGGGCTCAGCGGCGTCGACGTCATGACCCGGCCCTTCCCCGGCTTCGCCACGGACCTGCAGGCCCAGTTCATGGCCATGATGTGCGTGGCCGAGGGGGCCTCGATGATCACCGAGACGATCTTCGAGAACCGCTTCATGCATGCGCCGGAGCTCCTGCGCATGGGGGCGAACATCAACGTCCACGGCGGCACCGCGCTGGTCCGCGGCGTCAGCCGGCTCAACGGTGCCCCGGTCATGGCAACGGACCTGCGCGCATCGGTGTCGCTGGTGCTGGCAGCGCTCGCCGCAGGCGGCGAGACCGAGATCAACCGGGTCTACCATCTCGATCGCGGCTACGAGCAGATCGAGCGCAAGCTCGGCAATCTCGGCGCCCGGGTCGAGCGGGTCGCCTGAACGAACCATTTTTCAACGGGAGAGAAACGAGATGAAGCTCTTGCGCTATGGCCCCAAGGGCCAGGAAAAGCCCGGTCTGCTCGATGCCGCCGGCACCATCCGCGATCTGTCGGGCGTGGTCGCCGACATCGACGGCACGACGATCGGCAAGGACGGCCTCGCCAAGCTCGCCGCCCTCGATCCCGCGAGCCTGCCCGCCGTCGGCGGCAGCCCGCGCCTCGGCGCCTGCGTCGGCAAGGTCGGCAAGTTCATCTGCATCGGCCTCAACTACGCCGACCACGCCGCCGAGAGCGGCATGGCCGTGCCGCCGGAGCCGGTCATCTTCATGAAGTGCACGAGCGCCATCTGCGGCCCCGACGACGACGTCGAGATCCCGCGCAAGTCGCAGAAGACCGACTGGGAGGTCGAGCTCGGCGTGGTGATCGGCAAGGAGGCGAAGTACGTCGAGGAGAAGGATGCCCTCGACTACGTCGCCGGCTACTGCGTGGTCAACGACGTCTCGGAGCGAGAGTTCCAGGCCGAGCGCGCCGGCCAGTGGACCAAGGGCAAGAGCCACGACACGTTCGGCCCGACGGGCCCCTGGCTCGTGACCAAGGACGAGGTGCCCGACCCCCAGGACCTCAAGATGTGGCTCGAGGTGGACGGCAAGCGCTACCAGGACGGCTCGACCCGAACCATGGTCTACAAGGTGCCGTTCCTCGTGCACTACCTCTCGCAGTTCATGAGCCTGCAGCCGGGCGACATCATCTCGACCGGCACGCCTCCGGGCGTCGGCCTCGGCATCAAGCCGAACCCCGTCTTCCTCAAGGCCGGCCAGACCATGCGGCTCGGCATCCAGGGCCTCGGCGAGCAGCAGCAGCGCACCGTCCAGGCCTGAACGGCATCAGCCGGCCCCCGCGCCGCCGGCGAGGTCGACACCGTCGATCCCGCCCGGCCGCGCGGGGCACCGCGGCGCTTCTGCCGCCGCACTATTGATCCAGCGCAAGAAACTGTCCCGCCCGATCGGCTATTCTTTTCCTGATTCCGCGCGAACCAGGGAGGATGGACGATGTTCAGGAAGATTCTCGCCGCCGTCGACGGCTCCGGCCACGCCGGCAAGGCGGTGGCGATTGCCGGCAGCCTGGCCGGCCGCTACGACGCGGATCTCGTCGTGGCCCATGTCGTGACCGGCGAGGATGTCCCGGACGAGCTCCGGCGCATGGCGGAGGTCGAGCACCTCGTCGAGCCGCAGGCGGCCGAGCCGGCGCGCCTCGGCGACCTTTCCGTGGCGCCGGCCGCGAAGGCCGACGGGGAGCGTCTGGGCGCCGCCGTTGGCGCCAGGGTGCTGGAGCGCGCGGTCGTCGCCGCCAGGCGCGAGGGTGCCAGCCGCGTGACGACGCTGCAGCTCGCCGGCGACGCCGCCGATACCCTCCTCGAGGCGGCCAGGGAGCAGGGTGCCGATCTCGTCGTGGTCGGCAGCCGCGGCTTCGGCGCGCTCGGCAGCCTCGTCATGGGCAGCGTCTCGAGCAAGCTCGCCCACCATCTGGAGGTGCCCTGCCTGACCGTCAAATGAGTGCCGGCAGAAGAAATGGCCTTGTCAAAAATCGAGGGTTGCTGTTCACTGCCTGATCAACCATCAGGCGAAATCAGTGGAGGACAGGAACCATGCCGCGTCGCCCCGTCCGTAGCTTCCTCGCCCGCGACACCGTGCTCAAGGCCGAGCCCGAGGAGAGTGTGCGCGATGCCGCGATCGGCATGGCGGCGAACCACTGCGGCAGCGTGCTGGTTGCCCGGGGCGACGTGCTGATCGGCATCTTCACCGAGCGCGATCTCTTGGCACGGGTGGTGGCCGCCGGCCGCGACCTGGATACACCGCTGCTCGAGGTGATGACCGCCAATCCCGACACCATTGCCGCCGACGCGCCGGTCGGCGATGCCATCCGCCAGATGAGCGAGGGCGGCTACCGGCATCTGCCGGTCATCGAGGACGAGCGGGTGCTCGGCGTCCTCTCCATCCGCGACCTGCCCTTCGCCGAGATCGCCGTGGTGGAGAAGGAGATGGACGACCGCCAGTCGCTCACCGAGCGCATCTGGTAGCCGCCATCGCCAAAGCTCGCCGGTGCGATCGCGATTGATCCTGATCATGGCGCCGGCCGCGAAAGTTGTGTCAGATGCGCGTTGCAGGGAGCTGCAACCGTCCGACCACCGGGAGTGAGAGCATGGCCAAGACGCCAGTTCGCGAGATCATCCAGCGGGATACGCTCGTGCACACCGCCCCGACCACCACCGTCAAGACCGCAGCCGACGAGATGGCGAAGCATCGCTGCGGCAGCATCGTCGTCAGGGAGGGCGGGGCCGTGGTCGGCATCTTCACCGAGCGCGATCTCCTGCTCCGCGTGGTCCATGCCGGGCTCGACCCGGCTGCCACGACGGTGGCCGAAGTGATGACGAAGGACCCCGACACGATCGATGCCGGGGCCCCGATCGCCGATGCCATTCGGGCGATGGACGAGTTCAGCTATCGCTATCTGCCGGTCATGGAAGAAGGCCGTTGCATCGGCGTCGTCTCGACCCGCCACCTGCCCTTCAGCACGGTGGTCGGCATGGAGTGGGAGCTCGAGGAGCGTCACAACCTGGCCGAGCGCATCTGGTAGCGGCGATCACCCAAAGGTGAACGAGCGCGAATTGATCCAGGTCATTGCCGGCCGCCGGAACCTATCGTAACCTCACATGTTGAACTGGCCGTGCCGTGAACGGGCGGTTGTGGGAGGTAACATCGATGGTGCAGGCAACGAAATGCCGCGTGCAGTGGGTCACGCGGCGCAGTGATCTGTCGGCAGTGGTCGACCGCCTGGCGGACAATGGCGCCACGCTCGTCTCGCGGAGCGCCTGCGAGCCCACGACCGACGATCTGGACGAGGTGGGCGACGCCGAGATCGGCTTTCTCAGCATCGCCGAGTTCGGCCTCGACGCCGATACCCTGACCGCCCATCTGGCCTCCACTGCCCGCGGGCTGCCGGCCGGCGAGACGATGATCATCGACCTCACCCGCTCGCGACTGCGCGTCGCGGTGCTGCCGGTGGGCGGCTCTCATGGGGTCATCGTCCGCGATGCCGCGGGCGTGCGCCGCTTCGCCCGCCCCGCCCTGGGCTTCGGTCGCGAGACCGCCCGTCGCCTCGTGGATCGCCTGCATCCGCCGCCCTTTGACGACGTGGTCGCCAGCCGGGGAGAGGCCGCATGAACGTCATCGCGTCGCGCTCGCGCGAGATCATCGAGGTGCTCGGCGTGGAGTGGAACCACACCGCGGCCATGGCCGAGGCGCGGATGCGGGCCGGCGGCTGCGACGTGCTGCAGGTCCTCGACGGCAAGCGCTGCCTGGGCCATGTCACCCGCGCCGACATCGACCGCTGCCGCCGCCACGGCAACTGGCTCGACGCCGTGCTGGTCGTCGACCTGCTCGACGAGCGCAATCGCAGCGCCGGCTGAGGGGGCGGCCAGGTCGTTTCAACCTGCCGGCGGCGGATCGGGCGGCCGACTGGCATCTTCGGCCGGCATGTCGGTGGCAGGCTCCGATCCTAGCGTGCCAAGACGCTCTATAGCGAGCTCCATCATCGTAATCTGGTCGAGCACTGCCAGCAGTGCCACCCCGCGTTCCGCCTCGATGTTTCGCACAAGGTCGCGCTGCATGATGGTGACAGCGAAGCCGCCGCTGGAGGCGAACATGCTGGCGGCAGCGAGATAGCTCGGGCCGTCGATGCCGACGCTCCACACCGTGAAGACGCAGCTGGCCAGTCCGAAGAGCCAGCCGCCGGCCTCCAGGAGCTGCTCCGCGCTCGAGCGTCGCGGCGGACGTCCGAGAATATCGACCTGGCCGCGCAGTCGGGCCAGGATAGTTGCGGCTGTGGTCTCGGCGGCGAGTAGTTGCCACGGACGATAGGTCTGGACGAGACGGTCGGATGGCGTGAACGCAATCTCGGCGAGGAAGGCCAGATCTGATTCGTGATCCGGATCCACTGAAGCAAGTCCGGACCGGGCGGACTCAGGCCTTGCTCTGCACCACGCCTGGCACGGCAGCGCTGTCCGTGCCGGCACCCCGCTTGTTGCCCGCCATGGCGAGGTAGCGCTGGATCTGTTGCAATTGCAGACGGATCACAGCCCGGTCCAGCGTTGCCGAGCGTGCCATGTCCGGCCGTGCCACCGACGACGATCGGGAGGCCTCGAGCCCTGCAAGCGATCCTTCCGCCCCGGTCAGTCGCGCAAGCGCCAGCTCATGCAATGCCGCATTCGCACGCCGCTGGCGTCTGGTCGTGTGGATCATTGACAATGCCAAGGCCAGCGCCAGACCGGCAATCACCGTCGCAAGGGCAAGCAGCCACGCAGCGGGGCGCACGACAAAGCCTTCATTCGAAGCAGTCTCGCCATGCAGCAGCCACATGGCGAGAGCCGCCACCACCATCGGCAGCGCCACACCGCTCAGAGCGCCCAGCATAAATTCGCGACTGAACCAGCGCGGCCGCCCGGCAGGAACGTGCCGCAGTAGGGCCTCGACCTCATCTCTGACTTCCCGCCGGTCGCCTTGCCCTGCCATCGTTTCCCGACTGGCCATACGCATGCCCCGCTCGAAGTATCGCCACGTCCCAATTTACGCCGGGACAGTGCTCGACGCAAAGCCGCCTAGTCCGTGAGGTCGTCCCAGAGCTCGCGGACCTTGGCGAAGAAGCCGTCGGATTCGGGGTGGTGGTTGTTGGACTTCTCGCCGGCGCCGTCGAACTCCCGCAGGAGCTCCTGCTGGCGCTTGGTCAGGTTGACGGGCGTCTCGACGACGATCTCGACGAACATGTCGCCGCGGCTGTGGCCGTGCAGCTCCGTCATGCCCTTGTTGCGCAGGCGGATCTGCTTGCCCGTCTGGGTGCCGCCGGGCACGGCGATGCGCACGCGCTTGCCCTCGATGGTCGGCACCTCGACATCGCCGCCGAGGGCACCCGTGGTCATCGGGATGGGCACCCGGCAGAAGATATTGTGGCCCTCGCGGCGGAAGAGCCGATGCGGCGCCACGGTGACGAAGATGTAGAGATCGCCCGGCTGACCGCCGCGCAAGCCCGCCTCGCCCTCGCCGGAGAGGCGGATGCGGGTGCCGTCCTCGACGCCGGGCGGGACGTTGATGGCGAGCGTCTTCTCCTTGTGCACGACGCCACTGCCGCTGCAGACCCGGCAGGGGTTGGTCACCACCCGGCCGCTGCCCTGGCAGGTCGGGCAGCTCCGCTCGACGGTGAAGAAGCCCTGCTGGGCCCGCACCCGCCCGGCGCCGCGACAGGTCGGGCAGGCGGCGGGCTCGGAATTGCCCTCGCTGCCGCTGCCGTCACAGGCGTCGCAGGCCACCGAGGTCGGCACGCGTACCTGCGCCTTCTTGCCGGAGAAGGCCTCCTCGAGGCTGATCGTCAGATTGTAGCGGAGGTCGTTGCCGCGCGGCCCGGTGCCGCGCCGTCGGCCGCCGCCGCCGGTGAAGTCGCCGAAGAGGTCGTCGAAGACGTCGGCGAAGCTGGTGAAGTCGAAGCCGCCCGCTGCACCGCGGCCACCCATCCCGTGCTCGAAAGCCTGCGCCCCGAACTGGTCGTAGGCGGCCCGCTTCTGCGGGTCCCTCAGAATCTCGTAGGCCTCGTTCACCTCCTTGAACCGCGCCTCGGCCTGGGCGTCGCCCGGGTTGCGGTCGGGATGGTACTGCATGGCGAGCTTGCGATAGGCGCGCTTGAGATCCGCCTCGTCGGCGCCCTTGCTGACACCCAGGGTCTCGTAGAAGTCGCGCTTGGCCATGAAAGCTCGGTCCTAGTGAAAATCGATCGGGGGCGGGGCAATGGAACGGCGCGGGACCGGGTCGTCACCGACCCGGTCCCGGCACCATCCACTTGCCGCGGAGCCGTCCATCCGGACGTGGCTCAGGCGGACTTCTTCTTGTCGTCGTCGACCTCTTCGAACTCGGCATCGACCACGTCGTCGCCGCTGGCGGAAGCGCTGCCGCCATCACCGCCGTCGGCGTCGCCGCCCTCGTTCGCCTGCTGCGACTTGTACATCGCCTCACCGAGCTTCATGGCGACCTGAGCCAGCGCGTCGGACTTGGCCTTGATCACCTCGGGGTCCTCGCTCTCGAGCACGCCCTTGAGCTCGGTGATGGCACCCTCGATCGCCGTCCGGTCGCCGGCCTCGAGCTGTTCGCCATACTCCTTCAGGCTCTTCTCGGTCGAGTAGATCAGGCTGTCGGCCTGGTTCTTCGCCTCGATCACCGCCCGGCGCTGCTTGTCCTCCTCGGCATGCTCGGCTGCTTCCTTGACCATCTTCTCGATCTCGGCCTCGCTGAGCCCGCCGGAGGCCTGGATGCGGATCTGCTGCTCCTTGCCGGTGGCCTTGTCCTTGGCCGACACGTTGACGATGCCGTTGGCGTCGATGTCGAAGGTCACCTCGATCTGCGGCATGCCGCGCGGCGCCGGCGGGATGCCGACGAGATCGAACTGGCCGAGCAGTTTGTTCTGCGCCGCGAGCTCGCGCTCGCCCTGGAACACCCGGATGGTGACGGCACTCTGGTTGTCGTCGGCGGTGGAGAACACCTGGCTCTTCTTGGTCGGGATCGTCGTGTTGCGGTCGATGATCCGGGTGAAGACGCCGCCCAGGGTCTCGATGCCGAGCGAGAGCGGGGTCACGTCGAGCAGCAGCACGTCCTTGACGTCACCGGCCAGCACGCCGGCCTGGATGGCGGCACCCATGGCCACCACCTCGTCCGGGTTGACGCCCTTGTGCGGCTCCTTGCCGAAGAGCTGCTTCACCGTCTCCACGACCTTCGGCATGCGGGTCATGCCGCCGACCAGGATCACCTCCTGAATGTCCGAGGCGGTGAGCCCGGCATCCTTGAGCGCCTTCTTGCAGGGCTCGATGGTGCGCTGGATCAGGTCGTCGACCAGCATCTCGAGCTTGGCCCGGCTGATCTTCATGGTCAGGTGCTTGGGGCCGCTCTGGTCGGCCGTGATGAACGGCAGGTTGACCTCGGTCTGCTGCGTCGAGGAGAGCTCGATCTTGGCCTTCTCGGCCGCCTCCTTGAGGCGCTGCAGAGCGAGCTTGTCGGAGCGCAGGTCGATGCCCTGCTCCTTCTTGAACTCGTCGGCCATGTAGTCGATCAGCCGGACGTCGAAGTCCTCGCCGCCGAGGAACGTGTCGCCGTTGGTGGATTTCACCTCGAACACGCCGTCGCCGATCTCGAGCACCGAGATGTCGAACGTGCCGCCGCCAAAATCGAAGACCGCGACCGTCTAGTTCTTACCCTTATCCA
>CAZGUW010000094.1:0-5736 GCA_964528705.1 uncultured Geminicoccaceae bacterium
GCGTCGAATTAAACCACATGCTCCACCGCTTGTGCGGGCCCCCGTCAATTCCTTTGAGTTTTAACCTTGCGGCCGTACTCCCCAGGCGGTGGGCTTAACACGTTAGCTCCGACACCGAGGGGCAAGCCCCCCGACATCTAGCCCACATCGTTTAGGGCGTGGACTACCAGGGTATCTAATCCTGTTTGCTCCCCACGCTTTCGCGCCTCAGCGTCAGATCCGGACCAGAGAGCCGCTTTCGCCACCGGTGTTCCACCCAATATCTACGAATTTCACCTCTACACTGGGTATTCCACTCTCCTCTTCCGTTCTCGAGCCCGAAAGTTTCGAATGCCGTTCCGGGGTTGAGCCCCGGGCTTTCACATCCGACTTCTCGGGCCGCCTACGCGCCCTTTACGCCCAGTAATTCCGAACAACGCTAGCACCCTCCGTCTTACCGCGGCTGCTGGCACGGAGTTAGCCGGTGCTTATTCCTCGGGTACCGTCATCATCTTCCCCGAGAAAAGGGCTTTACAACCCGAAGGCCTTCGTCACCCACGCGGCGTCGCTGGATCAGGGTTGCCCCCATTGTCCAAGATTCCCCACTGCTGCCTCCCGTAGGAGTCTGGGCCGTGTCTCAGTCCCAGTGTGGCTGATCATCCTCTCAGACCAGCTACGGATCGAAGCCTTGGTAGGCCGTTACCCCACCAACAAGCTAATCCGACGCGGGCCCCTCCCAAGGCGACAAGTCTTTCTCCCGTAGGAGATATCCGGTATTAGCCGCGGTTTCCCACGGTTGTCCCGAACCTCAGGGCAGGTTCCCACGCGTTACTCACCCGTCCGCCACTCACACCCGCCCCGAAGGACCGATGTGCGTTCGACTTGCATGTGTTAAGCGCGCCGCCAGCGTTCGTTCTGAGCCAGGATCAAACTCTCAGATTGAGCCCCAGGAGACAAAGTCCCCCGGATCCCGGCACCTACTGGCCGCAAGCAAATCCCCGCCAAAGGGCAACCAAAGTCACCCCAAGCGAAGACCTACCCGCGTCTTCCAGAAGATGCACAAACGACACCAACGCCGCCTGCACATCCCCTCTCCATCATTCCAACTTGTCAAAAGAACATGTGTCAGCAGCGATCAGCCGTAGTGGGAGGGTTTCCCGACGACGGCCTCGCCGCGACGGATTGGGACATAGCCCCGGCCTCCGCCGGCCGCAAGCCCTTTTTTCGACGAATCGCGACAGCCGCCCGACATGGCCCCGCGTCCCGCCCGGACGAAAGGCGGGTTCGGGAGAAAGAGCGAGAAACGCCCGCCAGTACTGCGATCGGCACTCTGCGACACCCCGAACGAATTGACAGCGGCCCTGCCGCCACAGCATAGTTACCGGTGAGAGAACAAGCCGTCGGCTCCGCCCGGCAGGCCGGTTTCGACGACGCCCGGAGCGCCGGATCGGAGGTCGGAGACGGGCTGCCGTCGGATCGGCAATTTTCGTCGCCCTGGCCACACCATTCGACCTGCCTGTGTGGCGGATCGTGCGACAGCAACCGCCGAGCGTCCTTCTTCAGGCGCCCGGCTGTAACGACAGAGAGCCATATTGATCCGACCGTCGCGTTCCAGGCCTTCCGGACTTCAGCCTGACATCGCCGGACCCGGCCAGACGACGGACGGCCAGGGGCGCGGCCGTTCCAGTGATTCCGTCGGTCGCCTCGTCGTCACCCTGGCGCTCGGCACCTTCATGGGCGGCGTTTCGGTGGCCGCCGCCTTCGATCAGGCCTGGCGCGATCCGGCAGATCAGGTGCTCGCCGGTCGGACCGGCAGCCTCCCCGACAGCCCGGCGAGCAGCCTTGCCACCGCACCCGATCTCGCCGCGGCCATCCTGCCCCTGGCACCGGGTCGTGGCCACGGCGCCCCGCCTTCCGTGGACGTCGCCCTGGACGTGCCGGACGCCGCCGCGGAAGCCACACGCGTGCGGGCCACCGCCGCCCTGGCCACCACTGGGCCGGCCATCGCCGAGCTCGAGCCGCTCGGGTCGGACGCGACCGCGACGCCCGCCCCGGATCTCGCCATCGGTGCCACCATGGCCGCGGGCGAGGCGCCGCCCGCCGGGCCGACGGCCGATGCCACCCTCGCCGATGCCACGCCCGATTCGACCCCGGATTCCACCGTCGAGGCCGAGCATCTCGTCGTGCAGCGCGGTGACACGCTGCTCGACATCCTCACCCGCTCCGGCATCGATCGCGCCGAGGCGCACGAGGTCGTCGGCACGCTCAGCACCGTCTACGACCCGCGCCGCCTCAAGGTCGGCCAGGCCATGGCGGTCGAGGTGGAGCGCGCCGCCGGGGAGCTCGCCGCACCGCGGCTCGCCGCCCTCTCGCTCAATCTGGACTTCGCCAACGACCTGCGCATCGAGCGCGACGCCGACGGCGGCTTCGCCGCCCGGACCGTCGACCGCGAGCTGATTGAGACCGTGCACGCGGCCCGGGCCGTCGTCCGGACCAGCCTCTACCAGACGGCGCGGCAGCAGAACGTGCCGGACGAGGCGCTGATCTCGCTCGCCAACATCTTCAGCTGGGATGTCGACTTCGAGCGCGACGTCCACCCCGGCGACGCCTTCGAGCTGGTCTACGAAACGGTCAGCAGCCCGGACGGCGAGACCCGCGGCGGCGACGTGCTCTTCGCCAGCCTGTCGCTCCGCGGCCGGCAGATGGAGGCCTATCGCTACGTCCACAGCGACGGTGCCGTCGGCTACTACGACGCCGAAGGCCGCTCCTTGCGCAAGTGGCTGATGCGCACGCCCATCAACGGCGCGCGCCTCTCCTCCGGCTTCGGCATGCGCCGCCACCCGGTGCTCGGCTACAACAGGATGCATCGCGGCGTCGACTTCGCTGCCCCAACCGGCACGCCGATCTATGCCGCCGGCGACGGCACGCTGACCCAGGCCGGGCGCAACGGCTCCTACGGCAACTACATCCAGATTCGCCACAATGGCGAGTACAGCACCGCCTATGCTCATCTCAGCCGCTTCGCCAAGGGCATCTCGGCCGGCAAGCGGGTCCGCCAGGGCCAGGTGATCGGCTATGTCGGCACGACCGGCCGCTCGACCGGCCCGCATCTGCACTACGAGGTCCTGCAGAACGGCAAGCAGATCAACCCGCTCTCGATCAAGCCGCAGAACGCGGCCCGTCTCGCCGGGGCCGAGCTCGTCCGCTTCCGCCAGCAGATCGAGACCATCACCGCCCAGCGCCTGCCGATCGAGCCGGCCACCCGCTACGCCCAGCGCTGAGCCGGGGCCGACAGATGCGGTCGGCATGCCGGGAGAGGCGGCGATGACCCGGAGGCTGACGATCTACGGCATCAGGTCCTGCGACACGATGAAGAAGGCCCGCGCCTGGCTCGATGCCGAGGGCATCGCCTACGACTTCCACGACTACAAGACCAAGGGCATCGACCGGGATCGCCTGGCAGCCTGGGTCGACCAGGTGGGCTTCGAGCCCCTCCTCAACCGCGCCGGCACCACCTTCCGCAAGCTGCCCGAGGCGGAGAAGCAGGACCTCGACGCCAGGAAGGCCATCGCCCTGATGCTGGCCCAGCCCTCCATGATCAAGCGGCCGGTGCTCGATATCGACGGCAGGCTGCTCGTCGGGTTCAAGCCCGAGGCCTACGCGGCGGCGCTGGGCAGCTAGACGAAGGAAGCGAGGAGGCTCGCCTCCTCGCGCTCCACCGTTCCCTTGCAGTGGCGGCTTCAGAGCCGACCGGCCGCCAGCAGCTTCGCCACGACCCGGTCAGCCATGCGGGCGCACCGCGCGCCGCCGAACGGGAAGACCGCATCGAACCCGCCCGTCAGCCTTTGCTCGAGCGCGGCGCGCAAACGTCGGCGGGCGCGAAAGAGGCGCGTCTTGACGGTGATCGGATTGAGCGAGAGCGACCGGGCGATGGCGAGAATGCTCATCCCTTCGGCCTCCCGGAGGGCAAAGGGCAGCCGGAGATCCGGCGGCAGCGCCAGAATCATCTCCTCCAGCAACTGCCGCAGCTGCGTCCGGCCGAGCGCCGCCTCCGGCAGCTCCGCCTCCGGGTTCGGAAAGCTCAGAATGCGCGACGTCTCGTCCTCGGCCACGGTGTCCAGCTCCTCCATGGGAAGCACCCGTCGGACCCGCATCAGGGCATGGTTGATCGCGATCCGCGTGATCCAGGTCGAGAACCGCGCCTCATCGCGAAAACCGTCGAGTCGGGTGAAGGCTGCGAGATAGGTGTCCTGCAGCACGTCCTCGGCCTCGGGATCGCTGTCGACGATGCCGCGCGCGAGCCGGAAGAGCCGCGGGTTCAGCCGGCGGATCAGCTCGCGAACCGCCGCCTCGCTGCCGGACCGCGCCGCCACCACGAGCTCAGCCTCCGGGCTGTCCGCAAGGGGCGGCAGCGCTTCGGCCTGGCGCGCCCGGACGGTCATGCTCTTCCTCCCCCCTCCATGCGCCCCCGCACCAGCAGATCGTCGAACGCCGGCAGCGCAGCGAGGGCCGCGGGGTCGATGTCGCTGCCGTCGCCGGCCGGGCCCTCGAAGCCGGGATCGCCGGGCCCGCCGACGATGATGCGCCCGGCCATGCCGGCCATCTCGTGCGGGATGCAGTAATAGTCATAGACGCCCGGCACGGTCAGGCGAACCTCGAAGCTCTCCTCCGGCAGGAGGAAGCCGCTATCCCAAGGTGTCGCCGCCGCCGGAATGCGGCGGACGCGGCCGAAGAGATCCGGATGATAGCAGGTGGCGGTGTGGCTGTTGCCGCGATCGCGATCGACGAAACGCAGCACCGTGCCAGGTGCCACCACGAGGCCCAGGGGCGCAAACCAGATGCGCTCGCCGCGACTGGTCCCGCGCATCTCCACCAGCTCGACGGCCGCCGCACGGGGCCGGCCCGGCAAGGCGAGGGCGGCGAACCCGCCGCCCCCCGCCGCCAGGACCCGTCGCCGGGTCGCCTTCATTCGGCCAGCCTCCCCCGGGCCTCCGCGTCGTGGAAGAGCACGACGTGGGCATGCGGCTTCTCCACGCCCGGATGGCCGCCGTTGTAGTAGATGTCGACGCTGCTCACGGTATGCGAGCCGATGCCGAGCCCGTCATAGGCCGTGCCGTTCCGGAGCTCCTCGAGCGGCGTCATGTAGACCGTGGCCGAGAGGTTGCCCGCGTGGTCGTAGGCCAGGAACGGCCCCGCCGGCAGCGTCGCCGGATCGACGAACAGCACGCCGAGCCCCGGGATGAACTCGGGTAGCGGCAGCACATCGCTGACCTGGACATAAGGATCGCCAGGCGGTGCTTCGGCCAGCAGGCTCTCGTCATGCGCGCTGGCAGCGCAAGCGGACAGCACCACGGCCATAGCGGCCAGCATCAGCGACGTTCTCATTGTTCGACCTTTCCTCGAATGCCCGATGCCGATCGATCGGCATCTGAACATTGGATGCGGGCCGAGCGAAAAAGTTCGCGACGAGTTGGAGAAAAATTCTTGGCGCCTGTCGGCGAGTTCGCCGCCTGCCGTCCGTCGACACTCCGGCCAACGAGATCCAGCGCAAGGGCACCGGCCCGTTTCACCCAGGCGGAGCAGTCCAGCCAGCCTCCGGCCAGTCCGGGGCGGCTCAGTCAGACCGAAGACGCACGCGGCGCGCGCATTCGCAAGCCCATGTGGCTCGATAATGCCACGCTCGAGGAGCCTGCCGGGCTGATGGACCCCCTTCCAGAGACGAGGGGGCGCAGGGGAAATCATTTCCCCCGCACAGCT
>CAZGUW010000094.1:5746-14824 GCA_964528705.1 uncultured Geminicoccaceae bacterium
CCCCCTCGGCGGCGGCGGGGGCGGGCCGTCCGCCCCCCCTCCACCCGCGGGGGGGGGGCGGTCCAACCCCCCCCCCCCCCACTTCCACAGATGCTTGCTGCCGGACCCTGCACTGGTTATACTCATGGTATGAAAACGGCGATATCCCTTCCTGACGACGTGTTCGATGCCACTGAACGGTATGCCCGGCGGGTAGGGAAGTCGCGTAGTCGGGTTTGTGCGGAGGCGCTGGCGGAATATCTGGCGCGGCATGGGCCGGACGAGGTTACAGCCGCGATGGACGAAGTGGTGGAGGCGCTGGGGGAGGCGTCGGACGGGTTCGCTGATGCGGCAGCGCGGCGGACGCTGGAACGGGTGGAGTGGTAGAGCCTGCCCAGGGCGAGGTCTGGTGGGTGGATTTTCCCGAACCGGTGAGGGCTGGTCCGGGGTTTCGGCGGCCGGTGGTGGTCGTGCAGGGTGACTCGCTCAATCGGAGCCGGATCGCCACGGTCGTCTGTGTACCGTTGACCAGCAACCTCACCTGGGCGCGCGCACCCGGGAACGTCCTGCTGTCTCAGGCCGAAACGGGCCTGCCCAAAGACTCGGTCGCCAATGCTTCACAGATCATCACCATCGATCGGTCGTTGCTGACCGAACGGGCGGGCAAGCTCTCGCCGCGCAAGCTCGCTCAGATCCTGACCGGCATAGATGTGATTCTGGGCCGATAGAAAAACAACGAGGGGGCGCGGGGGAAACATTTCCCCCGCACTTCCTTTACTTAAGCCGCCTCGGGCTCGATGACGAGCCCGCCGTCCTTCACCTCGACATGCGCCGTCTCGCCGTCCTTGAGGCGGCCTTCGAGGATCATGGTGGCGAGCTTGTCCTGCAGGTTCTTCTGGATCACCCGCTTGAGCGGCCGCGCGCCATAGACCGGGTCGTAGCCGGCATTGCCGAGCCAGGTGCGCGCCTGGTCGGTGAGCGCCAGGTCGATCCGCCGTTCGGTCAGGAGCTTCCTGAGATAGCCGAGCTGGATCTCGACGATGGCCCCCATCTGCGCCCGGCCGAGCCGGTTGAAGAGGATGATCTCGTCGAGCCGGTTCAGGAACTCGGGCCGGAAGCTCGCCCGCACGACCTCCATCACCTGCGCCCGCGCCTCCTCGGCCGAGGCCCCTTCCGGCAGGGCCGCCAGGAACTCGGATCCCAGGTTCGAGGTGAGCACGATGATGGTGTTCTTGAAGTCGACCGTGCGGCCCTGGCCGTCGGTCAGCCGGCCGTCGTCGAGCACCTGTAGCAGCACGTTGAAGACGTCCGGGTGCGCCTTCTCGATCTCGTCGAAGAGGATCACCTGGTACGGCCGTCGCCGGATCGCCTCGGTCAGCGCCCCGCCCTCGTCATAGCCAACATAGCCCGGAGGGGCGCCGATCAGCCGGCTGACGCTGTGCTTCTCCATGTACTCGGACATGTCGATGCGCACCATCGCCTGCTCGTCGTCGAAGAGGAAGGCGGCGAGCGTCTTGCAGAGCTCGGTCTTGCCGACGCCGGTGGGCCCGAGGAACAGGAACGAGCCGATCGGCCGGTTCGGGTCCTGCAGCCCGGCGCGCGCCCGGCGCACCGCGTTGCTCACCGCCTGCACGGCCGAATCCTGGCCGACCACCCGCTTCTCGAGCTGCTTTTCCATCTCGAGCAGCTTCTCGCGCTCGCCCTCGAGCATCTTGTCGACGGGCACGCCCGTCCAGCGCGAGACCACCTGGGCGATGTCGCCCTCGGTCACCTCCTCGTGCAGCATCCGCTCCGACTGGGTGCCCTCGGCCTCGCCGATGGCCTTCTCGAGGCCCGGGATCACCGAGTAGGTGAGCTCGCCCGCCTTCGTGTAGTCGCCGCGCCGCTGCGCGTCGGCAAGGTCGGTGCGCGCCTGGTCGAGCTGCTCCTTGAGCTTGGTCGACCCGGCGAGCTTCTCCTTCTCGCCCTGCCAGCGGGCGGTCAGCGTGCTGCTCTCCTGCTCGAGCTCGGCCAGCTCCTTCTCCAGCTTGCCGAGGCGCTGCCGCGACGGCTCGTCCTGCTCCTTCTTGAGGGCCTCGCGCTCGATCTTGAGCTGCAGGATGCGGCGGTCGAGCTCGTCGATCTCCTCGGGCTTGCTGTCGATCGCCATGCGCTTCCTGGCGGCCGCCTCGTCGACCAGGTCGATCGCCTTGTCGGGCAGGAAACGGTCGGCGATGTAGCGGTTGGAGAGCACGGCGGCGCCGACGATGGCGGCATCGGTGATGCGCACGCCGTGGTGCAGCTCGTACTTCTCCTTCAGCCCGCGCAGGATCGAGACCGTGTCCTCGACCGAGGGCTGGGCCACGAAGACCGGCTGGAAACGCCGCGCCAGGGCAGCGTCCTTCTCGATGTGCTTGCGGTACTCGTCGAGCGTGGTCGCACCGACGCAGTGCAGCTCGCCGCGCGCCAGGGCCGGCTTCAACATGTTCGAGGCGTCCATCGCCCCGTCCGCCTTGCCGGCGCCGACCAGCGTGTGCAGCTCGTCGATGAAGAGGATGATCTGGCCCTCGCCGTGGGTGATCTCCTGCAGCACGGCCTTCAGCCGCTCCTCGAACTCGCCCCGGTACTTGGCCCCGGCGATCAGGGCACCGAGGTCGAGCGAGAGCAGCCGCCGGTCCTTCAGGCTTTCCGGCACGTCGCCGTTGACGATGCGCAGCGCCAGCCCCTCGGCAATGGCGGTCTTGCCGACGCCGGGCTCGCCGATCAGCACGGGGTTGTTCTTGGTCCGCCGGGACAGAACCTGGATGACCCGCCGGATCTCCTCGTCGCGGCCGATCACCGGGTCGAGCTTGCCGTCCCGGGCGACCGCCGTCAGATCGCGGGTGTACTTCTTCAGCGCCTCATAGCTGTCCTCGGCGGTGGCGCTCTCGGCCTTGCGGCCCTGGCGCACGGCATCGATGGCGGCGTTCAGCCCCTGCGCCGTGGCACCGGCATCCTTCAGCACCTTGCCGGCGTCGGTCGCCGACATGGCGAGCGCGAGCAGCAGCCGCTCGACCGTGACGAAGCTGTCGCCGGCCTTCTTCGCCACCTGCTCCGCGCTCTCGAAGAGCCGGGCCGTCTCCGGTGCGAGGTAGACCTGGCCGGCACCGCTGCCCTCGACCTTCGGCTGCTTCGCCAGCAGCAGAGCCGTCGCCTGCGCCACCGCCTTGGGATTGCCGCCCGCCGCCTGGATCAGGTTGCTGGCGAGTCCTTCCGGGTCGTCGAGCAGCACCTTGAGGATGTGCTCGGGCAGGAAGCGCTGGTGGCCTTCGCGCAGGGCCAGCCCCTGGGCGGACTGGATGAAGCCGCGGGCGCGCTCGGTGTAGTTCTGGAAATCCATGATCCCGTCTTCCCCTTTCGATCCCTCATGCGAGCGGATCGGACAATGGCGACCCCGATGGGCATCGCCGCCTGATGGAATCTATGTGGGGAGGGGGTCGATCCGCGCAAGGCGGCGCCGTGGCCGCAGGACCGGCAGGCCGTTCAGTCCTCCGGCACGGCCGCCGGCAATACCGTCGGCGCCCCGCGCACCCGCTCGCGCAGGCTCTGCACGAAGACGTAGAGCGGCGGGATGAGGATGATGCCGATGAAGGTCGCCGCGAGCATGCCGCCCATGACCACCATGCCGAGCGCCACCCGGCTCGCCGCCCCGGCTCCCGTTGCCAGCACCAGCGGCAGGATGCCGAGGATGAAGCTGATCGCCGTCATCAGCACCGCCCGAAAGCGCAGGGTCGCGGCGTTCGAGGCGGCCTCCTGGATCGGCTGACCCTCCTCGCGCAACTGCTTGGCGAACTCGACGATGAGGATCGCGTTCTTGCTGGCGAGCCCGATCAGCATGACGAGGCCGATCTGCGTGTAGACATTGTTGTCGAGCCCGACGAGCCAGGTCAAAAGGAGCCCGCCGGCCGTGGCGACGGTGACCGAGAGGATCACCGAGACCGGCACGGTCCAGCTCTCGTACTGCGCCACGAGGAAGAGATAGACGAAGAGCAGGGCCAGGAGCAGCACGACAGCCGCCTCGCCGCCCGCCTGCACCTCCTGGAAGGTCGTGCCGGTCCAGTCGACGGCGAAGCCGTCGGGCAGCGCCGTGGCCTCGACCTCGCGCAGTGCCGTGATGCCCTCGCCGGTGCTGCCGGCCGGCGTGACGTTCACGCTCGCCGCGCGGAAGAGGTTGAAGCGCCGGGTCGACTCCGGACCCAGGATGGGCTGCACCGTGAGCAGGGCGCCGAGCGGCACCATCTCGCCGCTGGTGTTGCGGACATGCAGGGCGGTGATGTCCTGCGGGGTCATCCGGAACGGCGCCTCGGCCTGGAGGAAGACCCGGTAGGTGCGGCCGAACAGGTTGAAGTCGTTGACGTAGAAAGCGCCGAGATTGGTCTGGAGCGTGGTGAACAGGTCGCTGATCCGCACGCCCAGCGTCTCCGCCTTGTCGCGGTCGACATCGAGATAGAGCTGTGGCGTCTGCGCCGAGAAGGTCGAGAAGGCCTGCGCCAGGCGCGGGTCCTCGTTGGCGCGAAGGATGAAGGCCTGCAGCGCCCGGGCGAGATCGTCGGGCGGCCGGCCGCCCAGGTCCTGCAGCTCCATCTCGATGCCGCCGGCCGTGCCGAGCCCCTCGATCGGCGGTGCGGGAAAGCCGAAGGCGGTGGCCTGCGGGATGGCGAAGAGCTGCGGCTGGATGCGCTGCAGGACGCCGCGCACGCTCTGGCCGGGCTCGGGCCGCTCTTCCCATGGCTTGAGGATGGCGATGAGCAGCCCGCCGCTCGACCGTGCCCCGGCCAAAAGGCTGAAGCCGGCGACCGACAGCACGTTCTCGACGTCCTCGTCGGCGAGCAGCAGCTGCTCGACCTCGCTCACCGTCGCCTCGGTGCGCGAGATCGAGGCGCCGTCGGGCAGGGCGACATCGACGAAGAAGTAGCCGTTGTCCTCGTAAGGGATGAAGCCGGTAGGCACCGCCTTGAAGAGCCAGCCCGTGCCGACCCCGGCAGCGATGATCACGAGCACCGCGACGAACGCCTGCCGGCCGAGCCGGGCGACTATCCGGCCATAGCCGCTGCGCGTCGTGTCGAGGAAGAGGAAGAACCACCGCAACGGGCCGCGTGGCGCCCTGGACGGCCGCAGAAGAAGGGCGCAGAGCGCCGGACTCATGGTCAGGGCCACGAGCGAGGAGAGGACCACGGCGACCGAGATGGTCACCGCGAACTGCAGGTAGAGCTGGCCGGTGATGCCGGGCAGGAAGGCCGTCGGCACGAAGACCGCGAGCAGGACGAGCGTGGTCGCCACCACCGGCCCCGTCACCTGCACCATCGCCTTCTTCGCGGCTTCCGGCGGCGCCAGCTTCTCGTCGTCGATCAGTCGCTGGGTGTTCTCGACCACCACGATGGCGTCGTCGACGACGATGCCGATGGCGAGGATCAGGCCGAACATCGAGATCGTGTTGATCGACATGCCGGCGGCAAGGAGGATGGCGAAGGTGCCGATGAGCGACACCGGGATGGCCAGGGTCGGCACCAGCGCCGCCCGCCAGTCGCCGAGGAAGGCAAAGGTCACGAAAATGACCAGCGCCAGCGCCTGGAAGAGCGTGACGACCACCTCGCGCATGCTGATGCGGACGAAATTGGTGGTGTCGTAGAGGATCGCGTACTCGACATCCTCGGGGAAGCGCTCGGCGAGACGTTCCAGCGTGGCGTAGACCGCATCGGCCGTCTGCAGCGCGTTGGCGCCGGGCGAGAGATAGATGCCGAGCATCGCGGTCGGGGCGCCGTCGACATAGGCCGAGGCATCGTAGGTCTGGGCACCGAGCTCGACCCGGGCGATGTCACCGAGCCTGACGATCGAGCCGTCCGGGTTGGTCCGCACCAGGATCCGCTCGAATTCGCTCGCGTCGGTCAGCCGCCCCTTGGTCTGCAGGGTGTAGGTGAACGCGCGGCCCTCGTTGCCGGGTGGTGCCCCGATCCGGCCGGCCGCGGCCTGGATGTTCTGGCGCTGGATCGCGTCGATCACCTCGGATTCGCTGATGCGCAGCGAGGTCATGACCTGCGGGTCGAGCCAGACGCGCATCGAGTAGTCGAGCAGGCCGAACTGGCTCGCGTCGCCGACGCCGGCCAGCCGCGAGATCGGGTCGCGGAGGTTGATCTCCATGTAGTTGGAGAGGAAAAGGCGGTCGAACGTGCCGTTGGGCGAGAGCAGGTTGACCACCATCAGCATGCTGGTCGACTGCTTGCGGGTCGAGACACCCTGGGCCGTCACTTCCGGCGGCAGCTGCGGCGTGGCGAGGGTCACCCGGTTCTGCACGTTGACCGAGGCGATGTCCGGATCGGTGCCGACCGCGAAGGTGATGTCGAGCTCGTACTCGCCATTGTTGGTGCTGGTCGACGTCATGTAGAGCATGTCGTCGACGCCGTTGACCTCGGCCTCGATCGGCGCCGCCACCGTCTCGGCCACGACCTCCGCATTGGCGCCCGGATAGCTGGCGGTGACCTTCACCTGGGGCGGAACGATGTCCGGGAACTGGGCCACCGGCAGGACCTGGATGGCGATCAGCCCGGCGATGATGATGACCACCGAGATCACCATCGCGAACCGCGTGCGATCGATGAAGAAGGCCGAGAACATCGACGCTCAGCCCTCTTCGGTCGGGACGGCGCTGGCCTGCACCGTCACCCCCGGGCGGACCTTCTGCAGCCCCTCGACGATCACCGCCTGGCCCTCCTCGAGGCCCCCGTTGACGATCCAGTCGGTGTCGACCCGGTCGCCGAGCTCGACACGGGTCTCCTGCACCCGGCCCTCGTTGTCGACGGTAAGGACGAACGGCCCGACCTGATCCTGCTGGACGGCGATCTGCGGCACGACGAGCGCCGGCGTCGTCTCGACGGAACGGACGACGACCGTGACGAACTGGCCCGGCAGCAGCAGCCCGTTCGCGTTGTCGAAGGTCGCCCGGACGGTGATCGTGCTGGTCGTCTCGCTGACCTGCGGATCGAAGAATGCGAACGTGCCGGGCTCATCCAGCATCGAGCCGTCCGCCAGGCGCAGATAGGGTGCGAGGCCCTGCGGCGAGTCCTGTGCGCGCCGATAGGCCAGGAGGGCGCGATCGGTCACGGGAATGGCGACATAGATCGGATCGAGCTGCACCAGCCGCGCGAGCGGGCCGCTACCCGGCCCGACCACGGCACCCTCGGCAAACGCCGCGCGGCCGATGCGGCCGCCGAACGGAGCCCGGATCTCCGTGTAGCCGAGGTCGATTCTCGCCTGCCGCAAGGCCGCCTCGGCCGCATCGCGGGCCGCCCGCGCCTCGTCCTCGGCGGCGATCGCCTCGTCGAGCCGCGCCTGCGGCTGGGCTTCGCGGTTGACCAGCTCCTCCATCCGCTGGCGCTGCTGCTGGGCGTTGAGCAGCGTCGCCTCCATGCGCTCGACATCGGCCGTGCGGGCGGCCACGGCGACCTCATAGGGCTCGCGCTCGATCCGGAAGAGGAGTTCGCCCTGCTCGACCTGCGCCCCTTCGACGAAGGCCTGCTCCTCGAGAAAGCCCGTGACACGCGCCACCAAATCGACCGAGTCGATGGCCTCGACCCGGGCCACCAGATCGATCGAGGGCGTCACGTCGCGGCGCGTCACCGGCGCCACGCCCACCGCCGGCGGCGGGCCGGCCTGCGGCGCCGAGCCACCTTCGCCCGCATCGTCGCAGCCTGCGAGGGCGAGGACGGCGAGAAGCGGGATCAGGCCCAAAAGTCTCGGCATGAAGACTCCCTGCAGATGCGGCGGGCTTGTGCCGGCACTGATCCCAATAGCCTCTAGCCGATCAGGCAGCGGTGCGGAACCGCCCATCGTGCGCCATTCAGGCGCGTCGCGCCGTCACCACCCGCGCCCGCCCTGCAAGATCGGTCCGCAAGCCGACATCGCCGAATCCGGCTTCGCCCACGAGCCTGCGCACGGCATCCCCCTGCCCGGCGCCGATCTCGAAGGCAAGGAGCCCCCCCGGGGCCAGCGCCGCGAAGGCCGGCCGGACGATCGCCCGATAGGCGTCGAGGCCGTCGGCGCCGGCAAGGAGTGCCCCTTCGGGCTCGTGGCCGGTCTCCGCATCGCGCAGCTCGGCCGTGCCGATATAGGGCGGGTTGGCAACCACGAGGTCGAAGGGCCCGGCCAGCGCCTCGAGCCAGTTCCCCCGGATGAGCGTCGCCCGCCGCGCCAGTCCGAACGCGGCCCGGTTCGCCGCCGCGTAGCGAAGCGCAGCCGGCGAGCGGTCGACGCCGAAGCCTTGCGCATTCGGATAGAGCTCCAGCAGGGTCAGCAGGAGGCAGCCCGTGCCCGTGCCGAGATCGACCAGCCGCAGCGGCGCTTGCCGATCCGGCATGGCCTCCAGCACCGCCTCGATCAGCGTCTCGGTCTCGGGCCGCGGCACCAGCACGCCCTGCCCGACCGCGAATTCCCGCCCCCAGAACTCGCGCCGCCCCAGGATGTAGGCCATGGGCTCGCGCGCCGCCCGGCGCGCCGCGAGGGCCAGGGCACCAGGCGCCTCGACGGCCTGGTCGGGGTTGCGGAGCTGGGCTGTCCGGTCGAGCCCGGTCGCCGCCTCGACCAGGAGCCGCGCCTCGCCCCGCGCATTCTCGATGCCGGCCGCCCGCAGCGACGTGGCGATCTCCGCGACCAGCGCCGCGAGCGTGGTCACGCCAGCTCGGCGAGCCTGGCCGCCTGGTCCTCGGCGATCAGCGCCGCGATCACCTCGTCCAGCGCCTCGCCCGCCATCACCTGGTCGAGCTTGTAGAGCGTCAGGTTGATGCGGTGGTCGGTGACGCGGCCCTGCGGGAAATTGTAGGTGCGGATGCGCTCCGAGCGATCGCCCGAGCCGACCTGGCCCTTGCGCTACGCCGAGCGCTCGGCCGCGAGACGCTCGCGCTCCAGCTCGAAGAGCCGCGCCTTCAGCACCTTCAGCGCCTTCGCCCGGTTCTTGTGCTGCGATTTCTCGTCCTGCATGGCGACCGCGATGCCGGTCGGCAGGTGCGTGATGCGCACCGCACTCTCGGTCTTGTTGACGTGCTGCCCGCCGGCACCCGACGCACGGTAGACATCGACCCGAAGCTCACC
>CAZGUW010000095.1:0-14761 GCA_964528705.1 uncultured Geminicoccaceae bacterium
ACAGCAGCGCAGTCCGGGTCGCGGGCGATCTCGGCCACCATGCAGAGCGCTATGGGCTTGACCGCCGGGCCGCAATAGCCGCCATGCGCCCCCTTGCCGTTGACCACGGGCTCGGGCGCCATGGCGTCGAGATCGACGGCGGTGATCGAGTTGATGGTGTTGATCAGCGAGACCGCGTCGGCGCCGCCGGCGACCGCCGCCCGGGCCGGGGCCAGGATGTTGGTGACGTTGGGGGTCAGCTTGACGAAGACCGGCATGCGCGTGTGCTGCTTGCACCAGCGGGTCACCATCTCGATGTACTCGGGCACCTGGCCCACGGCCGAGCCCATGCCGCGCTCGCTCATGCCGTGCGGGCAGCCGAAATTGAGCTCGACGCCATCGGCGCCGGTGGCCTCGACCCGGGCCAGGATGGCCTGCCAGCTCGCCTCCTCGCAGGGCACCATGAGCGAGACGATCATCGCCCGGTCCGGCCAGTCGCGCTTGACCTCGGTGATCTCCCGCAGGTTCACCTCGAGCGTCCGGTCGGTGATCAGCTCGATATTGTTGAAGCCGGCCATGCGGTTGCCGCGGAAATGGACCGCCCCGTAGCGCGAGCTGACATTGACGACGGGCGGGTCCTCGCCGAGCGTCTTCCAGACCACCCCGCCCCAGCCGGCGCGAAAGGCCCGCACCACGTTGTAGGCCTTGTCGGTCGGCGGCGCCGAGGCGAGCCAGAAGGGATTGGGCGATTTCACGCCGGCGATGGTGCAACGGAGATCGGCCATGACTGCCTCCCGGCTGCCTAGTTGCGAAGAGCCCGGTCGATCGAGCTGGCGGCGCGCTTGCCGTCCTCGACCGCGCTGACGGTGAGATCCTGGCCGGCCACGGCATCGCCGCCGGCCCAGACGCCTTCGACGGAGGTCCTAAGCTCATCGTCGACCCGGAGCTTGCCGGAATCGATGGCGAGGCCGCTGGCGGCGAGCTCTTCCACGAGCAGCTTCTGGCCGATCGCCTTGAAGACCTGGTCGGCGGCGAGGGTGAAGCGCTCGCCCGTGCCCTCGAGCCGGCCGCCCGCCGCGAGCCTGGTGTGCTCGAACGTCACGCCGGCGACCCGGCCGTCCACGCCCTCGAGCGCCACCGGCTTGGCCCAGTGGCGGATCAGCACGCCGTTCAGCTGGGCGATCTCCTGCTCGTGGGCAGTGGCCCCCATCTCGCCGGCGCCACGGCGATAGACCAGGGTCACGGTCTCCGCCCCCAGGCGCTTCGTCTGAACGGCGATGTCGACGGCGGTGTTGCCGCCGCCGATGACGACGATATGGCGGCCCACCGGGAGCGTCGCCTTGTCCGGGCTCTGCCGCAGCTCCTCGATGTAGTCGACGGCGTCGAGCACGCCTTCGAGCTCCTCGCCGGTGAGGCCCAGGCGGTTGGTGGCGCCGAGGCCGATGCCGAGGAAGACCGCGTCGTGGTCGCGACGCAGCGCCTCGAGGCTCAGCTCGCGGCCGAGCGCCTGCCCGAGCCTGAGCTCGATCCCGCCGATGCCGAGGATGAAGGCGACCTCGCGCGCGGCGAAGTCGTTCGCCATCTTGTAGGCGGCGATGCCGTGCTCATTGAGGCCGCCGGCCTTGGCCCGGCGCTCGTAGACGACGACGTCGTGGCCGCGCCGCGCCAGCGCATGGGCACAGGCGAGGCCCGCCGGGCCGGCGCCGACCACGGCGATGCGCCTGCCGGTGGCGGCCGGCCGGGTGAAGGGCTGCGTGCCCGTGGCGAAGAGCGCATCGGTGGCGTAGCGCTGCAGGCGGCCGATGCGGACCGGCTTGCCCTCCTGCACGGTGCGCACGCAGACTTCCTCGCAGAGCACTTCCGTCGGGCAGACCCTGGAGCAGGTGCCGCCCATGATGTTGGCCTCGAGGATGTCGAGCGCCGAGCCCTTCAGATTGCCGGTCTGGATCTTGCGGATGAAGCTGGGGATGTCGATGCCCGTCGGGCAGGCCTGGACGCAGGGCGCGTCGTAGCAGAAATAGCAGCGGGCAGCCTCGACCACGGCCTCCTTCTTTGCCAAGGGCGGCTGGAGGTCGGCGAAATTCTCGTCATAGGCGGCGGCCGGCAGCCGACCGCCTCGAACGTCCGCGCCCTGGCTCACGCCATTCACCTCCCGCCTCGCCCGGCCGACCGGGGTCGGGCCTCGTGGTCACGAAGAAGCGGAACGGTAGTGAGGAAGCGACGTCGTGGTCAAGGGCGGCGAGGCGCGCGGCGAGAGTGCCGGTGCAGGCGCCGCGCGCGGCGGGCCGGCTCTGGGCTCCGGCGGCAGTCAGGAGGTCCGGCCGGCCACCTCGAAGGCCTGGGTCTGCACGACGAAGCACTCCTGGCGCTGCTGCTGCAGCATCTGGCAGGCCTGGTCGGCCACCGCGCGCTCGAAGCCGGCGACCCGCGCCCGGTAGACGGTCCGCCGCCGGCCCTTGAGCGGGCTGACGTCGATCGCACCCTGCATCAGGATCTGCGGCACGAGCCCGGCCGCCGTCTGGGCGGCGCGCCGCGCCAGGTTCGAATCGTGGAAGGCGCCGACCTGGACCGCGTAAGGGCCGGCGAGAGCGGCGCGCTGCGGGTTGGGAGCCGGCAGGGGCGCGTTCGCCGCGGCGGCGACGATGACCGCCCGCTCGGCCGGCGGCAGCGCGTCGAGCACCGAGCCCGTGGACGTCGCCGCGACGACCGGCGCCGTACCGTCCGACGCCGGGCGCACGCCCGGCACCTCGACCAGCGTCCCGGGCCGGAAGGCCGGCATGGGCCCGGCTTCCGGCGAGATGGCGTCGGCCGGCTCGGCGACGGCCACCGCCGCCATCGCCGTCCCGGGCCTGGCCCGTGGCAGCAGGGCGATCGCCGGCGCCGGGCGGCGCTCGCGAACTCGCTCGAAGCCGAGATCGAGCAGGCGCGCGACCTCCTTGTCGCGGGTGCGGGCGCTGCGGCCGCCGAACACGACGACGATGACGCGCTCGCCGCTGCGCCTGGCCGTGGCGGCGAGGTTGAAGCCCGAGGCCCGGGTGTAGCCGGTCTTCAGCCCGTCCATGCCGGCATAGCTGACCAGCAGCCGATTGTGGCCGCGATGGTTGACCCCGTTGAAGGAGAAGCTGCGCCGGCTGAAGTACGGGTAGTAGCGGGGATGGTCGCTGATCAGCCGGAAGGCGAGCTTGGCCATGTCGGCGGCCGTGCTCTTCTGCTGGCGATCGGGCAGGCCCGACGCGTTCCGGAAGATGGTGTTCCGCATGCCGATGGCCCGCGCCTGCCGGGTCATCGCCTCGGCGAAGCGCTGCTCGCTGCCGGCCAGCGCTTCCGCGACGACGACCGCCACGTCATTCGCCGACTTGACGACGATGGCATCGATCGCCTGCTCGACCGTGATGGTCGAGCCGGCCCTGACGCCCAGCTTCGACGCCGGCATACCGGCGGCCCGGCGCGAGACGTCGAGCTTGCTGCCGAGCCTGAGCTCGCCGCGGTCGAGCGCCTCGAACAGCATGTAGAGGGTCATCATCTTGGTCAGCGAGGCGGGGTAGAGGGCCACGTTGGCGCGGCGCGAATGCAGCACCTCGCCGGTGGCGTAGTCGACGACGATGGCCGCGTATTTGCTGTTCGCCTGCGCCGGCGCGGCCGTTGCGGCACCGAGCAACAGAACGAAGACTGCCAAGGCAAGGCGACCGAGCATACCCATGCCTCTCCGGGCTCAAATTTCTACCTCAGGTTGGAGCGAGGGATGCCGTCCACCCTCTGCCAACCCCGCCCTCTCTATCACGCGAAGGTTAACACTGCCTTTAGGCGATTAGATTAAGCGGCGAAAGAGGAGAGTTTTTTTTGCCACTCCATGTTGCCTCAGGGCGTCACGAGCTCGAGCCATTTCTTGTAGATGTAGCCCTGGTCGCCATTCGGCAGGGTGACGTGTTTCCAACCGAGGGTATCGCCGGTGACGGTGACCATGCGGCCGGCATCGACCGAGCCGAGCCGCTCGGCGCTGTTGTCGGGCCCTGCCCGGTAGTTGACAGCACTGATCACCCGCCAGGTCTCGCCCTCGCTTGCTGCCGGCGCTTCCGCCCGGGCGGGAGCCGGGGCCGGGGTCACCGCGGCGGTGGTCGCGGGCGCCTCGGCGGCGGGCGCCGGCTCGGGGGCGGGCGCCGGCTCGGCGGCAGCGGACTCGGTCGGAGCGGGCTCTTCGGGTGCTGCGGCGACGGCCGGGCTGGCCGGCTCCTCGGTGGCGGGCGCCTCGGCCGCGGGTTGCTCGGCAGCGGGCGCTTCAGCCGCAGGCGGCTCGGCGGCAGCAGTGGCGGCCGGAGCGGCGGCCGGCTCCGGCTCCGTCGCTTCCTCCGGCTCCGCAGCGGCGGTCACGGGCGCCTCGCTCGCCGGGGCTGCCGCCGTCTCGGACGGGGACACGGCCGCGGGAGCTTCGGCGGCCACGGCCGGAGCCGGCGGGTTCTCGGTCCGCTCGAGTGCTGCCATGATCTCCGGGTCGCCCGGGTTGAGGGCCGCCGCCTGCTCCAGGTCGGCCCGCGCCAGGTCGAGCTCGCCCCGCTCGGCATGGAGCTCGCCGCGCCGCAGATAGGCGAGATAGTGATCGGCCTGCATCTCGATCGCCGCATCGAAGTCGGCGAGCGCCGCATCGTAGCTGCCGGACGCGAACAGGACCTCGCCGCGCCGGACATGGGCGACCCTGAGGTTCCTGATGGTCGTGGCATCGCCGGGCCGCAGCGCCAGGGCCTGGCTGTAGTCGGCGATCGCCGCCTCGAAGTCGCCGGCCTCGCCGTAGGCCACGCCGCGATTGTTGTAGGTGATGGCCAGCGCCTCGCCGACCAGCTCGCCGGAGCGGATCGCGTCCGTGTAGGCCGTCACCGCCGCGGCGTAGTCACCCTGGCGGAACGCCTCGTTGCCGGTCCGCACGTCGTCCAGGCCCTGCGCCAGGGCCGCCCCCCCGGATATCGGCACGACCGCCCAGGCAAGAGTCGCCACGACAACCCAGGCTGCGCTGATAGCCATCAATCGCCGCATTCGCGGTCCTCCCTCTGGCAAGCGAGACGTAACCCCTCAGCGCCCGGCTGTAGCACCTGCATCGGTCTGCGTCAGCTTTTGCGGCGCTTTTTTTCGTGCGCGAGGCGGGTTCGGAGCCGTGCCCCGGCGCCCTCCAGCACGCGTTGCGGCGCCCGCGACAGCGCCAGCGCATCGGCCGGCACGTCGGCGGTCAGGACACTGCCGGCGCCGACCACCACGCCGTCGCCGACCACCACCGGGGCCACGAGGGCGGTGTTGGAGCCGACGAAGGCCGTCTCGCCGATCGTCGTCCGGTGCTTCATGAAGCCGTCATAGTTGCAGGTCACCGTGCCGGCCCCGATATTGGCGCCCGCCCCCACCTCGCAGTCGCCGAGATAGGTCAGGTGGCTGGCCTTGGCACCGGTGCCGAGGCGGCTGTTCTTGACCTCGACGAAATTGCCGACCTTGGCGCGCTCGCCGATCTCGGCCCCCGGCCGCAGGCGGGCGAAGGGCCCGACCTCGGCCCCGGCCCCGACCCGCGCCCGCTCGAGATAGGAATGGGCGTGGATCACCGCCCCCGCCTCGACGGTGACGCCAGGGCGGAAGACGACGAAGGGCTCGATCAAGGCACCCGGCCCGATCGCCGTGTCGGCGCTCAGCATGACCGTGTCCGGGGCCTCCATGATCACCCCCTGCGCCATGAGCTCGGCCCGCCGGCGTGCCTGGAAGAAGCCCCCGACCATGGCGAGCTGGGCCTGGGTGTTGACCCCCTGCCCCTCGATCCAGTCGCCCTCCACGGCACTGCACGGCCAGCCTTCGGCAACCGCCAGGCCGACCGCATCGGTGAGGTAGTACTCACCGCTCTCCGGCTGGCGGGGCAGCTCGGCGAGGAGCCGGCGCAGGCGGTCGGCGGCGAGCGCCATCACGCCGGCGTTGCAGAGGTCGGAGGCAAGCAGGGCCGCGTCGCAATGCTTGTGCTCGACGATGGCGTGCAGGCGGCCGTCCGGGTCGGCGCGCAGCCGGCCGTAGCCCGCGGGCTCGGGCGGGCGCATGCCGAGCACCGTCACGGCACCATCGTCATCGGCCCGGCGCCGGAGCAGGCGCTCCAGGGTGGCCCGGGTCAGGAGCGGCGTATCGCCATAGAGCACCAGCACGGTGCCGGTCTCGGGCAGGGCGGGTGCGGCGACGGCCAGCGCGTGGCCGGTGCCGTGCGGCGGGTCCTGGATGACGATCCGGCCGTCCGGCGCCAGCCTCTCGACCTCGGCCGCGACCTCCTCCATGCCGGCGCCGAGCACGGTCACCAGCCGCGCCGGGTCGAGCGACCGGGCGAGATCCAGCACATGGGCGATCAGGCTCCGGCCAGCGAGCTCGTGCAGCACCTTGGGCCGGTCATTGCACATCCGCGTGCCGCGCCCGGCAGCGAGCACGACGATGCTCAGCGCCTCCCCGCCGACCGAGTCGGGGCTGGCGGGTTCGGCACCTGGGCTAGCGGCGGCAGCCATGGGCAACTCCGGAAAAAGTGCAGCCGGACGGGCTCGACGGGCGACCCTGAACTAGCCAAGTTCCACGCGGCTCACAACACCTGCTCCGGATCGTCACACATGTCCCTCCCTGCCGTGGTCCTCGATCTCGACGGCACCCTCGTCGACACGCTGCCCGACCTGCACGATGCCGTGCGCGCCCTGCTCGCCGAGGCCGGGCGTGACGCCCCCGCCGCGGCCGAGGTGCGAACGATGATCGGCGATGGTGCGAGGCGGCTGGTCGAGCGCGCCCTCGCCCGGGCCGGAGCACCGGTCGACGACGCCGCGCTCGAGGTGGCGTACCGGCGCTTTCTGGAGCTCTACGGTGCCGCTCCGTGCCGGGCGAGCCGGCTCTACCCCGGGGTCGAGGAAACCCTCCGGGCGCTGGCCGCCAGAGGTGTGCGGCTCGGCGTCTGCACCAACAAGCCGCAGGCACCGACCGAGGCAATCCTTCGCACCCTTGGCGTGGCCGATCTCTTCAAGGCGGTGGTCGGCGGCGACGCGGTGCCGCGGCGCAAGCCCGATCCCGCACATCTCCAGGCCGTCCTCGACCTCTTGTCCGCCACGCCGGCCACGGCAGTGATGGTCGGCGACAGCCGGAACGACCTGGCGCCGGCGCGAGCACTCGGCATGCCCTGCGTCCTCGTCGACTACGGTTATACCGCCATTCCCGCCACCGAGCTCGGCGCCGATCGGGTGATCGGCGGCTTCGCCGAGCTCGAGGCGGCGCTCGCCGGCTTCGGGGTGGTCGAGTGAGTGCCACCGGGACAGCCGCTTGACAGGGAAGCGGCCACCACTTAGAGCGCGGCACTGCATCGACTGGGGCTGACGGGCGCGTAGCTCAGCGGGAGAGCACTCGCTTCACACGCGAGGGGTCACAGGTTCAATCCCTGTCGCGCCCACCAGCCCGGCCCCACGTCAATCCGGAAAGCCTGCGTCAGCCGCCCTCGAAGAGAGCCGTGGTGATGTAGCGCTCGGCGAAGGAGGGGATGATCGCGACGATCATCCGGCCGGCCATCTCCGGCCGCGCCCCCACCTCGAGCGCCGCCGCCAGGGCGGCCCCCGACGAGATGCCGCCAGGGATGCCTTCGAGCCGGGCCAGGCGGCGCGATGTCTGGAACGCGGTCTCGTTGGCGATCTTGATCACCTCGTCGATCAGCTCGACCTCGAGGTTCTCCGGCACGAAGCCGGCACCGATGCCCTGGATCATGTGCGGCGCCGGCTGGCCGCCCGAGAGGACCGGGCTCGCCTCGGGCTCGACGGCGATCATCCGAAGGCCCGGCTTGCGCGGCTTGAGCACCTGGCCGCAGCCGGTGAGCGTGCCGCCGGTGCCCACACCGCTGACGATCGCGTCGACACCGCCTTCCGTATCGGTCCAGATCTCCTCGGCGGTCGTCCGGCGGTGGATCGCCGGGTTGGCCGGGTTGTCGAACTGGCCGGGCATGACGGCCCCCTCGATCGACGCGAGCAGCTCGTGCGCCCGGTCGATCGCCCCCTTCATGCCGCGCTCGCGGGGTGTGAGCTCGATCTCGGCGCCGAGGAACTTCAGCATCTTGCGGCGCTCGATCGACATCGATTCCGGCATGGTGAGGATCAGCCGGTAGCCGCGCGCGGCGGCGACGAAGGCAAGCGCGATGCCGGTGTTGCCGGAGGTCGGCTCGATGATGGTGCCGCCCGGGCCGAGCCGGCCCTCCGCCTCGAGGGCGGTGATCATGGCGACGCCGATCCGGTCCTTGACGCTGGCCAGGGGATTGAAGAACTCGAGCTTGAGCAGGATGTCGGCCTCGATCCGCTCACCCTCCCGTGAGCAGGCGGCGAGCAGGCGCGGGATGCGCACGAGCGGGGTGTTGCCGATCGTCTCGGCGATGCTGTCGTAGATGCGGCCGCGGCCGGGGGCATCGAACAGCAGCGGTCGGTTCTCGGCCATGATCGTCCTGTCGCTGGGCAGAGAGAAAGACGATGCGGTGACGCGCTGCGACGACGCAGCCCGGTAACCGCATGTCGCCCGAAGACTAGGCGATCGATCCGGCCTGCGCTAGGTCGGGCGGGAGCGGCACCCCTGCCCCGCAGCATCCCCTGCCCCAGAGACCCCTGCCCGAGCGATGTCGGACCTGCCCAACATTCCCACACCCTGTGTCGGCGTCTGCACGCTGGAGCCCGAGACGCGGCTCTGTGCCGGCTGCCTGCGCACGGCGCGGGAGATCGCCATGTGGCCGGGGGCGTCGAACGAGGAACGTCTCGAGATCGTCAACGCGCTGCGCGAGCGCCGGCGGGCGCGCGGCATCACCAGCGCCGCCGACAGCCGTCCCCGCCGCCGCCGTGCGGCACAACCAGAGGTCGGGTAATCCGCCGATGTCCGAAATATTGAGGGCGCTCCTGGCCGAACGCCCAGTGCTGCTCGCCGACGGCGGCATGGGCACCGGGCTCTTCCGCCGCGGCCTGGAGACCGGCGACAGCCCGGAGCTCTGGAACGTCGACCACCCCGAACGGGTGACCGACGTGCATCGCGAGTTCGTGACGGCCGGCTCAGATGTGATCCTGACCAACAGCTTCGGCGGCAACGCCTTTCGGCTGAAGCTGCATGGCGCCGAGGGCCGGGTGCGCGAGCTCAACATGGCGGCGGTTCGGGCGGCGCGTGCCGCGGCCGAGGAGGCCGGAAGGCCGGTGCTGGTCGCCGGCTCGATCGGGCCGACCGGCGAGATCCTGGCCCCGGTCGGCACGCTCGACCCGGCCGAGGCCGAGGCGGCCTTCGCCGCCCAGGCGGCGGCGCTCGCCGAGGGCGGGGTCGACCTCCTCTGGGTCGAGACCATGTCCGCGGCCGAGGAGCTGACCGCCGCCGTCCGTGCCGCCAGTGCCACGGGCCTGCCGGTCTGCGCGACGATGAGCTTCGACACCAACGGTCGGACGATGATGGGCCTCACCCCCGACGCCGCCCTGGCGCTGGCCCATTCGCTCGACCCGGCGCCCGCCGGCTTCGGCGCCAATTGCGGCATCGGCCCGGCCCAGCTCCTGGCCACGCTGCTCGGCTTCAGCCGGTTCGAGCGGCAGGGCGAGGTGAGCAGCGCCCCGGTCATCATCGCGAAGGGCAATTGCGGCATTCCGGAGTACCGCGACGGCGCGATCCACTATACCGGGACGGAGGCCATCATGGCCGATTACGCCGTGCTGGCGCGGGATGCCGGGGCGCGCATCATCGGCGGTTGCTGCGGCACGACGGGCACGCACCTCGCCGCCATGCGCCAAGCACTCGACACGGTCGAGCCGGGGCCGGTGCCGGACGTCGCCCGGATCGAGAGCCTGCTCGGCCCGGTCGCTGCTCCGGCGACGGACCCGGTCGCACCGCCGCCACGCGAGCGGCGGCGCTCCCGAACCGCCGGCTGAGCTTCAGCCCAGGACCTTGGCGGTCTGGCCGAAGAGGATCTTCTTGGCCTCGTCGTCCATCGGCGCCTCGCTGCGGTATTTCGGGCCGAGCTCGTAGGCGCGGACGGTGGCCGGCCGGGCGGCGATCTCCGCCTGCCAGCGCTTGAGATGCGGGAAGTCGTCGATGTTCTGGCCCTGCCGCTCCCAGCCCACGGTCCAGGGATAGCTCGCCATGTCGGCGATCGAGTAGTCGGCGCCGGCGACGAAGGCCCGGTCGGCCAGCCGCTTGTTCAGGACACCGTAGAGCCGGTTGGTCTCGTCCACGTAGCGCTTGATGGCGTAGGGCAGCTTCTCCGGGGCGTAGGTGCCGAAATGGTGGTTCTGCCCGGCCATCGGCCCGAGCCCGCCCATCTGCCAGAAGAGCCACTGCAGGACGTCGACCCGGCCGCGCAGGTCGGCGCTGATGAACTTGCGGGTCTTGTCGGCGAGGTAGAGCAGGATAGCCCCGGATTCGAAGATCGAGACGGGCTCGCCGCCGTCGGCCGGGGCATGGTCGACGATCGCCGGCATGCGGTTGTTCGGGGCGATCTTCAGGAACGCCGGATCGAACTGGTCGCCCTTGCCGATGTTGATCGGATGGATCTTGTAGTCGAGCCCGGTCTCCTCGAGGAAGAGGGTGACCTTGTGGCCGTTGGGGGTCGGCCAGTAATAGAGATCGATCACGGGTTGCCTGCCTTTCCTTGCGTTTCCGAAGGGCGAGATGGCGGAGGCCGCCGCAGAGGTCAACCGACCGCCTCGATTTCCCCCTCGATCTCGAGCCAGCGCTCCTCGGCTCTCGCGATGGCGGCGACGATGCCCTGCCGCTCGCTCTCGAGGGTGGCGATGTCGGCCTCGCCCCGGTAGGTGGCGGGATCGGCGAGGCGCCGCTCGATCCGGGTCTTCCTGGTCTCGAGCTGCCTGATCTCGGCCTCCAGGTCCTTGGCCGCCTTGCGCAAAGGCGCGAGCAGCTGGCGGCGCTCGCTGCCGACCACGGTCCTCGCCGGCCGGCCCTTTTGCGATTGCCCCTCGCCTTCGGCGCGGGCCAGGAGCTCGGCCCGGTAGCTTTCGAGGTCGCCGTCATAGACCCGCACCCGGCCGTCCTTGACGAGCCAGAGCCGGTCGGCGGTGAGCTCGACGAGATGCCGGTCGTGGCTGATCAGCACGACGGCACCCGGGAACTCGTTGATCGCCTCGATCAGCGCCTCGCGGCTGTCGATGTCGAGATGGTTCGAGGGCTCGTCGAGGATCAGGAGCTGCGGCTTCTCGACGGCGACGAGGGCGAGGCAGAGCCGGGTCTTCTCGCCGCCGGAGAGGTGCTGCGCCCTGGTCTCGGCGCGCGCCTGGGTCAGGCCGAAGCGGCCGAGCAGGGCGCGCAGCCGCTCGGCCCGCTCGTTCGGCAGGAGGCGCTGCAGGTGCTGCAGGGCGGTGTCGCCGGGCTCGAGGTCCTCGGTCTGGTGCTGGGCGAAGAAGCCGACGCGCAGGCCCCGACTGCGGTGCAGCTCGCCCTGCATCGGCTCGAGCCGACCCGAGAGCAGCTTGGCGAGCGTCGACTTGCCGTTGCCGTTGGCGCCGAGCAGCGCGATCCGGTCGTCCGGGTCGAGCCGGAGGTCGAGGCCGCGCAGCACCGGCGTCGCACCATAGCCGACCGCTGCATCGTCGAGCGTGATGAGCGGCGGTGGCGGCATCTCCGGCACCGGGAAGTGGAAGACGACGTCGGGCTCGGGCGGCGGCGGGGCGATGGTGCCGAGCTTCTCCAGCATCTTGATACGGCTCTGCGCCTGGGTCGCCTTCGAGGCCTTGTAGCGGAAGCGGTCGACGAAGGACTGCAGGTGCTTGCGGCGCGCCTCCAGGCTCTTCTTCTGCTTCTCCAGGAGCTCGCGCTGCTCACGGCGGACCCGGTCGAACGTGTCGTAATTGCCGGTATAGGCCTTGAGTTGCCGGGCCTCGAGATGGACGATCCGGTCGGGAATGCTGTTCAAAAGATCGCGGTCGTGGCTGATCAGCACGAGCGTGCGCGGGTAGCGCCTGAGATAGGCCTCGAGCCAGAGGGCCGCCTCGAGGTCGAGATGGTTGGTCGGCTCGTCGAGCAGGAGGAGGTCCGGCTCGGCGAAGAGCGTCGCCGCCAGGGCCACGCGCATCCGCCAGCCGCCGGAGAAGCTGCTGAGCGGCCGGGCCTGCATCGCCTCGTCGAAGCCGAGGCCCTTGAGGATGCGGGCGGCGCGGGCCGGTGCGGCCTCCGCACCGATCTCGTAGAGCCGCATCTCGATGTCGGCGAGGCGCTCGGGCGACGGCGACCGGCCGCGCTCGTCGATCAGCGCCTGGCGCTCGAGGTCGGCGGCGAGCACCGCATCGAGCGGTGTGCTGGAGCCGCCCGGCGCATCCTGGGCGACGCTGCCGATGCGCCAGCCGTTCGGCAGCAGAAGCTCGCCCTCGTCCGGCTGCAGCTCGCCCAGCACCAGGCGGAAGAGGCTGGTCTTGCCGGCGCCGTTGCGACCGACCAGCCCGACCTTCTGGCCGGCGGCGATCTGCAGGTCGGCCCCCTCGAGCAGCGGCCGGCCGGCGATCCTGAGCGTGAGGTTGGCGAGCGTCAGCATGTTGCCAGTGGGCCGTGGCGGGGCGGCCGGGACCGCCCCGTGCGGGGCCGGTTCAGCCCGCCTGGTCGGCGGCGACGCTCACCTTGACCATGCGGTCCGGGTTGCGCGGCGGCTCGCCCTTGGCGAGGCCGTCGACCAGCTCCATGCCGTCGACCACCCGGCCCCAGACGGTGTACTGGCCGTTGAGGTGCGGGGTCGGCTGGAAGCAGATGAAGAACTGGCTGTTGGCGCTGTTCGGGTTCTGGGTGCGGGCGGCGCCGATGGTGCCGCGCTGGAAGGGCTCGTTCGAGAACTCCGCCTTCAGGTCGGGCTTCGACGAGCCGCCGGTGCCGGTGCCGGTCGGATCGCCGGTCTGCGCCATGAAGCCGTCGATGACACGGTGGAAGACGACGCCGTCATAGAAGCCCTCGCGCGCCAGCTCCTTGACGCGGGCGACGTGCTGCGGCGCCACCTCGGGCAGGAGCTCGACCGTGACGGTGCCGGTCTCCAGCTCGATGAGGAGCGTGTTCTCGGGGTCGAGGCCGTTCTGGGCCGAGGCTGGTGGGGTCATGGCGAGAGCGAGGCCTCCGATGAGGATGAGAAGAAGGTTGCGCATGAGCTGCACGTCTTTGGGTCCCTTGATGTTCGAACGGGTGGGGCCACCTGAAAGCGCGGACATAGCCGTTCGGGCCGTTTCGCGCTAGGCGGTGTCCGTCGTTTTCCGTCCCGGCGGCCGCGGGTGGGCCGAGCCGGCCGTTTTGCTCGAGGGCCCCTTGTCCGATACCGACGATCGCCAGCGCCTTGCCGCAGAGGCGGACCGCCGCCGCACCTTCGCCATCATCTCGCATCCCGATGCCGGCAAGACGACGCTGACCGAGAAGCTCCTGCTCTTCGGCGGTGCCATCCATCTCGCCGGCGAGGTCAAGGCGCGGGGCGACCGGCGCCGGGCGCGCTCGGACTGGATGTCGATCGAGCAGAAGCGCGGCATCTCGGTCACGACCTCGGTCATGACCTTCGACTATGGCGGCTGCACCTTCAACCTGCTCGACACGCCGGGCCACGAGGACTTCTCGGAGGACACCTACCGGACGCTGACCGCGGTCGACAGCGCCGTCATGGTGATCGACGCCGCCAAGGGCATCGAGGCGCAGACGCTCAAGCTCTTCGAGGTCTGCCGGCTGCGCGACATGCCGATCATGACCTTCATCAACAAGTTCGACCGCGAGGCGCGCGATCCCTTCGAGCTGCTCGACGAGATCGCCGAGCAGCTGGCGCTCGACCCGAGCCCGATCAACTGGCCGATCGGCATGGGCCAGAACTTCCGGGGCGTGGCCGAGCGCGCCTCCGGCGACCTCCTCCTGATGAACGCCGACGGGCGGGGCATCGAGACCGAGGATCGCGTCGGACGACAGAGCAACTCGCTGGCCGGGCGGGTCGGCGAGGACCAGCTCGCCAAGCTCGACGAGGACATGGACCTCGTCGAGGGGGCCCTCGAACCCTTCGATCACGACGCTTACCGGGAGGGCAACCTCACCCCGGTCTTCTTCGGCAGTGCGCTGCGCACCTTCGGCATCCGGGCACTGCTCGACCAGCTGGTCGCCGAGGCGCCCTCGCCGCGGCCGCAGCCGGCCGAGCCGGCGCCGGTGGCGCCGGACGAGCCGCAGGTCGCGGGCTTCGTCTTCAAGGTCCAGGCCAACATGGACCCCAAGCATCGCGACCGGGTCGCCTTCGTGCGGGTCTGCTCGGGGCGCTTTCGCCGCGGCATGAAGCTGAAGATGGTCCGCCACCAGAAGCCGATCGCCGTCGCCAACCCGATCTTCTTCTTCGCCCAGGACCGCGGCCTCGCCGACGAGGCCTTCCCGGGCGACATCATCGGCGTACCGAATCACGGCCAGCTCCGGGTCGGCGACGCGCTCTGCGAGGCCGAGGACCGGCGCTTCACCGGCATTCCGAGCTTCGCGCCCGAGATCCTCATGCGGGTCAGGCTCGGCGACCCGATGCGCGCCAAGCATTTGAAGAAGGCGCTCGAGGATCTGGCCGAGGAGGGTGTAACCCAGGTCTTCCGGCCGCGCCTCGGGGCGGAGTGGATCGTCGGCGTGGTCGGCCAGCTGCAGCTCGACGTGCTGAAGTCGCGGCTCGAGGCGGAGTACGGTCTGCCGATCGACTTCGAGGGCGCGCCCTACGTGACCGCGCGCTGGTGCACCGCCCCCGACCATGCCGAGCTCGGGCGGTTCGAGCAGGCGAAGAAGGCGAGCCTCGCCGACGACCGCGACGGCCAGCCGGTCT
>CAZGUW010000096.1:0-312 GCA_964528705.1 uncultured Geminicoccaceae bacterium
TGGCGGCCTTCGAGCAGCGGGCCGACCAGCTCTACGGCAAGGGCAAGGCCACCGGCGACGGGCTCGAAACGGCCGTTCACTCGCCGAGCTGACCGCGCTCAGCAGGTCGCCGTCTGCTCCAGCAGGGCGAGCGCCCGCTCCAGGGTGGCGGTGCGGACGGCGCGGCGATCACCCGAAAAGACATGGCGCTCGAGGGCGGGCGTCGCACCCCGCATCTGGACAGCGATGAAGACGAGGCCGACGGGCTTCGTCGCCGTCGCACCGCCCGGGCCGGCGATCCCTGTGACGGCGACGGCGAGGTCCGCCGGAGAC
>CAZGUW010000096.1:322-14542 GCA_964528705.1 uncultured Geminicoccaceae bacterium
CGATATCGGCAGCAGCGACGACAGCAGCGACAGCGACGTCAGTGGCGACGGCGACGACAGCAGCGTCAGCGACGACAGTAGCGACGACGGCGAAAGCAGTGACGGCGACGGCGAAATCAGCCGGGGAGCGGGCGAGGGCGCCGCTCACCATCTCGGCCGCCGTCTTGGCGGAAACGGCGCCGTGGCGCCCGAGCGTTGCCGGGGCGACGCCGAGAAGCTCCATCTTCGCGTCGTTCGAGTAGGTGACGAAGCCGCGCTCCACCACGGCCGAGGAGCCGGCGATCTCGGTGAGGCAGGCGGCGATGAGGCCGCCGGTGCAGCTCTCCGCGGTGGCAAGCGTGAGGCCGCGCTCCTGGCATATGGCCAGGAGGCGCGTGGCCGCCTCCAGTGCCGTCTCAGGCAGGGCCCCGGTCACAGGGGGAAGCTCAGGCTGACGGTGGCCTGGGCGGCGAGGCCTTCCTCGCGGCCGCAGAAGCCGAGGCGCTCGGTGGTGGTCGCCTTGATGCTCACATGCGCTGGATCGAGGGCGAGCAGGCCCGCCAGGCTCGCCCGCAGGGCTTCGCGGTGCGGGCCGATCTTCGGCCGCTCGCCGATGATGGTGAGGTCGACATGCTCGATCCGGCCGCCCCGGGCCCGCACGAGCCCGGCCGCATGGTGCAGGAAATGCGCGCTGGCAACGTCGCGCCAGCGCGCGTCCGAGGGCGGGAAATGGCTGCCGATATCTCCCTCGGCGATGCCGCCGAGCAGTGCGTCCGTGACCGCATGGAGGGCGACATCGGCGTCCGAATGGCCGGCGAGGCCGCGATCGTGCGGCAGGGTGACGCCGCAGAGGACAAAGGGGCGGCCGGCCGCGAAGGCGTGCACGTCGAAGCCCGAGCCGCTGATCCAGCGGCGGGCCTCGCGGGCGAGGAGCGCTTCGGCCCGCGCCATGTCGGCCTCGGTGGTCACCTTGAAGTTCTCCTCCTCACCGGCGACGGCCAGCACCGGCACCCCGTCGAGAGCGACGACGCCCGTATCGTCCGTGCAGTCCCGGTCAGCATGACGGCGATGGGCCTCGAGCAGCGTGGCGAAGTCGAAGCCCTGTGGGGTCTGCGCCCGCCCGAGGCCGTCACGCGGCACCTCGCTCATGACCTCGCCGGTGGCGCCGACCGCCTTCAGCGTATCGACGACGGGCAGCACCGGCAGCACCGCCCGGGCCTGCTCGAGACCCCGCCGCACGCGGTCCACCAGCGCAGGCGAGGCAAAAGGCCGGGCGGCATCGTGGATCAGCACGTGCAAAGGTGCGCGCGAAGCCAGCGCCTCGAGGCCGTGCCGCACGCTGGCCTGCCGGGTAGCGCCACCGATCACTGGCGGCGGCAGCTCGAGCCCCTCTATCGCCGCGGCATAAAGACCCTCCTGCCCGGGGCCGATCACGACCTGCAGCTGGCGCGAATCCAGGCAGGCACGCAGAGCGTCGATGCTGCGACGCAGCATCGGCTGGCCGGCAAGCGCCTGATACTGCTTGGGCAACTCGCCACCGAGCCGCAATCCGCTGCCTGCGGCCATGACCAGCGCCACGCACTCCATGAGCCCTCGCCGCTCCGCAAATTCAAAGGGAAATGCAGTCTACGTCCACTGCTGCATGCTGGCCAGCACAGGGGGGCATTGTGCGGTTGCACAAAATCCCGTAGATCGTGCCTTGCAGATAGGCAGGGTCCTCAGCCTGCACAAAAAACGGTCATTACGGGAAATGCCGATGCAAGCCCTACAGAACGGCTTTTCGTCACCGGCCCCGGCGCATCGCCAAGTGGTCGATCCTTTCGTTGTCCTCGAGAACCTGCCGAGCCCGGTCCTGGTCCTCGCCGGACGGACGCTGGTCTTCGCCAACCCGGCAGCCGAGCAACTCTTCTCTCTCGGGCGCTCGGTGCTGCTCGGGCGGTCGCTGGACGACCTCCTCGCACCGCACAGCACGCTCGTCGCCCTGATCGGCCAGCTCGAGGAGGGCTCCGGCTCGATATCGGAGTATGGCATAGAGCTTGCTTTGCAGCGTGGCGTGGTGGTCGCAGTCGATGCGCATATCACACCCGTCCCGGAAGCCCAGGATCACATCTTGCTCGTGCTTCATCCCTGCTCCATGGCGCAGCGGCTCGATCGCATCCCCGCTGGCCGCAGCAACGGTCGCTCGATCGCCGGGCTGGCCGAGACGCTGGCGCACGAGGTCAAGAACCCGCTCTCCGGCATCCGGGGTGCCGCCCAGCTCCTGGCACCTTCGCTCGGCGAGGAGGACCGCTCGCTGATCCAGCTCATCTGCGACGAGACCGATCGCATCTGCGCCCTGGTCGACCGGATGGATGCGTTCAGCGAGCAGGGGCGCATCGACCGCCGGCCGGTCAACATCCACCTCGTCCTCGAGCATGTGCGGCGGCTGGCGCAGAATGGCTTCGCCCGGCATCTGCGGATCATCGAGCAGTACGACCCGTCCCTGCCTGACGTCGAGGGTGATCGCGACCAGCTGATCCAGGTGTTCCTCAATCTCGTCAAGAACGCCGCCGAGGCCGCACCCGTCGAGGGCGGCCAGATCACTCTCTCGACCCAGTACCAGCACGGCTTTCGGATGAGCGTCGGCGCCGCCGGCGAGCGGCTGGAGCTGCCGATCACGGTCGAGGTGCGGGACACGGGCCCCGGCGTGGCGCCCGACATGATGGACCATCTCTTCCAGCCCTTCGTCACGAACAAGGCAAAGGGCAGCGGGCTCGGCCTCTCGCTCGTGGCGAAGATCATCGGCGAGCATGGCGGGCTGGTCTCCTATGCCCGCGCGCAGCCGGGCTCGATCTTCAAGGTCCGTCTCCCGACGGCACGCTGAGCGAGGGCGGGGAACGAAGTGACTAGCGAACGGACCAGCGGGTGAGGCTCGGATGAGCGGCGAGACGGTGCTGATAGCGGAGGACGACACGGCGATACGCACGGTCGTCGCCCGCGCCCTCTCGCGCCAGGGCTTCAATGTCCAGGCGACCAGCGTCGCGGTGACGCTCTGGCGGTGGATCGCGGCGGGCGAGGGCGACGTCGTGATCACCGATGTCGGTCTGCCGGACGAGAACAGCCTCGATCTCCTGCCGCGGATCAAGCAGCTGCGGCCGGATCTGCCGATCATCGTCATGAGCGCGCGCAACACCCTCCTGACGGCGGTCCGGGCGACCGAGCGGGGTGCTTTCGAGTACCTGCCGAAGCCCTTCGACCTCGCCAACCTGCTCGCCACGGTCCAGCGCTCGCTCGACCGCCGCGCCAGCCGCCCGCAGCGCACCGAGGAAGCGGTGCTGCAGGAGGAGCAGCTGCCGATCATCGGCCGCGCCCCGGCGATGCAGGAGATCTACCGGATCATCGCCCGCCTCGCCGCCACCGATCTCACTGTGCTGATCGCTGGTGAATCGGGCACCGGCAAGGAGCTCGTCGCCAAGGCGCTGCACGATTTCGGCAAGCGCCGGGACGGTCCGTTCGTGCCGGTCAACATGGCCGCAATCCCGCGCGAGCTGATCGAGAGCGAGCTCTTCGGGCACGAGAAGGGCGCCTTCACCGGCGCCGGCGCACGTCGGGCGGGCCGCTTCGAGCAGGCGGAGGGCGGCACGCTCTTCCTCGACGAGATCGGCGACATGCCGATCGAGGCGCAGACGCGGCTGCTCCGGGTGCTGCAGCAGGGCGAGTTCATCCCCGTCGGCGGCAGCAACCCGATCCGCGCCAATGTCCGGATCATTGCGGCGAGCCATCGCGACTTCAAGCAGATGGTCAGCCAGGGCCTATTCCGCGAGGACCTCTACTACCGGCTCAACGTCGTGCCGCTGCGCCTGCCGGCGCTGCGCGAGCGGGTCGACGACGTGCCGGCCCTGGTCCAGCATTTCCTCGGCAAGGCCCACCAGGAGGGGCTGCCGGTCAAGACCATCGATCCCGAGGCGATGCGCCGGCTGAAGGAGCACAACTGGCCGGGCAACGTGCGCGAGCTCGAGAATCTGGTTCGCCGGCTGGCCGTGCTCTACAGCGAGGAGATCATCGGCGAGAGCGTGATCCAGAGCGAGCTCGAGGACAGCCGCAAGCCCGTCGAGGGCGAGCCGGTGGACGAGACGCTGAGCGGTGCCGTCGAGCGCCACGTCGACCGCTACTTCGCCGCCCACGACGACGAGCTGCCGCCGGCCGGGGTCTACGCGCGCATCCTGAAGGACTTCGAACGGCCGCTGATCACCCGCACCCTGCAGGCGACCCGGGGCAACCAATTGCGGGCCGCCGACATCCTGGGCTTGAACCGCAACACGCTTCGCAAGAAGATAAGGGAACTGGACATCCATTTCGTCCGCAGCCCCTGACCCGGCCCCCTGAACCTGCTGACGTCCGGGCGGGCCTGCCACCCGGAGCGTCTTGGACACACCCTCCCCAAGCTCACTGAGCGGCCTGATCGCCAGCCTGCGCAGCGCGGACCCCTCGCTGCTGGAGCGGCTGCGGCGCTTCAATCCGGAGCGCAAGCTGGCGCTGGTGCTCTCGATCCTGGCCGTCATCTCCGGCATCGCCACCTATATCGTCATCTCGACGGCGCCGCCTTACGGGCGGAGCGTCCAGACGGTGGTGCTGCTCCTCAATATCGACCTCATCCTGCTGCTGCTGCTCGGCCTCGTCATCGGCCGCCGGCTCGTCATGCTGGTGCTGGAGCATCGGCAGGGCAGGGCGGGCTCGAAGCTGCATGGCCGGCTGGTGGCGCTCTTCGCCGTGGTCGCGGTGGCGCCTGCGATCGTCGTCTCGGTATTCTCGGTGCTGTTCCTGAGCTCGGGCCTCGAGACCTGGTTCGGCGACCGGATCCGGGTGGCGCTCGAGACCTCGATGAACGTCGCCGAGGCCTATCTCGAGGAGCACAAGGAGAACATCCGCGCCGACGCGCTGGCGATGGCCGCCGACCTCAACCGGGAGGCGCCCCTGCTCCTCGGCGATCCCGTCCGGCTGCAGCAGTTCGTGGCCGGCCAGGCGGCCGTGCGCTCGCTCACGGAAGCCATCGTGTTCGACCGCCTCGGCAATGTCCTTGCCCGCACGGGCCTCAGCTTCGGCCTCGAGATGGAGTACCTGCCGCCGGGGGCGCTCGCCAGGGCCGAATCGGGCGAGGTCGTCACCGTCACCTCGTCGGCGGACGACCGTGTCCGCGCACTGGTCCAGCTCTTCGGCTTCGGTGACGCCTATCTCTTCGTCGGACGCTTCGTCGATGCCGAGGTCCTGGGCTTCATGCAGCGCACGCAGAGCGTGGTGCGCGAGTACCAGCAGCTCTCGACCGAGCGGCGCGGCATCCAGATCACGTCGGGCATCCTCTTCGGCCTCGTGGCACTGCTCCTGCTCTTTGCCGCCGTCTGGACCGGCATGGCGGTGGCCGACCGGATCGTGGCGCCCATCGGCCAGCTCATCGGCGCCGCCGACCGGGTGCGGACGGGCGACCTGCTCGCGCGCGTGCCGGAAGGGGCGAGCGACGACGAGATCGCGGTGCTCAGCCGGGCCTTCAACCGCATGGCGACGCAGCTGCACAGCCAGCGGCGCGAGCTGATCGACGCCAACCACCAGCTCGATGCGCGGCGCCGGTTCACGGAGGCCGTGCTCTCCGGCGTCACGGCCGGCGTGATCGGCCTCGACGACCAGCGCCGCATCGTCCTGCCGAACCGCGCGGCCAGCCACTTCCTCGACTCGCCGGCCGGCGGCGAGATCGCCGGCGTCGACATTCAGGACGCCCTGCCGGAGACCCTGCCGCTCTTCGAGCGGGCGGAGCTGGCGGCCGGTCAGACCGTGCAGCAGCAGGTGACGGTCCGGCGGGGTCTCGCCGAATACACGCTGCTCGTCCGTCTCGCGGCGCAGCGCGAGGGTGACGCCATCGTCGGCTACGTCCTGACCTTCGACGACATCACGGCGCTCCTGAGTGCCCAGCGCCAGGCGGCCTGGGCGGAGGTGGCGCGGCGGATCGCCCACGAGATCAAGAACCCGCTGACCCCGATCCAGCTCTCCGCCGAGCGTCTGGGCCGCAAGTTCTCCGGCCAGATCGACGAGGCGGATCGCTCCTCCTTCAACCGCTCGATCGACACGATCATCCGCCAGGTCGACGTCATCGGCCGGCTGATCCGCGAGTTCTCAGCGTTCGCCCGCATGCCCGACGCTCACATGCGGCCCGAGCCGCTCGCCGAGCTCGTGCAGCACGCGGCGGACCTCCAGCAGAGCGCCCGGCCGGAGCTTCGCCTCACCATCGACCTCGGGCCCTCGGCCGGGCTCTACCTCGACTGCGACGGCGAGAAGATCAGCCAGGCGCTGACCAACGTCCTGCAGAACGCCGCCCAGGCGGTCGAGGATCCGGCGGGCGGTAGCCCGGTCCGCGAGCCCGTGGTAGAGGTCACAGTGTTGCGCAGTGACCACGAGCTGGCCATTCTGGTCGCCGATAACGGCAGCGGTTTCCCGGCCGGCGAACGACAGCGGTTCCTCGAGCCCTACGTCACCACGAAGGCCAAGGGCACGGGCTTGGGGCTTGCCATCGTGCACAAGATTATGGAGGAACACGCTGGCCGCGTGGAGCTCGACAACAGCGAGCTCGGTGGCGCGCTGGTGAGGTTGGTCTTTCCGGCGGAGCGGATCGTCGAGGGACGGCCGCGGCCGATCGGCAGCCGGGCATCTTGAGCGAGGGTCGGCAACGCCCTCGGAGCCCATGTGCGAGGCGGGCTCTAAGCGGAGACAGGCGAAGCGGATGAGCAAGGAAGTTCTGATCGTCGATGACGAGGCCGCGATCCGCGAGGTCGTCGCCGCCGTCCTCGAGGACGAGGGTTACGTGCCGCGCCAGGCAGCGACCAGCGACGAGGCGCTCCGCGAGGTGGCCCGCAAGCCGCCGGCCTTGCTGCTGCTCGACATTTGGCTCGAGGGGAGCCGCATGGACGGCGTGCAGATCCTCGACCATGTGCGCTCGAGCTACCCGAGCCTGCCGGTGATCATGTTCTCCGGCCACGGCACCATCGAGACCGCCGTGGCGGCAATCAAGAAGGGGGCTCTCGACTTCATCGAGAAGCCCTTCAAGTCCGACCGGCTGCTCGTGGCCGTCGAGCGGGCGATGGAGCTCAGCCGGCTGCGACGCGAGAACGAGGAGCTGCGCAGCCGGGCCCAGAAGGTCGAGCTGATCGGCGGCTCGCCGGCGATGGGCAAGCTGCGCGCCACGATCCAGCGGATCGGGCCGACCGGCAGCCGCATCCTGATCTCGGGCCCGCCCGGCTCGGGCAAGGAGGTCGTGGCCCGGATGATCCACAAGCAGTCGCGGCGCGCCGACGGGCCTTTCGTCGTCCTCAACTGCGCCGCCCTCGCACCGGACGGGGTCGATGTCGAGCTCTTCGGCTGCGAGCCCGGCTGGCTGGCGCCGGACCAGCCGCGGGTGATCGGGCTGCTCGAGCGGGCGGATGGCGGCACGCTGCTGCTCGACGAGGTCGCCGACATGCCGCTCGACACCCAGAGCAAGGTGCTGCGGGCCCTGCAGGAGCGGAGCTTCACCCGGCCGGGCGGCAACAACCGCCGCGAGGTCGACGTCCGCGTCCTCGCCACCACCAATCGCGACCTGCAGGCGGAGATGACCGCCGGCCGCTTCCGTGAGGACCTCTACTACCGGATCAACGTGGTGCCCGTGGAGCTGCCGCCCCTGGCGGAGCACCGCACCGACATTCCCGAGCTCGCCCGACACTTCATGGCCGTCTCCTCCGCCGAATCCGGCCTGCAGCCGCACGAGATCGCCGACGACGCGATGGCCGTGCTGCAGACGGCCGAGTGGCCGGGCGACATCCGCCAGCTGCGCAATACGATCGAGTGGATGCTGATCATGGCCGGCGAGGCAAAGGAGCCGATCGGGCTCGCCGGCCTGCCGCCTGAACTCACCGACAGCGCCGCCAAGGGCATGGACCCGCGCGCCAACGGCGAGTTCGTCTCGATGCCGCTGCGCGAGGCCCGCGAGCAGTTCGAGCGCACCTACCTGCAGGCGCAGCTGCAGCGGTTCGGCGGCAACATCTCGCGCACCGCCAATTTCGTCGGCATGGAACGGTCGGCGCTGCACCGCAAGCTGAAGACGCTCGGTCTCCATAGCGACGACTGATCCAGGGACAAGGGCGCAGCATGAAGGTGATCGTCGCCGGAGCCGGCCTTGTCGGCTTCAACATCGCGCGTTACCTGGCTGCCGCCGGCAACGACGTCGTGATCATCGACCAGCGGCCCGAGCTGGTGCGCAAGATCGGCGACAGCCTCGACATCCAGGCCATGGTCGGCCATGCCTCGCATCCCTCGACGCTGGAGCATGCCGGGGCTGCCGACGCCGACATGTTCATCGCGGTGACGCAGGTCGACGAGGTCAACATGGTGGCCTGCCAGGTTGCGCACACGCTCTTCAACGTGCCGACCAAGATCGCCCGGGTCCGGCAGCAGGACTACCTGCAGAGCCGCTGGCAGGACCTCTTCCGCCGCGATCACCTGCCGATCGACGTGGTGATCTCGCCGGAGGTCGAGGTGGCGCACGCCATCGCGCTTCGGCTCGAGGTGCCGGGGGCGCTCAATGTCGTGCCCTTCGCCGACGACCGGGTGCGGCTCATTGCCCTTCGCTGCACCGAGGCCACGCCGATCATCAACACGCCGCTGCGGCAGCTCACCTATCTCTTCCCCGACCTGCATCTCGTCTGTGTCGGCGTCGCCCGGGGCGACCAGTTCTTCATTCCCCATGCCGACGACCAGCTCCTGCCCGACGACGAGGTGCATTTCGTCGTCGAGACGGCGCATCTCGAGCGGGCGCTGCCGGCGTTCGGCTACGAAGAGCGCATGAGCGACCGCATCATCATCGTCGGTGGCGGCAATATCGGCCTCTTCCTCGCCCGCGAGCTGGAAGGCCGCTACCCGCACCTCTCGATCAAGGTGATCGAGAGCAATGCCGAGCGGGCGGAGCGGATCGCCGATGAGCTGAAGCGCAGCGTCGTGCTCTGCGGCGACGCGCGCGACCGGACCCTGCTCGACGAGGCCAATGTCCGCAGCGCCCAGGCCATCGTCACAGTGACCAACGACGACGAGGTCAACATCATGGCGGCGCTGCTCGGCAAGCGGCTGGGCTGCGAGCGGGCGCTGGCGCTGGTCAACAACAGCACCTACAACCTGGTCGTCCGGTTGATCGGCCTCGATGTTGCCATCAACCCGCGCGAGACGACGGTCTCCAGCATCCTCCAGCATGTCCGCCGCGGCAGGCTCAAGTCGGTGCACACCATCCGCGACGGCGAGGCCGAGATCTACGAGGCGGAGGCGCTCGAGACCTCGCCCCTGGTCGGCAAGCCGCTGAAGGACTTCAAGCAGTCTGGCGGCATGATCGTCGGTGCCATCATCCGCGACAACAAGGTCATCATGCCGCGCAGCGACACGGTGGTGCAGGCGCACGATCGGGTCGTCATGGTCGCGCGCAGCGACGTGGTGCGGAAGGTCGAGCAGCTCTTCGCCGTTCGACTGGATTATTTCTGACTTCAACCGTGCTGGCACGGTCAGCGAGGAAAGGCCCGGAATGGCGCGGATCGCCTATGTGAACGGACGCTACCTGCCGATCGGCCGGCCGGCCGTGGTTCTCGAGGATCGCGGCTATCAGTTCGCCGATGGTGTCTACGAGGTCATCAAGGTCGTCTTCGGCGAGCCGCGCGATCTCGAGCGGCACCTCGACCGGCTCGAGCGGTCGCTCGGCGAACTGCGCATTGCCATGCCGATGACCCGCGCCGCCCTGCGGCGGGTCATTGCCGAGACGCTGCGGCGCAACGCAATTCGTCACGCCATCGTCTACATCCAGGTGAGCCGCGGCACGGCGCCGCGCAATCACCTCTTCCCGAAGCAGACGGGGCCGAGCCTGGTCGTTGCCGTACGTCGGGCTCCCTTCCCGAAGCCTGTTGAAATCGAGGACGGCGTCGACGTCATCACCCTGCCGGACCAGCGCTGGAAGCGCTGCGATATCAAGTCGATCGGCCTCTTGCCCAATGTTCTTGCGAAGCAGCAGGCGGCAGAGGAGGGCGCGCGCGAGGCCTGGCTCGTGGATGCCGACGGCTTCGTCACCGAGGGCAGCTCGGCCAACGCCTACATCGTCGACCAGTCCGGCACCATCATCACCCGGCCGCTCGGCGGGGAGATCCTCGGCGGCATCACCCGGCAGAACCTCTTTGCCGCGGCGAAGGCGCTCGGCGTGCCGATCGTGGAGCGGGCGTTCACCGTCGTCGAGGCGCAGGCGGCGCGCGAGGCCTTCCTGACGAGCACTTCCAGCCTGGTGCTGCCGGTGACCAGGATCGACGGCCAGAGCATCGGCAACGGCAAGCCCGGCTCGATCACCTGCCGTCTGCTCGCCGCCTACCTGGAGGGACAGGGCCTCACGAACGTCATCTGATTGTCGCATCGAGCAGAAAAACAACACGGCCGCACTATCTGGGGCTAGCAAGCGCCGCCCCCTGATCCTAAGGGTTCGGCGTGTGTGTGTGACAATGGTGAGCTTGATCATCCGTTCTGCCGACCGACATTCTGGAGGCGGGGTGCTCGTGCAACCAAAAAAATCAGAGGGACTCACTCGATGGCGGCCGAAAAACAGCAAAATCTTCAGGACGTGTTCCTCAACCACGTCCGGAAGAACAAGATTCCCGTCACGGTATTCCTGATCAATGGTGTCAAGCTGCAGGGCGTGATCAGCTCGTTCGACAATTTCTGCCTGCTGCTGCGGCGCGATGGCCATGTCCAGCTCGTCTACAAGCATGCGGTGTCGACGGTGATGCCGTCGGCGGCAGTGCGCCTCTACGATCCGGCGGCAGCCGACGAGGCCGCCCGCGAGCATGCCAGCGAGCGAGGCTGAGACGGGCATTCGCGACGAGTCCGCACCGGCGGCGGGTGAGCGGCAGCGCGCGATCGTCGTGCATCCCCATGTCACGGGGCGCACGAAGCGGTCGCCCGCGATGCGGCTGGACGAGGCCGTCGGGCTGGCGGCGGCGATCGACCTCGACATCGTGGCGGCCGAGATCGCGCCCTTGCGCGACGTTCGCCCGTCGACGCTCTTCGGCGGCGGCCGCATCGACGAGCTGAAGGCGCAGGTCGAGGAACTCGAGGCGACGCTCGTCGTCGTCGACGGCAGCCTCACGCCGATCCAGCAGCGCAATCTCGAGCGGGCCTGGAAGTGCAAGGTCATCGACCGCACCGGCCTGATCCTCGAGATCTTCGGCGAGCGGGCGCGGACGCGGGAAGGTGTCCTGCAGGTCGAGCTGGCGGCGCTCACCTACCAGCGCTCGCGGCTGGTGCGTTCCTGGACCCACCTCGAGCGGCAGCGCGGCGGGGCAGGTTTCATGGGTGGTCCCGGCGAGCGGCAGATCGAGCTCGACCGCCGGCGCATCGACGAGCGGATCACGGCGCTCAAGCGCGAGCTCGCCCAGGTGACGCGCACCCGCGGCCTGCACCGTGCCGCGCGCCAGCGTGTGCCTTATCCGATCGTCGCACTTGTCGGCTACACCAATGCCGGCAAGTCGACCCTGTTCAACCGGCTGACCGGTGCCGAGGTGCTGGCCGAGGATAAGCTCTTCGCCACGCTCGACCCGACCATGCGGGTGGTGCGGCTGCCCTCCGGCCGGCGCGTCATCCTTTCGGATACGGTGGGTTTCATCAGTGATCTGCCAACGTCGCTGGTCGCAGCCTTCCGCGCCACGCTCGAGGAGGTGCTCGAGGCTGATCTCCTCGTCCATGTGCGCGACATCACCCACGAGGAGACCGAGGCGCAGGCGGAGGATGTCCAGCACGTGCTCGACGAGCTCGGCGTCGACGAGGCCGAGCGCCGGCAGCGCCTGGTCGAGGGCTGGAATAAGATCGACCTCGCTGGAGAGGACGAGCGCCGCCGCCTGCTGGAGCTCGCCGCCGGCCGGCCCGAGGTGGTGCCGTTCTCGGCACTTCGGGGCGACGGCCTCGACGAGCTGCTCGCCTGCGTCGAGGAGCGTCTCGCGGCGGCGGACGAGATCGTCCATCTCGACCTCGACCATCGCCAGGGCGCCGTCGTCGCCTGGCTTCACCAGCAGGGCCGGGTCCTCGATCGCACGGACGACGACCGCGGCATCCATCTCGCCGTCGCCCTGCCGAAGGCAGCGCGCGGCCAGCTCGATCGGCGGCTCGCCGAGAGCGTCTGACCTCGCCCCCGGCGCGGCATTTCAGCGTGGACGTTGGCTTGCCTTTCCGGTTGCTTCGGGGCAGCATGGCAGGTGGCTCTTGTCTCCTGTGGACGAGCCGAGCACCAAGCGGATGTCGCTGACCCCGGGGGAGAGCGGTATGACGACGATGCGGCAGATCCTGGCGAAGAAGGGTACCAAGGTCTGGAGCATCGCGCCGGGTGACACGGTGCTCGCGGCACTCGAGCAGATGGCCGAGGCCGATATCGGCGCCATGGTCGTGCTCGACGGCCGCAAGCCGGTCGGCATCTTCAACGAGCGCGGCTACGCGCGCATGGTGATCCTCAAGGGCCGGTCCTCCGCGAATACGCTCGTGCGCGAGATCATGGAAACCGACTTCAGGCGGGTCGGCCCCGACCAGACGGTCGAGGAATGCATGGCCGTGATGACCGAGAGCCGCCAGCGCCATCTCCTCGTCATGAACCGCGGGCGGCTCCTCGGGGTCGTCTCGATCGGCGATCTCGTCAAGTCAATCATCGACGAGCAGGAGCACACCATCGCGCAGCTGGTCCAGTACGTGACGGGGGCGGCCTGACGATCCGACCCGTCGTCATCCGCCGCTGCGGCAGCCTGCCGTAGCCCGCACGCTTGCGGTTTGCCAAGCGCGCCCCGCCGTTATAGAAGGCAGCCCAATCCGCAGGCCCTGCTCCTTCGAGGACAAGAATGCTCATCTCTCCTGCCTATGCCCAGGCGGCAGCCCCGGGTGGCGGCGACTTCTTCGTGTCGCTCCTGCCGCTGGTGCTCATTTTCGCCGTTTTCTACTTCCTCCTGATCCGCCCGCAGCAGCGCAAGATGAAGGAGCATCGTGCCCTCATCGAAGGCGTGAAGCGCGGTGACCAGGTGCTGACCTCCGGCGGCATCTTCGGCAAGGTCACGAAGGTCGAGGACCACGTGCTGACCGTCGAGATCGCCAAGGAGGTGCAGGTGAGCGTGCAGCGCTCGAGCATCGCCGACATCGTCAACAAGCCCAAGCCCGGCACCGCCGAGGCGACTGCGGCCAACAACAACACCGGCGGCGGCTTCCTCGGCAAGCTTTTCAAGAAATAACGTCGATGTCGGCATTGCAGCCCTGGAAGATCTGGACGGTCGTCGTCGTTCTGCTGGCGTCGCTCGTCATCGCCATTCCCAATCTCTTCAATCGGGAGACGGTGGCGGCCTGGCCGGATTTCCTGCCCAAGGGACAGATCAACCTCGGCCTCGACCTGCAGGGCGGCTCGCACCTGCTGCTCGAGGTCGGCGTCGACACGGTGATCGACGAACGGCTGGAGGAGCTGGTCGGCGAGGTCCGGCTGGCGCTGCGGCGTGAGCGCATCGGCTATCGCGGTCTCGGCGTGCAGGACGGCATGGTGCGCTTCACCCTGACCGAGCCGGCGGACAGTGACCGGGCCATGGAGCTGCTTCGGGAGATCAACCCGCTCCTGCCGTCGACGGCCTTCGGCATCGGCACGGCACGTGAGTTCGCCGAGGAGGACAATGGCGAGGGCAGGCTCGCCATTGGCTTCAGCGAGGAGGGGCGGGCCGAGCGTGTGCGCGCCGCCGTCAACCAGTCGCTCGAGGTCGTGCGCCGGCGGATCGACGAGCTCGGCACCCGCGAACCTACGATCCAGCGCCAGGGCGACGACCGCATCCTCGTGCAGGTGCCGGGCGAGCGCGATCCGACGGCGATCAAGAACCTCCTCGGCCGCACGGCCCGGCTGACCTTCCAGATGGTCGACATGGACGCGAGCCTCGCCGATGCCGAGGCCGGCCGACTGCCGCCCGGCACGGTGCTGCTGCCCTCCGCGGATCCCGACGACGGCGCTGCCAACTGGGTCGTGCAGCGGCGCATCGAGGTGTCGGGCGAGAACCTGGTCGATGCGCAGCCGAGCTTCCAGGACAACCAGCCGGTCGTCAGCTTCCGCTTCGACAATGTGGGTGCCAGACGGTTCGGCACGATCACGCAGGAGCACACCAACGAGCTCTTCGCCATCGTGCTCGACGGCCAGGTGATCTCGGCGCCGCGCATCCGCGA
>CAZGUW010000097.1:0-14515 GCA_964528705.1 uncultured Geminicoccaceae bacterium
GAATATTCGGATCGACGCCACCGCAGGCGGCCAACGCACTACACAAGGCGCCCACCGCGAGCAACCCAGCGCCATTTCGCATCACATCGTCCCTCTGAACCGATGAGGATATCGCCGCAGTTCCAGGCATCAGCCCGATGCACTTCAGGAGTCACCCCGAGAAAACTGGCGCGATATCAGTCGAAATGGATGGCTCAATCAAGGGAATTCTGACGCCCTGAGATGTTGAACCTGTGGTGTTGCCACGATCCAACGTCACGTCGATCGGCCGAGGGAATTCGGACTGCATTGTGGCGCTCCGAGGCACGCCGCCCGCCCCCGGATCGCCGCCTGCCGCGTGGCCGGTCAGCTGCGTCCGAGATGCTTCTCCAGCAGCTGCCGCGTCATGGCCAGTGCCGCCTGGAGCTGGGCGAGCCGGGCCGGATCCGGGTCGCCGTGCTCCGCGACCAGCGCCAGCTCGGCCAGCGAATCGGCACCGATATTCGCAGCCGCCCCCTTCAGGCGATGCGCCTCGGCCGACCAGGTCGCAGCACAGCCCATCGCCCGGTGCATCTCGCCGAGATAGCGATCCGCAGTCAGCAGGAACATGCCGCACAACTCATGCTCGAGTGCCCGGTCATCCTCGGCGAAGGACGCCAGTCGGGCGAAGTCGAAGATTGCGCTCATCAGCTCTCGTCCTGCTGCCTGGCGCCGGCGAAGCGGTCGCCGGCAATGGCCACCCGGTCTATCATCGAGGTCTTAACGCTTGGCTAACGCCCCCTGCCGGGGCCGCAGCCGGCCACGCTGCTGCTTGGAGCGAGCCATGCTCTCCGGAACGGTTCTCACGACCCGGGCGATGGCGGAGGTCGATCGCGCCACGATCGCTTCCGGTATCGCCGGTGCCCGGCTCATGGAAAACGCCGGTGCGGCGGTCGTTCGCGCCATCACCGAACGGCTGCCGCCGGGCCGCGTCCTGGTGCTCTGCGGGCCGGGCAACAATGGTGGCGACGGCTATGTCATCGCCCGCCGGCTGGTACACGCCGGCTGGCCGGTCAGGATCGCGGCCCTCGGCGATCCGGCCCGGCTCAAGGGCGACGCGGCGCTGGCCGCCGGAAGCTGGACCGGGCGGATCGGGCAGCTTGCCGACCCGGTCCCGGGAACGTTCGACATCCTCGTAGACGCGCTCTTCGGCGCGGGTCTCGACCGGCCGCTCGATCCCGCACTAGGCGAGCGGCTGCGCGAACTCGCCCAGTGCCACCCGCAGGTGGTCGCGGTCGACGTGCCCTCCGGTGTCGATGGCACCACTGGAAGCGTGTCGCCCGGCACTCTGCCTGCCGCCCTCACCGTCACCTTCGCCTGTCCGAAGCCGGCTCATCTCCTGGAGCCGGCGCGTTCCCTCATGGGCGAGATCCGCTGCGCCGACATCGGCATACCGGCATCTGTCGTGGCGGCTCACGACAGCGGCCTGCGCGTCAACGGTCCGGCCGAGTGGGCCGCCCGGCTCCCACGACGCACGACACGAGCGCACAAATACAGTCATGGCCATGCGCTGGTGCTCGGCGGTGGGGCCAATGCCACCGGTGCCGCCAGCATGGCGGCGACGGCCGCCGCCCGGGTCGGAGCCGGTCTCGTCACCGTGGCGGCCCCACTCGAAGCCCTGCCGATCTATGCCGGCCACGCACCGAGCCTGCTGACGCGCCCCATGGAGAACGGGGCGGACCTGGCGCGTCTGCTGGAGGATCGCCGTTTCACCACCATCCTGATGGGCCCCGGCTTCGGCCTGGGCCGGCAGACGCTCGCCCTGATCGAGCACGTGCTCGCCGCGGATCGACCCTGTGTCCTCGACGCCGATGCCCTGACCGCACTCGGCCGGTCGGGCCGGTCGATTCACGAATGGAAACTGCCGGCGAGCGCCGTGCTCACCCCGCATGACGGCGAGTTCGGGCGACTCTTCCAGTTGACCGGCGACCGTCTCGAACGCGCCAGGCAGGCGACGGCCAGCGCCGGTTGCGTCGTTCTCCTCAAGGGCGCCGATACGGTCATCGCCGCACCCGATGGCCGCGCCCGCATCAATGCCACCGCCCCGCCGAATCTCGCCACGGCCGGAACGGGTGATGTCCTCGCCGGGCTGATCGTCGGCCTGATGGCCCAGGGCCTGTCGTCCTTTGACGCGGCGGCGGCCGCTGCGTGGCTGCATGCCGGAGCTGCCGAGCGATGCCCGACTCCGATGCTCGCCACCGATCTGGCGAGCCGGATCCCGCAGATCCTCGGTGACCTGCTGCAGGATTGAGCGAGCAGGAAGGACGTCGGCCACACGCGGCGACGGCAGGTCGCTTGCGTTCTAAGCTAATATGCGCGATCATTTTCCCGCATTAGTAGTTGACATCTGCCGGATCGGCCGCGTCTCGAAGCTGCCATGACCTCCACTCGCGCCGGACCACTGTGTGACGCTGGTGTCTGAACCGCCGAGCCTCGTGCTGTCGGCTCAGTCGCTGCTCGATGCCTTGCCGATCGCGGCCGCCTTCGTGGAGAGCGATGCCTCCTCGCCCGGCTGCGTTCGGATGGTTGCAGCCAATACGGCCTGGCTCGATCTCTGGCAGGACAGCGCCCTCGCCGTCGAGGCCGGGCCGCCCTCCCCGAACGACAGCGGGTTCGTGGCGGCCGCCGACTTCGCCGATACAGTCGCCCACATTGCCGATCGGCGCGCCTTCGATCGCGAGGTGGCGCTCGACTGCGGCGGTCCCACCGTCGTGCAGCTGCACGGCCAGCCGGCCGGGTCTGCCTACCTGATGACCGCTACACCGGTCGCGGACCCGGACAAGCTGGCAGTAGCTTGGCCGGGCGCAGAGTTGCTGCCGCCCCCTTCGTCGTTTCGCTACTTCGCCGAGCTGGCGCCCGATGGACAGTGGCGCATCCTCGCCTGCGAGCCGAAGTTCCGACAGGTCCTGGGGATCACGGCTGCCGCCGACAGCTGGCTGCACCTGATCGAGCGGGCGGCTCGCCCAGCACTCCGGCGGCGCCATCTGGAGCTCCTGCAAGGAAACGCCCAATCCACGACCTATCGGCTGCGCCACTCGGCCACGAGCCGCCTCATGCTGCAAGACACGGCGATACCCGTGCTGCATCCGGCCAGTGGCGAGGTGGTCGGCATCAGCGGGTGCGTCCGAATCGTCGATCCGGGGCCCGACACCCTGCCGGCCGGGGCGACCGAGCCGGTCACCGCTGCCGAGGCCGGCAGCCATGGGTTGACCGACGTGCGATCGGCAGTCGTCGAGGCGCTCGCGGCACTGGGCGTGCCGGCAATCCTCCTCGATGCAGCTGGCGACGTTGCCGCCTTTGCTGGTGACCTGGGTGCAGCGTTCGGGCAGTCACCGGAACCGAGCATCGGGCAGCCGGTCCACACCCTGTCATTGCCGGAGGCAGCCGCCATCGCGAGCTTCGTCGCCGGCCACGATGATCCGGCAACCGCCACCTCACTGACGCTGCCGGCCGACACGCCTGCACAAGACGCATCGCGGCTGGTGCTGCGGCGCCTTTCGCTCGGCGACGAGGACCATGTGCTGCTGACGCTGGCCGAGGAGGGTTTGGCCCCGCGCGCGCTGCGCGACACGCTTTATCACGACCCTGGCACCAACCTGCCCAACCGCTTCCTCTTCCTCGACCGTCTGCGCCAGGCCGTGACGAGAGCCGCAGTGAAGGGTTCTGGCCTGACCGTCATGGTCCTTGGGATCGATCGGCTGAACCTCGTCGAGCGCTCATTCGGTCGCGCGGCCATCGACCAGCTGCTCATGGTCATTGCGAAGCGCCTCGGGCAGGCCATCGGCCGCCTCGATACCCTGGCACGCACCGACGAGATGCGTTTTGCAGTCCTCGCCTTCGGCAGCGATGGTGCCGACGGCTCCGCCAAGCTGGCCCGGGCGCTGCTGGACGAGCTGCGACAGCCCGTACCGGTGGAGGATCGCGAGATCGCCGTCAGCGGCATGGTCGGGATCGCGGTCTTCCCCGCCGACGGCGATCAGGCGGAAACCCTGCTCGATAACGCGGAAGCGGCGCTCGACAGAATTCCCGCAGGGCGAGGTGCGAACTTCCAGTTCTTCAGCAATGCCATGAATGCCGTCTCCTTCGACCGCCTGATGCTGGAGCGACAGCTGGTCGAAGCCGTGGAGCGTGGCGAGTTCCTCCTGCACTACCAGCCGCAGCTCAGCTTCGCGTCCTCGCGCATCGTCGGCATGGAGGCGCTGATCCGCTGGCAGCACCCCGAGCTCGGGATGATCCCGCCCGCGGAATTCATCCCGCTCGCCGAGGAAACCGGGGCCATCATCGCGATTGGCGAGTGGGTTCTCGAGGCCGCCTGCCGCGAGCTTCAGACCTGGTTCGATGCGGGCATCGCGCCTTTGCGGCTCGCGATCAACATCTCCGGGCGCCAGTACAACAACCGCAATCTCGTGCCGCACGTCCGCCAGACGCTCCAGGCCACGCGGTTTCCCGCACGCCTGCTCGAGTTCGAGCTCACCGAGAGCGTCATCATGGAAGATGTGATCGATGCCACGCGCCGCCTGGGCGAGCTCGACGAGCTCGGCATCAGCCTCGCTGTCGACGACTTCGGCACGGGCTACTCGTCGCTCTCCTATCTCAAGCGCTTCCCGATCCGTTCGCTGAAGGTCGACCGCTCCTTCGTCCGCGACATCGCGCACAACGAGTCGAGTGCCGCGATCGCCCGCGCGATCATCGCCTTCGGCTCGGCGCTCGGCCTCAAGATCGTCGCCGAGGGCGTCGAATCACCCGAGCAATACGAGATCCTGCGCGGCTGCGGCTGCCACGAGCTCCAGGGCTACCTCTTCAGTCGGCCGATCCCGGCGGAGGAAGCCTACAAGCTCGTGCTCGGCAGCCGCCAGATGACGCTGGCCGACCGAGCGGTCGATTAGATCGGTACGCCGACCCGCCCGTTCAGCCGCCCGTCACGCTCATGTGGCGTGCCAGCGCCGGACGCTTGCGGCGACGGTCGATGACGAAGTCGTGGCCCTTGGGCTTGCGCCCGATGCCGGCCTCGATGGCGGCGATGACCGGGCCGTTGTCCTCGGCACCGCGCAAGGGAGTGCGCAAGTCGATGGCGTCCTCCTGCCCGAGGCACATGTACATCGTGCCGGTGCAGGTCACGCGGACGCGGTTGCAGGATTCGCAGAAATTGTGGCTCATCGGCGTGATGAAGCCGAGCCGCCCTCCCGTCTCCTCGACCCGGACGTAGCGCGCCGGCCCGCCGGTCGAGTGGTCGAGATCGGTGAGCTTCCAGCGTTGCTGCAGGCGGGCGCGGACCAGCGACAGCGGCAGATACTGGTCGGTGCGGTCGCCATCGATGTCGCCGAGCGGCATGGTCTCGATCAGGGTGAGGTCGTAGCCCTCGGCACCGCACCAGGCGAGCATCTGGTCGAACTCGTCCTCGTTGACGTCCTTGAGCGCCACCATGTTGATCTTGATGGCGAGCCCCGCTGCGCGCGCGGCGGCGATGCCCTGCATCACCTGGTCGAAGCGCCCCCATCGGGTGATCGCCTCGAAGCGTCCGGGCTTGAGCGTATCGAGCGACACGTTGATGCGGCGGACGCCCGCAGCAAAGAGGCCCTCGGCATGGCGCCCGAGCTGGCTGCCATTGGTTGTCAGCGTCAGCTCGTCGAGGGTGCCGGGCACCTGGCCCAGCCGACGGCCCAGCGCCTCGATCAGTGACATCACCCCGCGCCGGACCAGGGGCTCGCCGCCGGTCAGCCTGATCTTGCGGACACCGGTCGCGATGAAGGCGTCGCACAACCGCTCCAGCTCTTCGAGGCTCAGCAGGTCCCGCTTCGGCAGGAAGACCATGTTCTCGGCCATGCAATACACGCAGCGGAAATCGCAGCGGTCAGTGACCGACACCCTGACATATGAGATCTGCCGGCCGAAGCCGTCGACGAGCATGTTGTCCTCCGAACCCGAGCGCGAGTTGGCCGGCATTCCCGGCTTACGCATTATGTCTAAAGCTAATACGCTCCACCCCGCTTGTGAATGGAGCAACGTCGACGGGGACGCCGCCGGCCGCGTTTCCGCCACCATGTCACCCGGAAGGGCGCTTATCGCATGAGGCTCGGGTTCCTCGCCGCCGACACGCCGGATGCCGCGCGTGCGCGGAACGACCTGATGGCCCGCTACCCTTCGGTGGACGCGGACTCGGCCGATGTCGTGGTGGCACTCGGTGGCGACGGCTTCATGCTGGAAGTGCTGCATCGTTTCATGGACCGCGACGTCTCGATCTACGGCATGAACCTCGGCACGGTCGGCTTCCTCCTGAATGCCTACACGCCCGACGACCTGCTCGGCCGCATCGCCGGGGCCATCGCCGTCGACCTCTACCCGCTTCGCATGTGCGCCGAGCGCGCCAGTGGTGGGGAGGTGCGCGGGCTCGCCATCAACGAGGTCTCGGTCTTTCGCCAGACGAGGCAGGCCGCGGCGCTCAGCATCGAGATCGACGGCGTCAAACGTTTGCCGGAGCTGGTGTGCGACGGTGTCATGGTGGCGACGCCGGCGGGCTCCACCGCCTACAATCTCTCGGCCCATGGGCCGATCATTCCGCTCGGCTCGAACATCCTGGCGCTCACGCCGATCAGCGCCTTTCGTCCCCGCCGGTGGCGTGGCGCGCTGCTCGGCAGTCGAACGCGTTTCCGCATTCGCGTTCTCGACCCGATCAAGCGTCCCGTCAGCGCGGTCGCCGACTTCACCGAAGTGCGCGACGTGACGGTCATCGAGATCTGGGAGGACAAGACCCACGGGTTTCGGCTGCTGTTCGATCCCGAGCACAATCTGGAGGAACGCATCTTGAAGGAGCAGTTCATCCCATGAGCGGTAATTGGCCATGAGCGGCGTCAGTTTCGAGCGACGGCCTTGCGGACCAGCCCCTTGGTCAAGGCGTCGTGGTGTCCTCGCGGGCATGGCGGCGCTCGCCATTTCCGGGCTCATGTCCCCGGCGCCGAGCACCGCACTCGCGCAGCAACCGGCCGGCACGCCTCAGGAACGCCTGGCAGTCGAGCCACTGGCCATCCGGACGAAGGAGGGGACCGTTCACTTGCTGGTCGAGATGGCCCGTTCGCCAATGGAACAGTCGAAAGGCCTGATGTTCCGCGTCGAAGTGCCGGACGGCACGGGGATGCTGTTCGTGCACGAGCGACCGCGGCCCGTCGCCATGTGGATGAAGAACACGCCGACCAGCCTAGACATGCTGTTCATCGAGGCGACCGGCCGCGTGCAGAAGATCGCCGCCCGCACGACCCCCTATTCGGAAACCGTGTTGCCTTCGGACGGGCCGGTCGCAGGGGTGCTCGAGATACGCGGTGGTGAGGCGGAGCGGCTGGGCATCGCCGTGGGCGACACCGTCCATCATCCACACTTCGAGCAGTAGCGGGCCGGCTTCAGCCGAGCTTCTGGCAGGTGGCGATGATGCGCCGGCCGGCTTCCTCGAGCTGCTCCGTCGACGTCGCGTAGGAAATTCGGAAATGCGGGTCGAGGCCGAAGGCCGATCCGTGCACCACCGCGACGCCGCCATCCTCCAGGAGGAAGCGCGCGAATGCCTCGCTCGAATCGATCACGTTCCCGCCCGGCGACTTGCGGCCGATCACGCCCGCACAGCTCGGATAGACGTAGAAGGCGCCCTCGGGCGACGGACAGCTCAGCCCCGGCGCCTCGTTGAGCAGGTCGACGATGAGATCGCGACGTTGGGCGAACACCGCGTTGCGCTCGGGGAGGAAGTCCTGCGGGCCGTTGAGCGCCGCCACCGCGGCGGCCTGGCTGATCGAGCTCGGGTTGGAGGTGCTCTGCGACTGCACCATGCCCATGGCCTTGATGATCCCCGCCGGCCCGCCGGCATAGCCGATACGCCAGCCGGTCATCGCATAGGCCTTCGAGACACCGTTGACCGTCAGCGTCCTTTCCCGAAGCTCCGGTTCGACCTGGGCGATCGTCGTGAAGCGGAAGTCGTCGTAGACGAGATGCTCGTACATGTCGTCGGTCATGACATGCACGTGCGGGTGACGGAGCAGCACCTCGGCGAGCGCCTTCAGCTCGCCCTCCGTATAGGCGGCGCCCGTCGGATTGCTCGGCGAGTTAAGCACCAGCCACTTGGTCGCCGGCGTGATCGCGGCCTCGAGCTGATCGGGCTGCAGCTTGAATGCCGATTCCGCAGTGCAGTCGATCGCTAGCGGCTTGCCGCCGGCCAAGAGCACCATGTCGGGATAGGAGACCCAGTAGGGTGCCGGGATGAGCACCTCGTCCTCGGGATCGAGCGTTGCGACGAAGGCGTTGTAGAGCACCTGCTTGCCGCCGGTGCCGACGGTGATCTCCTGCATGCCGTAGACGAGGCTGTTCTCACGCTTGAACTTGGCGACGATCGCCTCCTTCAGCGCCGGCGTTCCATCGACCGCTGTGTACTTCGTGTCGCCGCCACGAATGGCCGCGATGGCGGATTCCTTGATGTGATCCGGCGTGTCGAAGTCCGGCTCGCCGGCCCCAAGACCGATGATGTCGCGACCCGCCGCCTTCAGCTCACGCGCCAGATTGGTCACGGCAATCGTCGGGGACGGCTTGATGCGGGCCAGGCTTTTGGCGATGAGCGCCATGAACATCCTCCAGGGGCAGTCGTTGGCGGCACCGTATGCCGCGAAACCCGCCACGCAACAAGGGCGCGGGACCGTCAGTCACCCACCGCAGGCAATCCACGCGCCCGGCGGTCAACCGACTTGCGTCGGGCCACCTGACGAGACGAGCAACCCGACGCGGTCAGGCGACCTGCGCGGCCACGACCAAGGCAACGGCCGCGCAGACGGCCGCGGCGATGATCAGAAACCCGAAATCATAGAGGCGCATGACTGAACCCTTCCCTTGCAGGCTGAACGGCCTCGGCGGCCGGAGGACGTCTTAGACGATCGAGGCGCGGCGATCCATCGGCTTGCAGCCGCGAAATCCGGGCGGGAACGCGTACGCTGCATTGCGGCAAGGGCGCATCTATCGCCATCCGAGGTCTCCTGATAGGCCGGGTTCAGAATCGGCCGACATCCAGGAGGACGAAGTGATGACAGCAGGCGCAGACACCCAGCGGCACGAGGCCTATGACCGGCTGATCCGGTCGACCCAACGGCTTGCGCCGACGCCCACAGTCGTCGCGCATCCCTGCGATACGGTCTCGCTCGAAGGTGCGCTGGAAGCACGCGCCAGCGGCATCATCGAGCCGCTCCTGGTCGGCCCCCGCGCCCGCATCGAAGCCGTTGCCGCGGAACTCGGCGGATCGCTGGACGGCATCGAGATCGTCGATACGCCGCACAGCCATGCGTCAGCCGCCGAGGCCGTGAAGCTCGTTCGCGCAGGACAAGGTGAGCTCCTCATGAAGGGCAGCCTGCACACGGACGAGCTGATGGCCGAGGTGGCGCGCCGCGACACCGGCCTGCGAACCGAGCGGCGCATCAGCCATGTCTTCGCCATGGCGGTGCCGACCTACGCGCAACCGCTCTTCATCACCGATGCGGCGGTCAACATCTTCCCCGATCTCGATGCCAAGCGCGATATCGTGCAGAACGCCATCGATCTGGCCCTCGCCCTGGAGCTCGAGGCGAAGGTCGCCATCCTCTCGGCGGTGGAGACGGTGACCAGCAAGATCCCCTCGACCATCGATGCCGCGGCCCTCTGCAAGATGGCCGACCGCGGGCAGATCACCGGTGGGCTGCTCGATGGCCCGCTGGCCCTGGACAATGCGATCAGCCCCGAGGCGGCGAGGATCAAGGGCATCGTCTCGCCCGTTGCCGGACAGGCCAACATCCTGGTCGTGCCCGACCTCGAGGCCGGCAACATGCTCGCCAAGAACCTGACCTTCCTCGCCAATGCCGACGCGGCCGGCATCGTGCTCGGGGCGCGGGTGCCGGTCGTGCTGACCAGTCGCGCCGACGCTCTCCGGGCCCGCATGGCATCGGCAGCGCTGGCAGCGCTCTTCGCAGCGCATCGCAAGGCAAACAAGCCGATGGCCAGCTGATCGAGGCGAACGGCCAAATCCTCGCCGCTCGTCGAGAACGGGGGGATCCTGGTCCTCAGCCGTCCGCCTTGCCACCTCGGACCAACGGCCAGGTGAAACAGAAGGCCACCCCGCGTTCGGCACTGCCCGCGGGCGCATCGGCGATCCAGATGCGGCCGCCCTGCCGCTTCACGGCACGCTTGACCAGGGCGAGGCCAATTCCCGAGCCGGGTTCCGTCCCGCCGAGACGCTGCGACTGCTTGAACACGCGCTTTCGGTAGCATGGCGGGATACCCGGCCCGTCATCGACCACCATGAACTTCAGCCGCCCCCTGCCGTCCGGCCGCGCCTCGAGCCGCAACGTCCCGGCGCTTCGATCATGGTGCTTGCAGCCGTTGTCGAGCAGGTTGCGCAGCACCAGCGACAATGCGGCACGATCGGTCTCGACCAGAAGAGGCTCGACATCGATATCCAGGGTGAAGTCGTCGGGTAGCCCGACGAGCTCGCCCAGTTCCTCACCAAGCTCTTCGAGATCGACCGTCTCGACCTTCCCGGCCGTGCGATCCACCTGCACGTAGGCCTGGAGGTCGTCGAGCATCCGGCTCATCTTCGCCACTTGCCGGTCGAGCTTGTCCAGATGCTCGAGAACCTGTGGGCTGGCTGCGTCCGCGAGGTCCACCCGCAGAAAACGCGCCAGGTGATGGACGCCGCGCAGCGGCGACTTCAGATCGTGGCTGACGATCGTCGTGAACTGCTCGAGCTGGCTCGCTGCATCGCGGTCGCTGGCGCGTCGTCGCACCCGCCCGTCCTCGTGCCGTTGCACGGACTCATCGACCAGGACCCCGGCGAGGATCGGCATCGGATCGGCCCGGATTCGTCCGACCAGCCTGAACGTCGCGATCGCGCCGCGATCGGCGGTAGCGAGCTCCAGGTCGACCGTGTCGTCAGGCCGCGGCGGATTGGCGAGAACAGCGGCAAGCTGCCGTCCGGTCCTTTCGTCGAGCCCATCGAGGAGCCTCGTGACGCTGAACGCATCCCCGCAGTCCGGTTCACCGAGGAGCCGTTTGATCAGCGGCCCCCCGGCAATCCGCCCGGCCGCCAGATCGAGCGTGAAATGGCTCATGCCGCCAATTGCAAGGACCTGATCGAGGCTGGCCGGCCGTTCCTGGCTCTCCATGTCCCTCATCAGCATGCCGCCCACAGCCTCAGGTAGAAAGAATCTAGTAGTTACTTCAATATCCTATTGCAAGCCGTGGGCTTGCAAGGGCAGGCTGGAGCAGGCTCAGTCCGGCACCGGGACGGTTTCGATCCTCAGGCTCGAGGCGAGCGGCGGCGTCGCCTCCCGAGCGAGCGCCGTGTCGAGCGCCGCCAGATAGGCGTCGGCCTCCTCAGTCGGCGGGCGCGACCGTGAAAAGGGAGGAGCCGTGGTGGCCAGCACGAGAACGAGCTCATCGCCGGGAGGCGGGCCAATCTGCAGCGAGGGTCCGTCCAGCGGATTGCCGACCACGACCTCCGCGAGCGGTGGCAAGGCCGCCGAGTCACTGTCGGCGGGCCGGAGATGCACGACCATGCCGTCTGCGGTGAAGTAGTCGACGGTCAGATAGCCGGGCTCGGCCGGCATCTGCACCTGGATCATGAGCGCGTCACCATAAACCAGGCGGTGGCTGGTGCGGCGCGGATAGAGATGGGCAAGTCGGGGCATGGCGGTCGCCGTTCGCCTGCCTAGGACATCGTATAGGGCGCAGAAGCGATCGGAGCCGCCGACCTCGATGGCCACGTCGACCGCTTCCTCCAGCGGCTCGAGCATCGCCAGGATCGTCGACCGGTCCGTGGAACTCGCCGTTTGCCCCACCAGGCGCAGATCCGGGCCGATTCGCTCGACCTCGAGCCGCTGGCAAGGCTGTTCCCCGGCACTCGCCAGGATCTCACGCAACACCGCCTCGGCCGTGGGTCGCGGCGGCTCGGGCGTCGGGGGCTGCTCCGGCAGCGCGGCGAGCAGCTCGACGAGGGCTTCCGTTTCCTCGACTGCAACTGCCGACTCATCCGGCCCACCCTCCACCGATGCAACAGCGGGGCTCTGATCGGGCGCCGGGCGCAAATGATAGATCGCGGCACCGCCGAGCAGCAGCATCCCGCACAGGATCACGAGGATCCATCGATGGCCGGCATTCGAGCCGCGTCGCCGCAAAGGGACCGGCTTGGCCCTTGCCGACGGCGGCACGGGACGCCGCTCCGGCGCGCCCTGGGCGTGCGATGCCGGCAGCGGTTCGTCCTCGGGCGGCACCTCGCTCGCTGCCAGTGCCAGCTCGAGCGCCTCGGCGATCTCGTTGCCGGAGCGGAAGATCCTGGCCGGATCGGTCGTTGCGCAGCGCGCCAGGACATCACGCACGGCAGCCGGCAAGCCTTCGACCCCACCCGCCCCGCCGAGCATTCGGGCGAATGTCTCGCCAAGCGCCGAGAAATCACGCAGTCGACCCGCCGACAGCGATGCGACGGTTGGCGGCGGGGCGCCGAGCTGCCGCGTCCCGGCGCCTTTCGCAGCCGGCAGGGGGTCGGCGAGCCGCAAGGCGCCGCCGACGAAGAGAACGGCCAGCGGCTCCACACCGCCGTGCACCCTGCCGCCGGCGTGAAGTCGGTCCAGCAGCCGGGCGATCCCGGCCGTCAACCCTGCAGCTTCGCGCCACGGCAACGCGCCGTCGCGTTCCAGCCTGGCTGCCAGTGAGGGAGGTTGGATCTGCAAATGTGCGATTCCGATTGTCAGGCTAATGCCGGACGGTGCAGGCGACTGGCTACCGCTTCATCTCGGCGCAACCGGGGGGCGGGGGTTGCAGGGGTGACACAACCCGCCTTCAATTTCCCTGGCTGTAACCAATGTGTCATGATCTCGCATTGCGTTTTGCCGTCTCTATGCCAGATTTCAAGGTTAGTAAGTCGCAATGGTTAAAGGATGGCGGTTCGCCTGCGCGTTTTCGGTCGGGTGCAGGGCGTGGGTTACCGAGCCTGGCTGACCTCGATTGCTGAAGAGAGCGGTCTCGACGGGTGGGTGCGCAATCTCGCGGACGGGTCGGTGGAGGCCTTGTTGCACGGTGATCGCGTATCCATGCAGATGGTGGTCGAGCGTTGCTGGCGGGGCCCGACTTTCGCCCGGGTCGAGCGGATCGAGCAGGTGCAGGACGAGGCGATCCCGGCGCAGGGATTTGTCCAGCGGCCGACCGTCTGAGTTGCCATGAACGAGCTTGGAGAGGACAGGATGAGAGTGGAACCGGCAGGCGAAGCCGCATGCCGCAGGGCGGACGGGGTCGGTCGCCGGCACTTTCTGGTGGGCAGCCTGGCGGGCATCGGTTGCCTGGCCTTGCCGATGCCTTCCCTCGCCATGGTGATGCCGATCGATCGGACATTCGCGATCTTTCGCGAGGGCGACGAGATCGGCCGCCATACGGTTCGCTTCACCCCGGCCGATAACGGCTTTCGCGCCCGAACCGAGATCGAGGTCGAGGTCAAGGTCGCCTTCTTCACGGCCTTCCGGTTCCGGCAGATGGCCGACGATCTCTGGATCGACGGGCAGTTGCGCGAGAGCCGGGCCAACACGGATGACAATGGCGAGATCAGCGAGACGTTCATCCGGGCCACGGGCAACGGGCTGGCGGTCGAGGGCGGCGAAGCGAACCGAGCGATCCAGGTGCCCTTGGGCACGATGACCGATCTCGCCTTCTGGAACGTGGCCATCACTCGCCAGCAGGCACTGGTGGATACGCAGAAGGTCAGGCTGACCGACCTCGCGGCCCAGCCTCTCGGCAGCGAAACCATCGACGGCCTCCATGGGCCGGTGACGGCAGAGCGCTTCCGATGCGCGGCCAAGACCGGCCGCAGCGGTGACATCTGGTTCGACGCCGACGGCAACTGGGTCAAGGGCACCATGGCGGTGCGCGGCGAGAGGCTGGACTACCGCCTCATCGCCTGACGCCACGCGCCTCAGCCACCGGATCGTTGGGCAATGGCTTCGGCCAGCGCCACGATGCGCCTGGCTTCGGTGACGTGCAGGTTCTCGACGAGCTTGCCATCGAGGACGGTGACCCCGCGCCCCTCGCGCAACGCCTCACCATAGGCTTCGATAATCCGTTGCGCGGACCGGATGGCTTCGTCCGTCGGGCCAAACGCGGCGTTGGCGGCCGGGATCTGCTTTGGGTGGATCAGCGTCTTGCCATCGAAGCCAAGATCACGCCCCTGCTCGCAGGCCGCCACCAGGCCGTCCTGGTCGTCGAGATCGAGATAGACGCCGTCGATGATGGCGATGCCCGCAGCGCGTGCCGCCAGCAGGCAGATAGCGAGCGACGGCAGCATCGGCAGACGCAGCGCCGTATGCCGCGCCATCAGGTCCTTGGTCAGGTCGGAGGTCCCCATGACCAGGCACGCGACCCGCGGATTGTCGGCGATGGCCTCCGCGTGCAGAATACCGCGCGGTGTCTCCATCATGCACCAGATCGCCAGCTCGGCGGGTGCTCCGGCATTGTCCAGCACGGC
>CAZGUW010000098.1:0-14512 GCA_964528705.1 uncultured Geminicoccaceae bacterium
AACGCGCCGGGTCCGCAACGATCCGCTCGAACACCGTGAACATGTCGACCGCGACGACGTTGTCACGCCCGTTGACGATGTCACGCAGGTTGCTGTTCAGGACGTTCGTGCGGTTCGCGGCGCCCGCCTTGGTGTCGGGCACGGTGCCCCAGTCGTGCACCAGCGTGACGAAGATGCGCCTTCCATCGCTCGCGGCCCCGCCGGCCCGCAGCTCGTCGAGCTGGGTCGTGTAGCCGTTCACGGCATCGACGGCCCAGCCCGGCCTGGCGGCGATGATGTCGTTGTAGCCCATGTAGACGATGGTCAGGTCGTTGCCCTGCAGCACGTGGGCATCGGCCTTCCACTGGTCGACCTGGGTCTTGAGGGTGTTGTCGCGCTCGTTGAAGTTGCTGTCGATGCCGTCGCCGGCGACACGGTCACCGAGGATGCCGTCATCATTGGCACCGGCAGAGAGGTAATAGGGGTTGATGCTGGCGGCCGAGGCCTTGCCCCGGGCGTAGGAGACGAGATCGTCCGCGTCACCGCCGGCCGCGGCCACGAGACGGTTCGACCAGAGGTCCTCGGGTGCCAGGCAGGGCGGCGCGTTGGAGGCGCAAGAGCGCCGCGGGTCGAAGGGGTCGGAGTAGCTGTCGCCGAAGACGAAGAGCCGGCCGAGCTTGTCCGGGCTGTCGCTGCCGGCCGTCGCGTAGGGATTGGGGACGGCGAAGTCGACGACCGGCGGCGTGCCGCCGCCCGTGCCGCCCGACGGGGTCGACGGCGTGCCGCCCCCGCCACCGCTCCCACCGCCACCGCTGCAGGCGGAGAGAGCCAGGAGCGCCATCGCGCTGAAACCCGAGATCGACCAGTGGTTCCTGTTAATCATTGCACCTATCCTGCGTTAGTCATCGCGGCTCGTGCCTGCCGCTATTTATTGATTTCGCAGGGATGGAGTCTATAAATGGTCCGTATCACCAAGGGACATTCAAAATAACTCTACAGTTTATTTTTAACTATCCTGGCATATCACGGCAAACCCGGCCCGGTCGCTCAAGCAACTGGAACAGCGAGATTCCGTTGGTTAACCGGATCGCAAGCATTAACAATGCATTAAGCTGCCCGCCGCCGCGACGGCGACGACAAGGACAGCATCGGGATAGGCGCAAATATTAAGACCGGACGGTCTGCCCGGTTAATTTCCGGGGCGGCTGACAGCTCCCGGCGTTAACGCGAGGGCCGTGCGGGCGACCTCCGGCGGCTCACCAGCGCTCCGGCTGCAGCACCGCGACCTGGCGCTGCGGCAGGGTCATGCGGGAATAGGCGAGGCTCGAGCCGCCCACCGTCAGGACGTCCCAGTCCTCGCCCATGAGCGCCAGGAAGCGGTCGAGCGAGGCCGTGCCGAAAAAATGCATCGGGATCACCACGGACGGCCGGATCTGCTCGATCACCTGCTTCATCGAGGCCTGCGCGATCGTGTAGCTGCCGTCGACCGGCACGAAGAGGATGTCGATCACGCCGAGCTCGCCCAGGTGCATGTCGGTAAGCGTGTGGTGCAGATGACCGAGATGGGCGACGCACATGTCCTCCATCTCGAAGACGAAGATCGAATTGCTGTTGCCCTGCGCGCCGCTCCGCCCGTGCACCGAGGTCGGCACGTTGCGGACCCGCAGATCGTCGAGCTCGAGATCGTGCTCGGCCACCCCGCCGAGCGGATTCCAGCCGCGCAGCACATGCTGGATCCCGGGGTCCGGCGACATCGTGAAATGCGTCGAATGCGCGTTGTTCATGGTGACGATGTCGGGCAGCGCCGGACCCGTATGGTAGCCGTTGTAGTCGGTGATCACGGTCGTCCCGTCGGCCGTCTCGATCCAGAAACTGGAATGGCCGAGATAGGTGATGCCGACCGTGGCGCCATCCGGCAGGCTGGCGAGCTGCACGCCCGGCAGCAGGCGCTCGGCGATCGGAAAGCAGCCGCGCGCCTCGGCCGCCTGCGTCACCAGCCCGAGACCGAGCAGGGCCAGCAGCCCGCAGGCAAGACGGGTGAGGCCACAGGATTCGCGCATCTACCGACTCCTCCTTATCCGACAGCCCTTTCCGGACCCCCCGGGTCAAGGCTATGTACGCGCATTATGTTGCATCGCTCACTCGTTCGAAATGTCTCGATTCTGGCGACGTGCCAGGCCTTCTTCTTCATGGCCAACACGATCCAGATCACGACCTCGGCCCTGGTCGGGCTGCAGATCGCCCCGAACCCGGCGCTCGCCACCCTGCCGCTCGCCGCACAATTCCTCGGCAACATGCTGTCGACCATGCCGGCCTCGCTGCTCATGGCGCGCATCGGCCGGCGCCTCGGGCTCATGCTCGGCAGCCTCTTCGGCGTCATCTCCGGCCTGCTCGCGACCTGGGCCGTGGTGCAGGCCAACTACCCGCTCTTCATGGCAGCCGGCCTGCTCTACGGCGTCTTCGGCGCGTTCAGCCAGTATTTCCGCTTCACCGCCGCCGATGCGGCCGATGCCAGCGACGTCGCCGACAAGGCGGCGGCCCGCGCGCGGGCCATAGCGCTCGTCATGGCGGGCGGCCTCGTCGCCGCCGTGCTCGGCCCGGAGCTCGCCAAGGCGACGCAGGACCTGCTCTCACCCTTCATCTTCGCCGGCTGCTTCCTCATGATCGCGACCGTGGCGCTATGCTGCGGCGTGGCGCTGACCTTCCTCGACCTGCCGCACAAGCCGGCGACCGCCAGCGACGCACCGGCCAGGCCGCTCCTCGAGATCGTGCGCCGGCCCGAGGCGATCACGGCACTGGCGTCGGCGCTCGTCGCCTATGTCACGATGAACATGCTGATGACCGCCACGCCGCTCGCCATGCTCGCCTGCGGCTACGCCTTCGCCGACAGTGCGATGGTCATCCAGTGGCATGTCGTCGGCATGTTCGCGCCGAGCTTCTTCTCCGGCTCGCTGATCGCCCGGTTCGGCGCCGAGCGGATCATCGCCGTTGGCGGCGTGCTGATGCTCGCCTGCATCGGCACCAACCTCCTCGGCATCGAAATCATCAACTTCGTCATCGGCCTACTGCTCCTCGGCCTCGGGTGGAACTTCATGTTCGTCGGCGGCACCACGCTGCTCACCCAGGTCCACCGGCCATCCGAGAAGGCCAAGGTGCAGGGCTTCAACGATCTCTGCCTGTTCACCGCCGTCGCCGCCTCGGCCGCGGCCAGCGGCGCCCTGCACGAATGGCTCGGCTGGCAGCCAATGAACATCGCGGCCCTGCCGCTCCTGCTCGCCGTCATCCTCCTCGCGGTGATCCGCGCCGCCCGCCGGCCGCTTGCGGCCCCCGTCTGAACCATAAACCCGTCATGTCAGGAATCCCCTTGAGCGCGTTCGCCGACAACCTCCAGATCAGCAAGCACGCCGCCCGCGGCAAGCGCGGCGTCGTCGCCGCCCAGAACCGGAAGGCGGCTATGGTCGGCGCCGAGGTGCTGAAGGCGGGCGGCCATGCCATCGACGCCGCCGTCGCGACCTCGCTGGCGCTGGCCGCCACCGAGCCCTGGATGAGCGGCCTCGGCGGCGGTTCGACCATGCTGGTCCGCGACCAGGCGAGCGGTGCCGTCGAGGCCATCGACGCCGGCATGATCGCCCCTGCGGCGCTCGATCCCGCCGCCTTCCCGCTTGCCGGCGGCACCGCCGGCGACCTCTTCGCCTGGCCCGCCGTGGTCGAGGATCGCAACGTGCTGGGCCCCCTCGCCTTCGCCGTGCCGGGCCATCTCGCCGGGCTCGGCCTCGCGCACGAGCGCCATGGCCGGATCCCCTTCGCCGAGCTCGTCGGCCCGGCGCGCCAGCTGGCGCAGGAAGGCCTCGAGATCGACTGGTACGCCGCCCTCCTGATCGGCACCGCTGCCCGCGATCTTCGCCGCTTCGACGCGAGTGCCGAGGTCTGGCTGCCCGACGGCCTGCCGCCGACGCCCGCCGTGACCGGCGAGCCGGCAAGGCTGCCGCTCGGCCGGCTGGCCGAGACGCTCGCCCTTCTCGCCGAGGAAGGGCCGCAGACGCTCTACACGGGCGGCCTCGCCGAGCTGGTCGCGGCCGACGCGGCCGCACTCGGCAGCCCGCTCCGGGCGGCGGACCTCGCCAGCTACCGGGCCTCGGTGGCGCCTGCCCTGCGCATCCCCTACGGCGAGACCGAGGTCTTCGGCATGCCCGGCCTCTTCGCCGGCCGCACGCTGCAGCGCTGCCTCGAAGCCCTGGCCGGACGCCCCCTGGGCGGCGACTCACCGGACCGGGACAGCTACCTCGCCTTCGCCGAGGTGCTGAAGGGCGCCTATGCGAAGCGGCTCGCCGAGGACGGCCATGCCAGCGACGGCCCGGCCCCCTCCTGCACCAGCCACCTCTCGGTGATCGACGCCGAGGGCAACCTGGTCGCCCTCACCCAGACCCTGCTCTCGCTCTTCGGCAGCCGCGTCGTGCTGCCGTCGACCGGCATGCTCATGAACAACGGCATCATGTGGTTCGACCCGCGACCCGGCCGCCCGAACTCGATCACCGCCGGGGTCCGGCCGCTCTCCAACATGTGCCCGGTGATCGCCACGGACGCGACGCGCCGGCTGGCGCTCGGCGCCTCGGGCGGCCGGCGCATCCTGCCCGCGGTTCTGCAGATCCTCAGCTTCATCCTCGACAACCACATGGCCCTGGAGGAGGCCTTCGCCGAGCCGCGCATCGACGTCTCGGGCGAGGAGCTGGTCACCATGAGCCGCGACCTGGACGACGAGGTGCGGACGGCGCTCGCCGAGGCGCACGGGGCCGAGACGGTGCGCGCGGAGGTCTACCCCATGCGCTTCGCCTGCCCGGTCGCGGTCCTCCATGACCTCCTGCTCGACGACCGCTACGGCACCGCCGAGGTCATCCATCCCTGGGCGGACGCGGTAGCGGTGCGGTAGACGGCTTGGCGCCGAAGGCCGCCTGTGCTGATCTCTGGCGCGCCGCAATGGAGGGGACGGTCGATGCGCAAGCTCGTTGAACTGGTTGGCGTGGCGGGGCTCGCTTTGGGCCTGCATACGGGAGCATTCGGGACTGCCACAGCAGCCCAGGACTCGCTCACCATGGGAATGGTGCTCGAGCCGCCGCATCTCGATCCCACGGCCGGGGCCGCGGCGGCGATCCGGGAGATCGGCTACGCCAACATCTTCGAGGGCCTGACCCGGATCGACAGGAGCGGCACCGTGCAGCCGGCGCTCGCCCGCTCGTGGACCATATCCGATGACGGGCTGACCTACACCTTCGAGCTCGCCGACGGCGTGACCTTCCACAACGGCGTGCCGCTCGAGGCGGAGCATGTCGTCTTCTCCTTCGAGCGGGCGATGGCCGAGGACAGCGTCAACGCGCAGAAGGGCCTGTTCGAGCCGATCGCTTCCGTCGAGGCCACGGACGGCAGCACCGTGGTGATCACGCTGAAACGCCCGACCGGCCACTTCCTCTTCAATCTCGGCTGGGGCGACATGGTGGTCGTCGAGCCGGGCTCGGCCGAGACCAACAAGAACGAGCCGGTCGGCACCGGCCCCTTCCGCTTCGTCCGCTGGGTCAAGGGCGACCGGGTCGAGATCGAACGCAACCCCGACTACTGGGGCGAAGAACCTGCCCTGGCCGAGGCCACCTTCAAGTTCATCCCCGACCCGGCAGCGGCGACTGCCGCCATGCTCGCCGGTGACATCGACGCCTTCGCCAACTTCCCCGCACCCGAGGCGCTCATCCAGTTCGAGGCGGACCCGCGGTTCGTCGTCGTCATCGGTTCGACCGAGGGCGAAACCATCCTCGCCATCAACAACGCGAAGCCGCCGCTCGACGACATCCGCGTCCGCCGGGCGCTGGCCCATGCGATCGACCGGCAGGCGATCATCGACGGTGCGATGATGGGCTACGGCACGCCGATCGGCTCGCACTTCGCCCCGCACAATCCGGCCTATGCCGATCTCACCGGCACCTATCCCTACGACCCCGACGCGGCCAGGGCGCTGCTCGCCGAGGCCGGTGCGGAGGAGCTGGAGCTGACCCTCAAGCTGCCGCCGCCCTCCTATGCCCGGCGCGGCGGCGAGATCATCCAAGCGCAGCTCGCCGCCGTCGGCGTCGAGGCCGAGATCATCCCGATGGAATGGGCGCAGTGGCTCGAGCAGGTCTTCACGGGCAAGGACTACGACCTCACCATCGTCAGCCACACCGAGCCCATGGACATCGGCATCTACGCCCGGCCGGACTATTACTTCCAGTACCAGAGCGACGCCTTCAACGAGGTGATGGACAAGCTCGCGGCCGAGGCCGACGAGGACGCGCGCCAGGCGCTGCTCGGCGAGGCGCAAGCGATCCTCGCCGAGGACAGCGTCAACGTCTTCCTCTTCCAGCTTGCCAAGCACGGGGTCTGGAAGGCCGGTATCGAGGGCCTCTGGCACGACAGCCCGATCCCCTCGAACGACCTCACCGAGGTCCACTGGACCGAGTAGGCGCAGCCCGCGATCATGGCGACACCCATCCGGATAGGCCCGCTCACCCTCGCCTCGCGCGTCCTCATGGCGCCGATGACCGGGATCAGCGACCTGCCGTTCCGCCGCCTCGTGGCGCGGTTCGGCGCCGGGCTGATCTTCTCCGAGATGATCGCGAGCCCGCAATTGCTGGCCGAGACCGCCAAGACCCGGCGCCAGGCGCGCTTCGACGCGGCTGCGCGGCCCTGGGCGGTGCAGCTCGCCGGCACCGAGCCCGCCGTCCTGGCGGAGGCCGCGCGCTACGTCGTCGATCGCGGCGCCGATCTGGTCGATCTCAATTTCGGCTGCCCGGCGAAGCTCGTGGTCGGCAAGGCCGCGGGCTCGGCCCTGATGCGCGACGAGGCGCTGGCCGGCCGCATCCTGGAGGCCGTGGTGGAGGCCGTGCCGGTACCGGTCACGCTCAAGATGCGGCTCGGCTGGGACGACCACAGCCGCAACGCGGCCCGTATCGCCCGCCTCGCCGAGGCGGCCGGCATCCGGATGCTGACCGTGCACGGCCGCACCCGCTGCCAGCTCTTCAAGGGTGCGGCCGACTGGGGAGCGGTCGCCGAGGTCAAGGCCGCCGTCGGCCTGCCGGTCGTCGTCAATGGCGACATCACCGATGCCGGCACGGCGCGCCGTGCCCTCGCTCTCTCGGGAGCCGATGGCGTCATGGTCGGCCGCGGCGCCTGCGGCCGCCCATGGCTGCTCGCCCGGATCGGCGCGGCGCTCGACGGCGCCGACGAGCCGGCGGAACCGGCGCCGGAGGAGATGCTGGAGGTCGTCCTCGAGCACCACGCGGCGATGCTCGAGCATTACGGGCATGATCTGGGCTTGCGCCACGCCCGCAAGCACCTCGCCTGGTACCTCGCGGCCCTGCCCGGTGGTGCCGGGCTGGCCCGCCGGGTCAACCAGCTCGACGATGCGGCCGCGGTCGTCGCCGCGTTGCGCGAGATCTACGCCGCCGCCGCAGCAACCGAGCCGGCGCTCGCCGCCTGAGGCCACGCCAGCCGCTTCGCCATTCAAGGGCATCGCGCTAGATCGTTCGTGAACATGCCCGCTGCTGGGAGTTGACAGGAATGCACGTCGCAAGAATGGCCGCGACTGGCCTCTCGGTCCTGCTGGCGCTGACCGCGGTCGAGGCCAGGGGCCAGGACGAGGCGCCCCTCTACAGCCTCGACTTCGCCGACTACCAGGCCTCTGACGGCCCGGTCCGGGACTGGCTCGCCGGGCTCGGCTTCGACTTCGCCAAGGCCGCCGACGACGACCGGAAGATCTCCGTCTCCGTCGAGGACGGTGTCCTCCAGGTCGACACGAAGAAGCAGGCCTTCGGCGTGATCTACCGCGAAGGCGACGTGCCCGGCGCCACCCGGCTCCGTGTCACTTGGGGCGTGGACGCCTTCCCGAAGGACGTGGGCTACGAGCAGGGCGTCAACAACGAGGCGCTGATGGTCTACGTCTTCTTCGGCCGGGAGGAGATGCCCTCGGGCTCCATCTTCATTCCGGACGTCAGCTACTTCATCGGCTTCTATCTCTGCGACAGCGACCGGATCGATCATCCCTATAACGGTCGTTACCACCACGAGGGCGGCCGCTTCGTCTGCCTCGCCCACCCGAAGCCCGGCGAGACCGTCGTCTCGGAGGTGGATCTGGCGGATTCCTTCAGCGCCTATTTCGGCAAGCCCGACATGCCGACCGTCTCCGGCATCAGCCTCGAGGTCGACACCTCCAGTGCCGGCGACGGCGGCAAGGCGAGGGCGTTCCTCGAGAAGGTCGAGCTCCTGCCGTAGCCGCCGCCCCGCAGCCGCCGCCCCGCAGCCGGGGGTCAGGCGGGAACCGCCGCCGCGTTGCCCGTCTCCAGCGTCCACTCGACCAGCCGCTTCAGGACCTTGCCGAGCGCGTCGTCGAAGGCGGCGACGATCGAGGGCAGGTCGCCCGCCGCGGCCGGCACCGTGCGGCCGATCTCGGTCGTGCCCACCACGTCCCGCCGCGGCATGGCGATCAGCTTGGCGGCGATCACCACGCGGACCTCGGGCGGCCCCGATTCCGTCTGCTGCGCCTGGAAGGCGATGATGTCCGGCTGCAGCATGAAGTCGGGCCGAACCTCGGAGCGCCTATCGGTCACGACCGCGATGGCGCCGGAATTGCGGAAGGACTGGATGATCATCGGCTGGATCATCGGCGGCGGCCGGTCGACCCAGGCCGCGTCGGCGTAGAACTCGACCTCGACGCCGTCCATGCGGGCGATGCGCGTGGTGTCGATCGACCGGTCGATCGTCGGCCGGTCGACCGCCAGCGTCCAGTCGGCCTGCGGCAGCGCGTCGAACGTCGTCTTCGGCGTGACCCGGAACTGCCGCGGCGGCGCCGACTGCCCAGGCAGCTGGCAGGCGCCGAGCACGAGAACCGGCAGCATTGCGCCCATCGAGATCAGCCCGCGTCGATCGACCCTGACCAGGTTTCGCATGGCATCCCTTCCTCTTCCCGTCTGCAATCCACTGCCCGCCGGCCCCGCCTAATCCGCCTGCACGCCCCGGCTCCGGCTGCCGAACAGGAAGCGGGCCGGATCGCGCTCCAGATCCTCCATGACCCGCGTGATCTGGTCCACCATGCGCTCCGCGTCCTGGGCGAGGCCGGTGATCTCGTAGAGCCCGGTGCGCGTGAAGTCGCGTATCCCCTCGCGGTTCTCGGCCACCATGTTGTTCACCTGGTCGGCCATCCGGCGCAGCGCGACGAGGCTCGTCTGCAGGTCGGCCACCGTCTGGGTGATCCCCGCCGCATTGTCCTGCATCAGGGCGTTCGCCGAATCCGCCGTGCGGGTCAGCGCTGCCGCGGACTTCGTCGATTCGTCGACGAGATTCGCCAGCTTCGGGGCCACGGTGCTCATGTCGCCGGCGATATCGGCGATGCTGTCGATGATGCTGTCGATCCGCCCCTTGTTCGCGTCGGCGGCAGCGCTGAACCCGGTCAGCACCTCGTTCATGTTGTTCAGCGCGGAGGTCAGCTCCTTGGCGATCTCGCCCGCGTTCGCCTGCAGGGCCTGGAGGTCCGACTGCATGGTTGGCACCTCGGGATAGGGCAGCGCGAACTCGCCCTTGTTGTGGAATTCGGGCGCCGCCGCATTCGGGAAGAAGTCGAGATTGACCGAAAGGAGGCCGGTGACCACGCTCTCCATTCCTAGCTGGGCCCGAAGGCCCTTCTGGATCAGGCTCTGGCGGAACGCCTGGTCGTCGACGCTCTCCCCATTGCCGACCTCGACGATCCTTTTGGGGTCCAGCTCGAAGACCACCGGGATCCGCGCCTGCACGTTCTCCTGGTCGAACAGCACCTTGATATCCGTGACCTGGCCGACGCTGACGCCGCGAAAATTGACCGACGCGCCAACCCTGAGTCCGGCGATGGAGCCCGGGAAGAACGCCACGACCGAGGTGCGGTGCTGGAACCACTGGGCGCCACCAAAGACGACGATGCCGGCGGCGAGAAGCGCCAGGCCGCCGAGCACGAAGGCGCCGATCACTCTGGGGCTCGCTTTGCTGCTCATGGCTGCTGCTTCTCCTGCGGTGAACGCCCGTCATGCGCGTCGCCACCGCCACGGGTCAGGAACTCGCGAACCTTGGGCTCGCTCGTCTCGGCGAGCAGTTGCTTCGGATCGCCGGTGGCGAGCTGCGTGCGGGTCTCGGCGTCGAGGAAGACGGAATTGTTGGCGATGGCGAAGATGCTCGGCAGCTCGTGCGTCACCATGACGATGGTGGCCCCCAGGCTCTCGCGCAGCTCGAGGATCAGGTCGTCCAGGTGCTTGGAGCTGATCGGGTCGAGGCCCGCCGAAGGCTCGTCGAAGAACAGCACCTCGGGGTCGAGGGCAATAGCTCGGGCGAGCCCGGCGCGCTTGCGCATGCCGCCGCTGATCTCCGAGGGGTAATAGTCCTCGAACCCGGCGAGCCCGACCAGCGCCAGCTTGAAGGAGACGAGGTCCCGGATCTCCGCGGCCGATAGTTCGGTGTATTCGCCGATCGGCAGGGCCACGTTCTCGGCGAGCGTCATCGAGCTCCAGAGTGCACCCTGCTGGTAGAGCACGCCAAAGCGCTGCATCAGCCCGGCACGGGCCGCCTCGTCGGCGCCCCAGAAGCTCGCCTCGCCGTAGAGCACCTCCCCCTTGGCCGGCGCCTTCAGGCCGACCATCGCCCGCATCAGCGTGGTCTTGCCGCAGCCCGACCCGCCCATGATGACGAAGACGTCGCCCTTTTGGATCCGGAAGTCGATGTCGCGCATCAGCACGAAGCTGCCATAGGCGATGGTCAGCCCGCGCACGGCGATGAACGGTGCCTCAGATACCGAGGGCATCGTAGATCACCGTGAGCGTGGCCATGGAGAGGATGATGAAAACGATGCTGGTGACCACGGCCGAGGTCGTGGCGTTGCCGACGGCGGCAGCGCTCCGGCCGCACTGCATGCCGCGCAGGCAGCCGCAGACCGCCACGACGACGCCGTAGACCGTGGCCTTGAAGAGGCCGCCCGCGAAGAAGAGGAGCGGCGTCGAGGCCTGGGTCTGCTGCAGATAGAGGGCGGCCGGCAGGTCGAGCATGACGACGCCCACGAACATGCCGCCCAGGATGCCGAGCAGGTTGGCGTAGAGGCAGAGGAGCGGCGTCATCAGGATGAGCGCCATCATCCTCGGCAGGACGAGGAACTCCATGGGCGATAGACCGAGCGTGCTGAGCGCGTCGATCTCCTCGTTGACCTGCATGGTGCCGAGCTGCGCCGCGAAGGCCGCTCCCGTCCTTCCGGCCAGGATGATGCCGACCATCATCGCCGCCATGTCGCGCGCCATGCCGATGGCGACAAGGTCGGCGACGAAGATCTGGGCACCGAACTGCACGAGCTGGATGGCACCGAGGAAGGCCAGGATCACGCCGACGAGGAAGCTGATGAGGCCGACGATCGGCAGCGCCTCGGCCCCTACTTCCTGCACCACCTGCCAGAAGTCCGACCAGCGAAAGCGCGCCCGCCCGCGCAGCAGCCGGCCGAACGCGATGAGTGCCCCGCCGATGAAGTCGAGCACCGCGCCGCCGGCCTCGAGCCAGGCGAGCGTGCCCTTCCCCACCCGCTCGACGAAGGGCGGCCGCTCGGCAGCCTTCCTTGCCCCCGCCCGCTCCGGCACGCTGGCGGCGAGCTTGAGGAGCCGCGTCGCCCCCTCGGGCAGGCCGGATGTGTTGAGCTGCGGCCCGTCCGCCGCCGTCAGCCGGTCGAGCTTGCGCAGGAAGGTCAGGAAAGCCGTATCCCAGGCGCCGAGCCGGGACGTGTCGAGCCGCACGCTCGCCGCCGCGTCGCCCTTGAGCTTCGCATACACGCTTTCGGCGCTCGGCACGCCCTCACGGGTCAGCCAGTCACCGACCAGGACGAGCCTGAGCGCCCCCTTGCCGCCGGGGTCCGGCACGACCTCGAAGGCCGCCGCCCGGTTGTCGTTCTGGATCGCCGCCGCCATGAGGCTTCCGCAAACTGCCGATCGTCGCCACCCGTCCTGATCGCCCTACTACGGACAGGCGCCGCGCAGAACCGGTCGAGCCTGCAATTGCCAGTCTTTTCCCCGCACTGTGACACCGGTGCGGTCGACGGCTCAGATCATGTAGTCGCCGCCATTCATGTTCAGGCTGGCGCCGACGAAGAACGACCCCTCCTCCGACGCCAGGAGGAGGGCGGCGGGCGCCACCTCCTCGACCCGGCCGAAGCGCCCGATCGGCAGCTCGCCCTTCTTCATGGCGAGCCATTCCTCCGGCAGCGCCTGCAGGAGCGGCGTGTCCACCGGCCCGGGATTGATCGTGTTGGCGGTGATGCCGAAGGGGGCCACCTCATAGGCCAGCGACTTGGTGAAGCCCATGATCCCCGCCTTGGCGGCGCAGTAATGGGCCATGGTGCGCCCGCCCTTGTGCGCCAGCTGCGAGCTGATGTTGATGACGCGTCCCCAGCCCTTCGCCTTCATGCCCGGCAGGACCTCGCGCGTGCAGAGGAAGGTGCCCTTCATGTGGACGTCGACCATGCGGTCCCACATCTCGGTCGGCATGCCGTCGACCTCGTGGGTGGTGTCCATGCCGGCATTGTTGACGATGATGTCGATGGGCCCCAGCCGCTCGACGATCCGGCCGATGGCCGCCTTCACGGCCGGCTCGTCGCTGACATCCGCACCGGCACCGGCCGCGGCAGGGCCGTGCGCCTCGACCTCGCGTGCGGTCGCCTCGGCGCGGGCCGTGTCGAGATCGACGATGCCGACGCGTGCCCCCTCGCGCGCGAAGAGATCGGCGATGGCGCGGCCGATGCCGCTGCAGCCGCCGGTGACGAGCGCCGTCCGGCCTTCGAGCTTACCCATGATCCTTGTTCTCCCTCTCTGGCTCTTTCAGCGGCCGGCCGGCCAATTCCTGCGGCAGCATGCCGGCACCCAGAATCCGTTCCGCCTCGGCCTGGAACCTGGCGAAATAATCGACCGCATCGGCGTCCCTGACCACCTCCTCGTGGCGGTAGCAGCGCACGAGGTGGCCCGGCTCGACGGTCTCCACCTCGGGCATCCGAGACCGGCAGCGCTCCTCGACCATGGGACAGCGGCTGGCGAGGTAGCAGGCCTTGGGCAGGTCGATCGGGCTCGGGATCTCGCCGGCGAGGCTGATCCGGCTCTCGCGGCGGATGGTCGGGTTGGGCAGCAGCACGGCCGAGAGCAGCCCGACCGAGTAGGGGTGGCTCGGCCGGGCGAAGAGCTTCGCCGCGGGCCCCTGCTCGACGATCATCCCGAGATAGAGCACCGCCACCCTGTGGCTGATCTGGCGGACCGCCGAGAGATCGTGGCTGATGAAGAGATAGGCCGTGCCGAGATCGCGCTGGATGCGGATCAGGAGGTCGATGATCTCGGCCCGGGCGGTCGGATCGAGCGCCGAGGTCGGCTCGTCGAGCACGACGATCTCGGGCTCGGAGATCATCGCCCGCGCGATGCCGACGCGCTGCTGCAGCCCCATGCTGATCTCGGCCGGATAGAGGCCGAGCATCGTCTCGCTGAGCCCGACCCGGGAGGCCGCCGCCCGGACACGCTTCTCGCGGTCCGCCCGGTTGATGCCGAGCGCGCGCAGGGGCTCGTCGATCTGCTCGTACAGGCGCAGGCGGGGATCGAGCGATTCCGCCGGCTCCTGGAACACCAGCTGCAGCTTGCCCCGCAACTCCGGCGACCGGACGGTCCGGCGGCCGCCCATCTCGACGTCGCGGTAGCGGATGAGGCCGGCGGTTGGGCGGATCAGCCCCAGCACGCAGCGGCCGATGGTGGTCTTGCCGGAGCCGCTCTCGCCGACCAGCGCCAGGGTCTCGCCGGGCTCGAGGTCGAAGCTGACCGAGTTGACGGCGGCAACGACCTTCTTGCTGCCGGCAATGGGAAAATGCTGGACGAGGCCCTGAACGGTGAGCAGCGCCATAATCAGCGCTCCACGGGGAAATGACAGCGGGCGAAATGGCCGAGCGCCAATTCCTCCAGCCTTGGATGCTCGATGCGGCAGCGCTCCTGGGCCCGCACGCAGCGTCGGGCGAAAGGGCAGCCGGCCGCGGCCGGCCCCTCCGCCGCATCCGCCGTCGTGTCGCCAAGCCAGTAGCGGCGCAGGCGCTCGTTCTGGGCGTAGGCGGCGAGGAGCAGGATGGCGTAAGGATGCCGCGGGTCCGCGAAGAAAGCGTGGCGCGGGGCGATCTCGACGATCTCGCCGGCGAAGAGCACCGCGACCCGGTCGCAGAAATGCGCGGTGATGCCGATGTCGCGGGTAATGAAGAGCAGCGACGTGCCGCGCTCGACCACGAGCTGGCGCATCAGTTCGAGCACCTGGGCCTGCACCGTGACGTCGAGGCCGCTGGTGGCGTCGTCGGAGATGATGAAGCGCGGCTGGCAGGCCAGTGCTATGGCCATCACGACGCGCTGCGCCATGCCGCCCGAGAGCTCGTGCGGGTAGGCGTCGAGACGGCGCTCCGGATCGGGGATGCTGACCTGGCGCAGGAGCTCCAGCGAACGGGCGCGGATGG
>CAZGUW010000099.1:0-14482 GCA_964528705.1 uncultured Geminicoccaceae bacterium
TGGCGCCCGAGCCCGTGGTCAACGGCAAGGGCACCCATGGCGGCTATTGCGGCCCGGCGGTCAAGCCCATCGCCCTCTGCATGGTGGCCGAGATCGCCCGCGACCCGGACTGCGCCGGCGTGCCCATCTCCGGCATCGGCGGCATCGAGACCTGGCGCGACGCCGCCGAGTTCATGGCGCTCGGCGCGGGCTCGGTGCAGGTCTGCACCGCCGCCATGCATTACGGCTTCAAGATCGTCGAGGACCTGGCGGACGGCCTCGCCAACTGGATGGACGAGAAGGGCTACGCCACGCTCGACGACTTCCGCGGTGCCGCGGTCGGCAACTACACCGACTGGGGCAGGCTCGACATGAACTACGACATCAAGGCCAGGATCAGCGACGAACTCTGCATCGGCTGCGGCCTCTGCCACATCGCCTGCGAGGACACCTCGCACCAGGCGATCCGCTTCACCCAGGAAGCGGGCAAGCGTCGCTTCAGCGTGATCGACGCCGAGTGCGTCGGCTGCAACCTCTGCATGCATGTCTGCCCGGTCGAGGGCTGCATCACCATGGAGGAGGTGAGCCGGGGCCGGCCCTACATGACCTGGGCGGAGCATCCGAGGAACCCGCAGAACCTGCGGGCGGCCGAATAGCCGTCAGCGAACACGCATCTGGGAGATCGACCGGTGACCGAGAAGCCGACCAACATCAGGATCGACGGCGACCGCCTGATGCAGACCATCTTCGAGATGGCGAAGATCGGCGCCACCCCCAAGGGCGGCTGCAACCGGCAGACGCTGACCGACCTCGACCGCGAGGGCCGCGACCTCTTCCGCTCGTGGTGCGAGGCGGCCGGCTGCACCGTCGAGATCGACGAGCTCGGCAACATGTTCGCCCGCCGCCCCGGCCGTCGGCCCGACCTGCCGCCCGTCGTCATGGGCAGTCACCTCGACACCCAGCCGACCGGCGGCAAGTATGACGGCATCGCCGGCGTGCTGACCGGGCTCGAGGTGATCCGCACGCTGAACGATGTCGGCTTCGAGACCGAGCGGCCGATCGAGGTGGTCAACTGGACCAACGAGGAGGGCACCCGCTTCGCCCCGGCCATGCTCGCCTCGGGCGTCTATGGCGGCGCCTTCACGAAGGACTGGGCCTATGCGCTCGAGGACTTCGAGGGCGCCACCTTCGGCGCCGAGCTCGAGCGGATCGGCTACAAGGGCGAGCGCCCTTGCGCGCCGCAGGACTGGGACAGCTTCTTCGAGCTGCACATCGAGCAGGGGCCGATCCTCGAGGCCGAGGGCAAGACCATCGGCGTGGTCACCGGCGGGCAGGGGATGCGCTGGTACACCGTGACCATCACCGGCCGCGAGAGCCACGCCGGCACGACGCCCACCGACCGCCGCAAGGACGCGCTGCTCGCCGCCGCCAGGGTCTTCGACCGGCTGCGCGAGATCGCGCTCCAGCACGGGCCCTACGGGGTCACGACGGTCGGGCATGTCGATGTGCGGCCCAACTCGCGCAACGTCATCCCGGGCGCGGTGCTGTTCACCGCCGATATCCGCCACCCCGAGGCCGACCACCTCGAGGCGATGGGCGGGGCCTTCCGCGCCGCGATCGCCGAGGCCTGTGCGGCGGAGGGGCTGGAGGCCGAGATCGACGAGATCTGGTACTTCCCGCCCGTCGCCTTCGACGCCGAGCGGGTCGCCGCCGTGCGCCGCGCCGCGGAAGCGGCTGGGCTCAGCCACCGCGACATGGTCTCGGGCGCCGGTCACGACGCCTGCTATGTCGCCCGGGTGGCGCCGACGGCGATGATCTTCGTACCCTGCCGGGACGGGCTCAGCCACAACGAGGCGGAGCATGCCGAGCCCGAGCACCTGATCGCCGGCTGCGACGTGCTGCTTCGCGCCGTGCTGGAACGCGCCGGGAGCTGACCCCGCCGCGCCGGCTCCTTCGCCGGCCGCGCGCCCGCCCGCAACCTGTGGTAGGATGCCTGCCAGTCGGGACCGGTCACAGGCGGGGAGGGCCGTGATGCCAGCCAGGACGAAGAAGAAAGGGCTGTCCAAGGCCGAGCGGGCCCGGATCCTGGACGTGCTCGGCTGGCGCGAGCGCTATGAGGATCGCCGGTCACGCGCCCGGGCCGGCGCGGCACCGGCACGGGCGGCCACGGCGCGCCGCATGCTCGCGGCGGAGGCCAGCAAGCTCATCGTCGAGCACGAGAGCGGCGGGCGCGCCTATTACGACCAGGTGATCAAGCGGCGGCCGATCTGGCCGGAGTTCAGCTCGGGCCTGACCATCGGCTTCGGCTTCGATATCGGCCATCGCTCGAAGGCCGAGCTCGAGCGCGTGTGGACGCCGCATCTGGGAGCAGAGGCGGTGGCGCGGCTCGCCGAGGCCGTGGGCCTCACGGCGACCGGCACTGATCGCGACGCGAAGGTCGCGCGGCTCAAGAAGCTGGCCAAGCGGCTCGCCGACATCGAGGTGCCCTGGGACATGGCCGAGGCGGTCTTCGCCGCCGAGGAGGTGCCGGTCCAGGTGGCGAAGACCCAGGCGGCGCTCCCCAATACCGAGCACCTCGGCGACATCAGCCTCGGGGCCCTGGTCTCGCTGGTCTTCAACCGCGGCAGCGGCGGCTTCACCAGCAGCAAGGCGCGGTTCCGCGAGATGCGGGCGATCCGCCAGCACATGGAAGATCGCAACTTCGCCGCCATTCCGGACGAGATCCGGGCCATGTGCCGGCTGTGGCCGGACCATCCGGGCCTGACGCGGCGGCGCGAGCAGGAGGCCGCCCTCTTCGAGACGGGTCTCCGGGCCGCATCCGTCGTCGCCGCGGCAAAGCCGGGGCCCGCCTGGCCGGCGCTCGTCGCCAGCCTCGATGCGGCCCCGGACCGCTTCGACACCCGCGACATGCCCTACCGGCCGCCGCTCGTGTCGCTGCCGCCAACCTACCCGCCGCAGCACCTAATCGATGAGTTTCTGCCGGAGTACACGGCGGACGAAATGGTGCTGGACCAGCGGGCCGAGGGTGCCTGCACCGGCTTCGGTCTCGCCGCCGTCATCAACTACATCAACTGGGAAGCCCGGCAGTGCCTGCCCAAGGCGAAGCGCCCGAAGTCGCTGCCGCCCAAGGTCAGCGAGCGCATGCTCTACCACATGGCCCGGCTCTACGACGAATGGGAGGGCGAGGACTACGAGGGCTCGAGCTGCCGGGGCGCCATGAAGGGCTGGCACAAGCACGGTGTCTGCAGCGCCAGGCACTGGCCCTACGAGGATGGCGAATTCGCGGCGCCGGATCCCGACTGGGCCAATGACGCTGCGCGGCGGCCGATCGGCGCCTATTACCGGATCGACCGGAGCTCCCTCGTCGACCTGCAGGCCGCGATCATCGAGGTGCACGCGATCTACGTCTCGGCCCAGGTGCATGCCGGCTGGAACCTCGGCTCGGCTGACGCGCTGCCGGTCATCCCCTGGCATGGGCAGGAAGCGTCCGGGGGCCATGCCTTCGCGCTCGTCGGGTACAACGACCAGGGCTTCATCGTGCAGAACTCCTGGGGCCCCGACTGGGGATATGGCGGCTTCGCCATCCTCACCTACGCCGACTGGCTGGCGCATGGCCACGATGCCTGGGTCGCCGTGCTCGGGGCGCCGATCGGCCGGACGACCAGCCCCGTCGCCCTGAGCGAGGCACCCCTGCAGGCCCGTGCCGCGTCGCTCGCCGCTGTCGGCTCCGCTGGCGCAGCCGATGCCCCAGGCGCCGGCACGTCCGCCACGGCACCCTGGCCGGCCGACGTGGCGCTCGAGCGGACCCTGGTGCTCGGCAATGACGGAAGGCCGCTGCACCGGCTGCTGACGAGCGCAAACGCCGCGGCGAACATCGTCAGCGTGGTGGAGGAGCACCTGCGCCGGCGGCTGCGCGACAGCGGCAGCCGCAAGCTCGTCATCTATGCGCATGGCGGGCTCAACGACGAGCCGGCCTCGCTCCTGCGCGTGCGCCGGCTCGGCCCGTATTTCGAGGCCAATGGCGTGCCCGCCATCTTCTTCACCTGGCGGACCGGCGTGCGCGACTGCCTGCTCGGCATCCTCGAGGATGCGGCGTCCCGCATCGGCCTCGACGTCGCCCTGGTGCGGGCCGAGGGCCTCGCCCGGAGCCTGAAGGCGCAGCTCGCCGAGACCCGCGATGCGACGCTCGAGGTGGTCAGCGAGCGCCTGCTCGGCAAGGCTGTCTGGACGCAGATGAAGCAGAACGCGGCGGCCGCGGCCGAGCCCGCCGGCGGTGCGGCGCTGGCCGCCCGGTCGCTGGCCCGGCTGGCGAACGAGATCGACGGCCTCGAGATCCACCTGATCGGCCATTCGGCGGGTGCCATCTTCCAGGGGCACCTGCTCCGCTGCCTCGCCACCGAAGGTCTCGCCGCGAAGAGCGCCGAGCTCTGGGCTCCCGCCTGCAACCTGCGCTTCGCCGTCGAGCGCTATGGCGAGGCCTTCGCCAAGGGCACGCTGGCGCCGAAGGCGCTGCACATAGCGCTCCTCGACGACGCCATCGAGCTCGCCGATTCGGTCGGGCCCTACAACAAGTCGCTGCTCTATCTCGTCAGCCGCGCCTTCGAGCCTCTCAAGCGCATGCCGCTGCTCGGGCTCGCCGATGCCTGGGCGGGCGATCGGCCGGCGGCGGAGCGCCCGTTCCACGTCGAGGCCCTGAAAGACATCGAGGACTGGCGCAAAATCTGGCGCGGCGAGCTCGAGCTGGTGAGCGTGCCCGAGGTCGAGGACGGCAGGCAGGCCATTCCGGCGGTGCACGGCTCCTTCGACAACAATGCCGCCATCGTCGCGGCCACGATCCGCCGGATCAGGGGCAGGAAGCTCGTGGCCCCGGTCAGCGACCTCGGCGGCTTCTGAGCCCGGCCGCTGTCGGCATCGCTCAGCTCCCTGCGGCCGCCTCGGCCGGTGCGTCCTCGTCCCGAAAGCACTTGAGGACGAAAGCCAGCATCTCGGCCAGCTCCAAAAGCGCGTCGAACCGGCCCGACGCACCGAAGTGGCCGGCGTCCATGTTGGTCTTCAGGAGCAGCAGGTTCCGGTCGGTCTTCAGCTCGCGCAGCCGGGCGACGTACTTCGCCGGCTCCCAGTACGTGACGCGCGGATCGCTGATGCCCGCCGTGACCAGCATGGCGGGATAGGCCTTGGCCTCGATGTTCTCGTAGGGGCAGTAGGCCCGGATTCGCTCGAAATCCTCCACCGAGGTCAGGGGGTTGCCCCATTCCGGCCACTCGATCGGGGTGAGCGGCAGGCTGGCGTCGAGCATGGTGTTCAGGACGTCGACGAACGGCACCTCGGCGACGACGCAGCGCCAGAGCTCCGGGCGGAGATTGGTGACCGCCCCCATCAGCATGCCGCCGGCCGAGCCGCCGCGGATGGCGATCCGGCCGGGGACAGCGTAGCCGGCCTCGATCAGCGCTTCGGCGCAGGCGATGAAGTCGGTGAAGCTGTTGGTCTTCCGCTCCAGCTTGCCCTCGCGGTACCAGCGATGGCCGAGCTCGTCGCCGCCGCGGACATGGGCGATGGCGAAGGCGAAGCCGCGGTCGAGCAGCGAAAGCCGCGTGCTGTTGAACGAGGGCTCCATCGCCATGCCGTAGGAGCCGTAGCCGTAGAGGAAGAGCCGCCCGCTGCCGTCCAGCGGGAAGTCGCGGGCGTGGACGACCGAGATCGGCACCCGCTCGCCGTCCGCCGCCGTGGCCCAAAGCCGCCGGCCGACATAACGGCTTGCGTCGTAGCCCGACGGGATCTCCTGCACCTTCAGCACGTCGAGCCGCCGCTCGGCGACATGATAGTCGAGGACGGTGGCGGGCCGGGTGAGCGAGCTGAACCCGACCCTCAGGCGATCCGTGGCGAACTCGCGGTTGTCGCCGAGCCCCGCCGTGTAGACCGCCTCGGCGAAGTCGATGGCGTGCTCCTCGCCCCCGTAGTCGCGGATGCGCAGGTTGGCGAGACCGTCCAGCCGCTCGGTGATGACGAGGAAGTCCCGAAAGCAGGTGACGCCGAGCAGATAGTGGTGGTCGTCGCCCGCGATCTCCTCCCGCCAGTGCGCCTCGCCCGGGGTCTCGACCGGTGCCGAGACCAGGCGGAAGTTCTCGTGCCGGTCGTTGGTGCGGATCCACAAGCGGTCGTGGGCGTGCTCGACGCCGTAGCGATGCCCGTCACGCCGGGCGGCGACCAGCACGGGCTCGCCTGTCGGCCGGGCGGCATCGATCAGCCTCACCTCGCGGGTCACGTGGCTGCCGGTCGTGATCACCACGAAGCTTCGGCTCTGCGTCAGGCCGATGCTGACGAAGAAGGCCGGGTCGTCCTCGGTGTAGACCGTGCGGTCGGCCGTGGCGTCGGTGCCCAGCCGGTGCGCCCTGACCCGGTAGGGGCGGAGCTTCTCATTGAGCTCGACATAGAAGAGCGTGGCGCCGTCGGCCGACCAGGCCACGCTGCCGGAGGTGTTGGCGACGAGGTCGGTGGTGCTCACCCCGCTCGCCAGGTCCTCGATGTGGATGACGTAGCGCTCGGAGCCGTCCTCGTCGGTGGCGAAGGCGAGGAGGCGGCCGTCGGGGCTGGGGGCGAGGCTGCGCAGGTTGAAGTAGCTCTTGTCCCGGGCGAGTGCGACCTCGTCGAGGATGACCCCGGCCTCGCCGCCTTCCCGCGGTGTGCGATACCAGGTCCGGTACTGCGCCCCTGGCTGGAACTGCCAGTGATACAGATAGGCGCCGTCGGCCACCGGCACCGAGCTGTCGTCGTCCTTGATCCGCCCCTTGAGCTCCGCGTGCAGCTCCCGGACCAGCTCCTGCTCGGGCGCCATGACGGCGGCGAAATAGGCGTTCTCGGCCTCGAGATAGGCCCGGATCTCCGGGTCGGTGACCTCGGGATAGGCCGGATCGCGGAGCCAGGCATAGGCGTCCGTCCAGCTCGTGCCGTGCCGCTCGTTGACGATTGGCTGCTGCGCGGCACGCGGCGGTGCTGCGTCGGTCATGCGAAATCTCCTGCGGGACCGCCCGTCTCTAGCAGGCTGTCGAGGAAGTCGCGATGGCCGCGATGCCGCGCATTAACGAAGGGGTAAGGGACGGCTGCTAGGTTCGCCGAAGTGAGCCGGTCGGGCCGCAGGCCGCACGACCGCTGGTCAGACACGAGGTACGCATGGAGATTGTCGCCACGGCCATTCCCGAGGTGAAGCTGATCCGGCCGAAGCGGTTCGGCGACCACCGCGGCTTCTTCGCCGAGGTCTACAACCGTCGGGCCTTCGAGGCGGCAGGGCTCCGCTTCGACTTCGTCCAGGACAACCACTCGCGCTCCGCCCAGCGGGGCACGCTGCGCGGCCTCCACTACCAGGCGCCGCCCTTCGCCCAGACCAAGCTGGTGCGGGTGCTCAAGGGCCGGATCCTCGACGTCGCCGTCGACATCCGCCAGGGCTCGCCGACCTACGGCCGGCATGTGGCGGTCGAGCTGAGTGCCGAAGGCTTCGAGCAGCTCCTGGTGCCGAAGGGCTTCGCGCACGGTTTCGTCACGCTCGAGGACGAGGTCGAGGTCTTCTACAAGGTCGACGCCTACTACAGCGCGGCGCATGATCACGGGATCGCCTGGAACGATCCCGACCTCGCGATCGACTGGCCGGTCAGCCCGGTCGAGTGCGTGCTCTCCGCCAAGGACGCGGCGCAGCCCGCCTTCGCCGGCCTTGCCGCCCATTTCACCTTCGTGCCGGCCGCTCCTGCTGCCGCCACTGCCTGATCGGAGCTCTCGATGGAACGCGTCCTCGTCACCGGTGCCGGCGGCTATATCGGTACCACCCTCGTGCCGATGCTGCTCGCCCAGGGCTATCAGGTCCGCGCCCTCGACCGTTTCTTCTTCGGCGCCGAGCTCCTGGCCCCGCATGCCCGGCTCGAGCTGGTCAGGGCCGACAGCCGGCGGCTCGAGCCGCACCACTTCAAGGGCGTGGACCACGTCATCGACCTCGTCGCCATCTCCAACGACCCGAGCGGCGAGCTCTTCCAGGACGCCACCTACGCCATCAACCACGAATCGCGCGTGCACTGCGCCCGGCTCGCCAAGATGGCCGGGGTGAAGCGCTATGTCCTGCCGTCCTCCTGCAGCCTCTACGGGTTCCAGCCCGAAGGCGTGATCTGTGCCGAGGACCACGCGACCAACCCGCTCACCACCTACGCCAAGGCCAACGAGATGGCCGAGCATGGCGTGCTGCCGCTCGCCGACGAGCGGTTCTGTGTGGTGGTGCTGCGTCAGGCGACGGTCTACGGCTACAGTCCGCGCATGCGCTTCGACCTCGCCATCAACGGCATGACGTTCGGCGCCTGGCAGACCGGCACGTTGCCGCTCATGCGCGACGGCACGCAGTGGCGGCCCATGGTCCATGTCAGGGACACGGCCGCCGCCCAGATCTTCATGCTCACGGCACCGGCGGCTTCCGTCAACGGCCAGATCTTCAATGTCGGCTCGGACGCCAATAACTACCAGCTCGGCCCGCTCGCCGAGCGGATCGCCGCCGCCGTGCCGCGTGATGTCAAGGTCGAATGGTACGGTGCGGCCGACCACCGCTCCTATCGGGTCGCCTTCGACAAGATCGAGAAGCTGGGCTGGCAGGCCCAGAGGGTCGCCGAGGACGGGGTCGCCGAGATCGTGGCGAAGCTCGCCGACGGCAGCCTCGAGAAGACGACCAGGACGATCACGCTCGACTGGTACCAGGAGCTGATCAGGTGGCAGCGGATCATCCGCGAGGTCGAGCTCGACGGAACCATCTTCGACCTGCCCGATCAGCGCTCGAAGGCCGCTTCCGGTTGAAGCGAGCGAGCCGCGCCTGACGAAAACCACCCGGGCGGCGCCTGCCGCCCGGCCCGCGATGGACGAGACGGAGCAACGCGATGCCGACCCCAAAGAGCCAGCCGAGATGGAAGGGCATCATTCTCGCCGGCGGCTCCGGCACGCGCCTCTATCCGATCACCCGCGCCGTCTGCAAGCAGCTCCTGCCGATCTTCGACAAGCCCTTGATCTACTTCCCGCTGACGACGCTGATGCTGGCCGGCATCCGGGAAATCCTCCTGATCACCACGCCCGAGGACCAGTGGCAGTTCAAGAGCCTGCTCGGTGACGGCAGCCAGTGGGGCCTAGCCATCAGCTATGCCGTGCAGCCGCGCCCCGAGGGCCTGGCGCAGGCCTTCGTCATCGGCCGCGAGTTCATCGGCGACGACAACGTCGCACTCGTGCTCGGCGACAACATCTTCTTCGGCCACTACCTGCGCGCCGATCTGGCCCGGGCGACCGAGCAGGCCGCTGGCGCCACGGTGTTCGGCTACCGGGTGACGGATCCCGAGCGCTACGGCGTGGTGGCGTTCGACGAGGCCGGGCGGGCCACCAGCATCGAGGAGAAGCCGGTCCGGCCGAAGTCCAACTATGCGGTCACCGGCCTCTATTTCTACGACAACGACGTGGTCGAGATCGCCGCCGGCCTGCCGCCCTCCGAGCGCGGCGAGTACGAGATCACCGATGTCAATGCCGCCTATCTCGCGCGCGGTGCGCTCCGCGTCGAGCGGCTGGGCCGCGGCTATGCCTGGTTCGACGCCGGCACCCATGACAGCCTCCTGCAGGCCGGCGAGTTCGTGCGCACGATCCAGCAGCGCCAGGGCTTCCAGATCGCCTGCCCGGAGGAGATCGCCCACATCCTCGGGCATATCGACGACGACCAGCTTCGCCGGCTCGCGGGCCCGCTCGCCAAGACCGCCTATGGCCGCTACCTCCTCGACGTCGTGCTGGCGAAGGAGCCCTGGCAGGCCGGCAGCTTCGCGACCCCGTCCGCCCGCCGCCCCGCCCGCCGCAGGGTCGCCTGACCGCCGGCACCGCCCGGCCAGTCGCCGCAACGCGGCGCTCCCGCACGGCAATCGCCGGCCGTTTCACCATCCGCGTGCCGCTGAGGATCGGACGGCGTCCGGCCTGCCATCTCGGTCGGGCCGAAGGCGGCACCTGCGCCCCGGCCGGCCCTGGAGATCGGAATACTGGCGGCCGCCGCATGACCCGCGCAACGTTCCACGCGAGCGGGACGGGACTGAGCAACCGCTCCCCGAAGCCACCCGGGTCAGCAAGTTCCGGTGACGCCGCGGCGAGCTGCTGCGTGGCCAGCCAGCCGCCCTCGTCCGTCGAGGGTCGTGGCTATCAAATCCTGGTCAGTCGCGAGTGCCGCACTGGCCGGCAAGCCGCAGGGCGACCGACTGTGGCGCTGCACGGGGCGCCGATCATGAGGACCGACGCGCCGCAACCGCGCTGGCGATCAGGCACCGAGCCGCATCGATCAGGGCGGATGACCGTTGGGCCACCTCGATCGACTCGCCGGCCGCTGTTCGCTGCGGGCATTCACGCGAGATGGCGACGTGGTCCTGTGCCTCGCGTGAGTTCGAGTTGCGATCGGCGTCCGCTGCAATCGTCGCCTCGCGCCGACACCGGCCGGATGGCAAGGGCCGGCTGGTGACGAGCCGACGAGGCCGAGCCACGCAACGAAACGGTCACGTTCGACGGAGCGGAACATCCGGATGGCGCCGACGCTGTCGCCCGCCTGGCATCGCTGACGCCGGAACAGGGTGCCATCGACTCGCCCCGGGCCTCCGCCCGCGGGCAGGAGCAAGGCCAGGCCGTGTCCGTCGATCCGCTGACAGGCGGATCCGGTCCTGCCGGCGTGCCGCCGGGACCTGCCGACTGCGGCTCGCCGGCGGCCGCGCAGTCGCGCCTCGGCGACGACGTCCGTCACCGTGCGGCAGCGGACGAAATTGCGCCGCCGTACACCGGGGCACCGGTCCCCGAAGGCCAACGCTGCATCGACCCCGCACACCGGGACCGGTCGGCGCCGCGTTCGCCTGGAACGGGCCCCGCGCCGGCCTAGCGGCACCGGGGGACAGAGGCGTCCACCTCCTGGCGTCGGCGGTAAGCCCGGCCGGTCGGCCGGGCCAGGAAACTGTCGCCCGATCACGGAGCCGGGATTGTCGGGCGAGAGCCCGGCGCTCGGGTGCGGTTGCGGGCCCAAGGTCTGGGGGTAGGCTCCCTGGCGTGAAGGGCCAGGCTCGCAGCACGGGTGCGCCTGCTGTGACCAGCCACGGATTCTCCCTGGTCGAGAGCCCGCTCCAGTTCTCCCGGGTAGGCGCCGGCGTGGCGGACCGTGACGGTGCAACGCCGATGGCGCTGCCCGAACGCGCTCCTGGTCGCCATCGGGCGACCGGTCCGTGTTCGGGGGCGGTGGGCGGTCGATGTGGAAAACCGCTGCCGGTGCGACGCGGGTGCCGCTTCATGGTGCGCACGACCGCTGGCCAACGCGCCGGCCTGGCGTGCGGCGACCGCCTTGCCGCCCCGGGGTGCGGCGCGTACGGCCGAGTTCGGGAGCGGCGACCCGTGCCGGCCGCGTCCGGCCGGCTTCAGCCGAGCTGGACGGTGGGGCGGTGGTCGGCCGGCATCGGCGGCGGGGCCGGGGGCGTGCTGCCGGCCTCGGCGATCGTGGCCCAGCTCGCCCGCATGTCGCGCAGCCGGGCGATCACCTCGTCGCAGATCGCCGGGTCGTTGCGCACGTTGATCTCCGTCATGCGGTGCAGGATGTAGGCATAGTAGCGGTCGAGGAGCGGGGCCACCTCGCCGCCGGCGGCGAAGTCCAGCTGGCACTGCAGCCCGTGCACGATGGCGTGCGCCTTGCCGACGAGCCGGAAGCGCTCCTCGATGCGGCCTTCGGCGATCGCGTGGCTGGCCTGCTGCAGGCGCTGCACCGCGCCGTCATAGAGCATGACGATGGCCCGGGCGGGCGTGACCGTCTCGGCGGCGGTCTGGTACGCCGTCATGGCGCGGGCACGGTGCTGCATCGAGCTCATCTCCGGAGGTGTCTTTCGTGGCGGCAGGTCGCCTGCCGGGGCGGCCATTGGTGTGACGTTCGGCCGGAGCGCCGGGCCGTTCTTCCGGCCCGCCTACGCATCCTGGGTCATGGCGTCGATCTGGGCCCGGATCTGGGCGAGCATGGCGTTCGCCAAAGAGAGGGCCGCCTCCATCGCGGAAAACCGCTCCACCAGGAGGTCGCGGGCCCGGGTGGCCCGCTCCTCGATCCGCTCGATCTGCTTGGCATAGTTGCCGTTGAGGTCGCGCAGGGCCTCGATGGCACGGGGAACTGAGCCGTCCAGCGGATCGACCGCCGGCTGGACGAAGTTGAAGACCCGGTCGGCCAGGCCCTGGCTGGCCTCGACGTCGATCACCGTGCTGCCCTGGCCGGTCCAGATGAACTCGAGCCCCTCGAAGGCGGTGCCGGCCGCACCCTTGATGGTCGAGCCGGCGATCTCGGCGGCCACGCCGTTGATCGTCACCGCCTCGGGCGTGCCGTCATTGTCGGCGTCGGTGATCTCGAGCTGCATCGTGGTCGCGGCGAGCGCATTGCTGCGGGCGAAGATGGCGAGCTCGGAGGAGGACGACTGGTAGCGGAACTCGAAGATGTCGCGGACGTCGTCGAGCTTGGTCAGGAGGGCGTTGTCGAGCTTGGCGTCGTCGATCGACAGCTGGTTCGAGGCATCGAGCTCGATGCCGATGGCGCGGAAGGAGGCGAGCGCGTCGGCATCGAGGCCGGCGACCGACCCGCCGACGATGCCGCCGAGCCCGGTCATGATGCTGCGCATCGTCCGGTCGCCGAAGAGCACGGCGTCCGCTGCCGGCCCGCCCGACGCGTCGGTAGCCGACTGCTCGTTGACGAAGCCGCGCAGCGCGTTGAACGCCTCGACGAAGGCCACGATCCTGTCCTTGATGTCGCCGAGGCTCGGCTCGACCGACACGGACACGGTGGTCCCGGGCTCGGCCTTGAAGAGGTTGATCGTCACGCCACCCAGGAGGTCGTCGGCCTGATTCGAGGTGCGGGTGATCGAGACGCCGTCGATCTCGAAGATCGCCGGCTGGGCGGCCTGCAGCGTCGTGGTCGAGAAGCCGCCGGTGATCCCGCTCGAATCGTTGAGCGTGATCGCCTTGCCGGTCTCCTCGGCGGCGAGCACCAGGCGGAAGTCGTCGTCGGCGACCTTCAGCACGCTGGCGCTCACCCCGGTCGTCGAGCGCGCGGCGTTGATCCGGTCGCGCAGGTCGTAGAGGCTGAGATCGCCGTCGAGGTCGATCGTGGCCGTGGGCCCGCCGGCGACGCCGAGTTCGATCGTGCCACTGAACGGCGTGCCGCCATTCCAGGCATCCGCGAGGCTGGCATCGGCAGCGGCGGCGCTCGGGGTGGCGAGCTTCTCGGCGGTGGCGAGCTGCATGACGCGGAGGTCGAAGCTGCCGGCCTGGGCCGTGTTGGCGAGGGCGACGCCGACGATCTCGCCCGGCGGCGTCGTGCTGCTCGAGCTGAAAAAGGCCTGCTTGGTCTCGAACGCGTTGTCGCGGGCCCCGAGATAGCCCGGCGGGTTGCGCAGGCCGTTGGCGGCGGTGCGCAGGCTCTCGAGCAGGCCCTGCATGCTCTCGTAGGCGGCGATCTTCGCCTCGCTGGTGGTGGTCTTGTTCTCAAGGCGGACGGCCGGCAGCCGCTTCGCCTCGTAGGTGGCCTGCAGTATGGCCTCGGTGTCGAGCTGCGAGCTCGTGCCGGAGAGGCGCGGCGCACCGTTCGTGGTGGAAAGACTGCCGAAGCTGATGGAGGTGGCCATGATCCGTCTCCCGCCGCTCAGGCCTCGAGGCGCAGGAGCGGCTCACCGAACGGCTGTCGGCCGCTCGCGAAGAAGCGCAGCAGCGAATCGGAAGGTGTCTGGGCCAGGATCTCGCCGCTCTCGCCATCGGCGATGCGGTGCACGAAGCGACCGCTGGCCTTGTCGTAGAAACTCTCCACCGCGACCTCCCGGCCGGGAAACAGTTCCCGTGCCGCCTGCTGGACGACCCGCTCGAGCGACGTGCCGGCGGTTGCACCGGGCACCTTGACGGTGGCCGCCGCCGGCGCCTGGCCAGTCCTGCCAGATGCCGTCGGCGTGCCGATCGCCTGAAGCATAGGGGGCAATGGGTTGAGCATCGGTTAAGCCCGTCTCGCGAAACGTCGCCCGGGGCCGGGCCGGATGGCGCCGGCCCCGGGCTCGGTCGGCCTAGTTGAGCAGCCGCAGCAGCTGCTGCGGCATCTGGTTGGCCTGGGCGAGCATCGCCACCGAGGCCTGGACCAGGACCTGCTTGGAGGAGAAGTTGCTCATCTCCGCCGCCATGTCGACGTCGAGCAGGGTCGAACGCGCCGAGTCGAGATTCTCGATCGTCGTGGCGACGTTCGCCGCGGCGAACTCGAAGCGCGAGATGAGCGCACCCACATCGGCGCGGGCCTCGCTGATCTGCGACAAGGCGCCGTCGATGATGTCGACCGCCCCGGCCGCGTTCGCTGCCGTGCCGATGCTGGCGGGATTGCCGCTGCCGTCGTCGCTCAGCGTGTTGGTGCCGTCGCCGAGCGCCGTCGTGCGGATGTCGGCGATGGTGACGTCGATGGTGTCGGCGGAGCTGACGCCGACCT
>CAZGUW010000100.1:0-9134 GCA_964528705.1 uncultured Geminicoccaceae bacterium
TGTCGATCGCCGTGCGCAGCATGGCCAGCGTGTCGACCACGTCGGCGAAGATCACCCCGGGCGGGCGGATGTGAAAGTCCGAGACCTGGGCGAAGAAGACCGGTCGGCTCATGGCAGGAGCACGGTCTGTCCGGTGGTCTGGCGCCCCTCGAGCGCCCGGTGCGCGTCGGCGGCCTCGGCCAGCGGGAAGCGCTGGTTGACCTCGATCCTGACGGCCCCCGAGCCGACCACGTCCACCACGTCCTTCGCGGCCGCCTCGAGCTCGGCACGGGTCGAGGTGTAGCCGGCGATCGTCGGCCGGGTGACGAAGAGCGAGCCCTTGGCGGCGAGAATGCCGAGATTGACGCCGTCCACGGCCCCCGAGGCATTGCCGAAGCTGACCAGCAGGCCGCGCGGCTGGAGACAGTCGAGAGACATGACGAAAGTGTCCTTGCCGACGCCGTCATAGACCACGGGCACACCCTTGCCGCCGGTCAGCTCCTTGACCTTCGTCGGCACGTCCTCGTCCCGATAGAGGATGACATGGTCGCAGCCATGCGCCTTCGCGAGGTCGGCCTTCTCCCGGCTGCCCGCCGTGCCGATCACCGTGGCACCCAGATGCTTCGCCCACTGGCAGGCAATGAGCCCGACGCCGCCGGCCGCCGCGTGGAAGAGGATCGTGTCGCCCGGCTTCACCACATAGGTCTGGCGCAGGAGATACTGGGCGGTCAGGCCCTTCAGCATCATGGCTGCTGCCGTCTCGTCGGCGATCCCGTCGCCGATGGCGACCACCTTCTCGGCCGGGATCAGCCGTTCGGTGCTGTAGGCGCCGAGCGGACCCGTGCCGTAGGCGACGCGCTGGCCGACCTTCAGGCTGTCGACGCTCTCGCCCACCGCCTCGACCACGCCCGCAGCCTCGAGGCCGGGCACGAAGGGCAGCCCGTTCGGCGCCGGGTAGAGCCCGGAACGGAAATAGGTGTCGATGAAGTTGAGGCCGATCGCCGTATGCCTGAGACGCACCTGCCCCGGCCCCGGCGCTCCCACTTCGGCTTCCGCCCGCTCCAGCACCTCGGGGCCGCCGTGCCGGCCGACCTTGATCTGCATCGCCATTGTTCACTCCCTCCGCTTGGTCCCTTCGGAGCTAGGCCGGAACGCGCGCGCGGGCAAGAACGGCCTGCGGCACCTCCGGCTGTTTCTGGCGTCGCCCCGGTCTCCTGACTTATAGTTCGGCCGAGCCAGCGTCAGCAGCGCCAGATGCCAGCAGCCATGGGGAGCGGCCTTGAAGTTCAATATCGAGATCGAATGCACGCCGGAGGAGGCCCGGCACTTCCTCGGCCTGCCCGAGGTGGCGCCGATGCAGCAGCGGCTGATCGAGGAGGTCGAGGCGCAGCTCAAGAAGACCGTGCACGAGATGGACGGCAAGGCGATGCTCGAGCAGTGGCTGCCGATCGGCGTGAAGGGGGTCGAGCAGTTCCAGTCGATGTGGACCCAGCTCGCCGCCGCGGCCGCCGGGGTGCAGCGCAACCGCCGGCCGAACGACGAGGGTGCCGGCGACAAGGGCCGCAAGGCCTGACGACTGGCCGCCGATGACCGCTCGGCGGGCGACGATCTACGCCCCGGCGACGCCTGCCGGCCGTTCGGCGCTCGGCATCCTGCGCCTGTCCGGTGCTGCGGCACCGCTGGTCGCCGAGCGGCTGGCCGGCCGGGTGCCGGAGCCGCGCCAGGCGGCCCTTGTCCAACTGCGTGATCCGGCAAGCGGCGTACTGCTCGATCAGGCTCTCCTGCTCTACTTTCCCGCACCCGCCAGCAGCACCGGCGAGGACGTGCTGGAGATCCACCATCATGGTGGTGCAGCCGTCGTGCGCGCACTGATCGAGGCGCTCGCCGGCATGCCCGAGCTGCGGCCGGCCGAGCCCGGCGAGTTCACCCGTCGGGCCTTCCTAGCCGGCAAGCTCGATCTCACCGCCGCCGAGGGTCTGGCCGATCTGATCGACGCCACCAGCGCCGCCCAGGCCCGGGCAGCGCTGCGCCAGATGGATGGTGCCCTCGGCCGGCGCTATGCCGAATGGCGCGAACGGCTCATGCGGGGGCTCGCCTTGCTCGAGGCGGAGATCGACTTCGCCGCCGAGGAGGAGGTGCCGGACAGCCTCTGGAGCTCGGTCGAGCCGGATCTCGCGGCCCTCGGGACCGAGGTTCGCTGCCATCTCGACGACGGAGGCCGGGGCGAGCGCCTGCGCACCGGCCTCGCCATCGCCGTGATCGGTGCGCCGAATGTCGGCAAGTCCAGCCTCGTCAACGCTATTGCCAGGCGCGAGGTCGCGATCGTGACACCCTTCCCTGGCACCACGCGCGACGTCATCGAGGTGGCGCTCGACCTCGACGGCCTGCCCGTGACCTTCCTGGACACGGCGGGTCTGCGCGACAGCGACGACCCGATCGAGCGTGAAGGCATCGCCCGGGCAAGGGCAAGGGCGGCCTCCGCCGATCTCAGGCTGCTGGTGGTCGACGATCCCGCCGACCTGCCAGTGGAAGACGCCGATCGGGCCACGCTCCGCGTCCTGAACAAGCTCGATCTGCACGGCACCCACGAGCGGGGTGAGGCCATCGGCGTGTCGGCCGCGACGGGCGAGGGGCTGGACCGACTGCTTGCCGCGCTCATTGCCCGGGCACGCTCCCTGCTCCCGGGCGGCGACGAGGTGCTGCTCACCCGTGCCCGGCACCGTGCGGCCCTGCATGATGCGCTTGCTGCGCTGGAGCGGGCGCTGGCGCTCGGCGGCGCGGCCGATCTCGGTATCCTGGCCGAGGAGATCCGTCTCGCCGCCAGGGCGCTCGGCCGCATCACCGGCGCCTTCGGCGTCGAGGATATCCTGGACCGGGTGTTCAGCGAGTTCTGCATCGGCAAGTGACGCTGTTTCACGTGAAACAGCGACGCAGGGGGCGTCATCCGGCGGAAGTCTGCTCCGCATGGCGCTGGGTCGCCACCTCGCGCACCCGGCGGCCGAGCACGCTGTGGCTGCTCATCACCTGCTCGAACAACTCGCGGCGCAGGATCAGGAGGCGGCAGTAGCCGATGGCGACCACGTCGGCATTGCGCGGCCGCCGGGTCAAAAGCGCGAGCTCCCCAAAGAACTCGCCGGTGCCGAGCCGCACCGGCTCCGGCGGGACGCGCACTTCGACCGCGCCGGTGGCGATGAAGTACATGGCATCGCCCGGCTCGCCGCGCCGCAGGATCCGCTCGCCCGGCAAGGCCAGCCGGGTCTTGAGCTGCCGCGCCAGCTTTCTGGTCTCCTTCTCGTCCAGCTTGGCGAAGAGCGGCATCTGCCGGATCAGCTCCGCCGTGCGCAGGCCGAGATCGAGGTCCGGCGGTCGCTCGAGTTGGCCGCGCCGCTGCCGGAGCGCCTGGCCCATCTTGTGGGCGACCTGGGGTGACAGCAGCCGCTCCTGCTCCATCTGCTCGACCGCGGCGTATTCGAGACGGAGGGCCGCGAGCGCCAAATAGCGCCTGCCGAACGAGGCCCAGTAGTCCGGGTACTGGAGGCGCATCGCGTCGATGGCCCGCTCGACCTGGTCGAGCCGCGTTTCCAGGAAAAGGCCCGCGACCTCGCTGACACGCTCACCGAAGAGGCCGCGGATGCGCCTCGTATTGAAGGTTATCAGTTCGCTCAGCACATAGCGCTGCACGATGTCGCGCTCGAGATGCTGGGTCAGCCGGCGGGCGAGAGGCGTGTCCCAGCGCAGGCGGCGATGCAGGAAGGCGGCGAAGCGGGTCGCCCGGTCGAAGCGCACCTGATCGCGTGCAAGATAACGGTAGCCCTCCAGCCCGTCGGCGCGCAGCGCGTCGATCAGCGCACCCACCTGGCGGACCAGCGCCGCATTGGCCGCGCGTGCGATCATGCGCCGCGCGCGCTCCTCGGCATAGAGCTCCGCCTCGCGGCGGCTGAGCGTCATCAGCGCCGAGACCACCTGCCGGCGCTGCATCTCCTCGCCCACCGGCCTGGCGACGGCCGCGGCGTCCTGCTCCCGGTAATCGTTCGCCACCGCCTCGACGCTGGCCGGATCGATCAGGCGCTCGGCCGCCGCGTCGCGCAGCGTGTCGACGATCTCGCCATGGGCAAGGAGGATGGCCCGCTGCCGGATGATCTCCTCGAGCGGCGAGAGGCGGTCGAGGCCGACTGCGCGGATCAGCCAGCGCAGCGTCGTCGCCTGGACGAAGAGAGTGAAGAGCACGTAGCCGGTGGCCAGCACCGCCACCAGATGCTGAACCTCGTCCGGCACCAGCGGGTTCTCGGTGACGGCGAGAGCGAGAGCGAGGGTGATGGCGCCGCGCAGCCCGCCCCAGAGCATGACGTGCTTGAAGCTCGTCTGGATGCGCCCGGCGAGGCCCACCGCCTCCATCAGCGGCAGGGCGCCATAAAGGATCATGGCCCGCGAGCCGAGCGCACCGAGGATCAGGAGGACCAGCAGCAAGGCATCGAACGGGCCGGCGGTGGCGAGCGTCTTCGGCGCCAGCATCGCTGCCATGACGAAGATGAGCGAGCTCGCCCAGAAGCTGAGCTGCGCCCAGATGGCGACGAGCGAGCGCCAGTCGGCCCGCGACAGGCCGGCACGGCCCTGGGCACCGAAGACGATGCCGGCGGCGACCACGGCAACCACGCCAGAGACGCCGAACTGCAGCTCGGCGACCGCATAGGTGAGGTAGGCGACGGCGACGCTCAGCGTGATCTCGGCCGGCCCGGCCTCGTCGAGGCGGGTCAGCAGCAGGCCGGCGAGGCGGCCGACGACGAGGCCGAAGGCCGCACCGCCCGCCAGGCTGATGGCGAAGTCGCTGACGATGGTATCGACCGAAGGTGTCGCGAGCCCGACGACCAGCGCCAGGAGGCTCGTGGTCAGGGCGATGGCGGCCGCATCGTTGAGCAGGCTCTCGCCCTCGACGAGGTTCACCAGGCGACGTGGCGCGCCAACCTCCTGGAAGACGTTGATGACGGCGATCGGGTCCGTCGTGGCGATGATCGCCCCAACGAGGAGGCAGCTCGCCAGGGTGACGGTCGAGACGCTCCAGATGGCGAGCCCGGCGATCACTGTCGTCGCGAAGACCGCCACCACCGCAAGCAGGAAGACCGGGCCGATGTCCTCGAGCAAGGCACGGCTGTCGAGCTCCATGGCGCTGTGGAAGAGGATCAGCGGCAGGAAGACCCAGAGGAAGACTGCCGAGCTGACCTCGAGCTCGCTGAGCGCCGCGATGAAGTCCAGCATGTCGGAATCGACGAGGGCGGCCTCGAGCGGTTCGGCGAACCCGGTCAGCAGGCCGAGGCAGCAGCCGAGTATGGCGAGCAGGACGGTGTAGGGCAGGCGCAGCCGCTCGGCCAATGGCGGCAGGGGTGCGATCAGTGCCAGGAGCACGCCGAAGCCGAGGATGATGCCACCAATTCCGCTCATGAGCAGGAGAAAGCACGTCTCTGCTACTGCCGTCCAGCGGTCGCCGCGCCCCCTGCTCCGCTTGACGCTGCGGGCTTGCCGGCGCACATAGCCGGCCATGGAAAACCACGACGTCATTGTCATCGGCGGCGGCCATGCGGGGGTCGAAGCGGCGGCGGCGAGTGCCCGGATGGGTGCCCGCACCCTGCTGCTCACCCAAAGGCTCGCCACCATCGGGGCGATGTCCTGCAACCCCGCCATTGGCGGGCTCGGTCGCGGCCATCTGGTGCGCGAGATCGACGCCCTCGACGGGTTGATGGGCCGCGCCATCGACGCTGGCGGCATCCAGTTCCGTATCCTCAACCGGCGCAAGGGGCCGGCCGTGCAGGGGCCGCGCGCCCAGGCCGACCGCCGGCTCTACGCCCGGGCGGTCCAGACCCTGCTGGCCGAACAGGCCGGGCTCACCGTCGCCGAGGGCGAGGTGGCCGGCCTGCTGCGCGATGGCAGCCGGGTCACCGGCGTGGCGACGGCCGATGGCCGGGAGATCGCGGCCGGTGCTGTGGTGCTGACCACCGGCACGTTCCTGCGCGGCGAGATCCATCTCGGGAACGAGCGCTGGCCCGCCGGCCGGGTCGGCGACCAGCCCGCGGTGGCTCTGGCGCGAGACCTCGAGGCGGCCGGCGTGCGGCTCGGCCGGCTGAAGACCGGCACGCCGCCCCGACTCGACGGCCGCACCATCGACTGGGTGGCACTGGCCGAGCAGCCGGGCGACGAGCCGCCCCGGCCCTTCTCCTTCATGACCGCGCGGATCACCAACCCGCAGATCGCCTGCCACGTCACCCGCACGACCGAGGCGAGCCACGCGCTGATCCGCGCCCACCTGCACGAGGCGCCGCTCTTCTCCGGCCAGATCGCCGCCACGGGCGTGCGCTACTGTCCGTCGATCGAGGACAAGGTTGTCCGCTTCGCCGAGCGCACCAGCCATCAGATCTTTCTGGAACCGGAAGGCCTCGACGACCCCACGGTCTATCCCAACGGCATCTCCACCTCGCTGCCGCGGGCCGTGCAGGAGGCTCTGGTGCGGACCATCCCGGGCCTCGAGAAGGCGGTGATCATCCAACCCGGCTACGCCATCGAGTACGATCACGTCGATCCGCGCGAGCTCGATCCGACCCTCGAGCTCCGGGCCCTGCCCGGTCTCTTCCTCGCCGGCCAGATCAACGGCACGACCGGTTACGAGGAGGCGGCAGCCCAGGGCATCATGGCCGGCGCCAATGCGGCGCTCACGGCCTCGGGGCGCCGTCCGGACGCCGTGCTCGACCGGGCCGAGGCCTATATCGGCGTGCTGGTCGACGACCTCACCAACCAGGGCATCACCGAGCCCTACCGCATGTTCACGAGCCGCGCCGAGTACCGGCTGATGCTGCGTGCCGACAATGCCGACCGCCGGCTGACCGGGCGCGGGCATGACATGGGACTGGTCGGCACCGCCCGTCATGCCCGGCTGATGGATAAGCTGGAGCAGCTGGCCCGGGCCGAAGCACTGCTCGACGCCCGGCGCCTGACGCCGTCCGAAGCCGCGGCGCAGGGCATCCGGGTGAACCAGGACGGGGCGGCCCGCACCGCCCGGCAGCTCCTGGCCCTGCCCGATATCGATATTGCCCGGCTGCGGGCGATCTGGCCCGAGCTCGGCGAGATCGCGCCCGAAATCGCCGAGCAGATTGAGATCGAGGAACGCTACGCCCCCTATCTGAAGCGCCAGGCAGCGGACATCGCCGACTTCCGCCGCGAAGAAGCGCTCGACCTGCCGCCCGATCTGGACTTAGCCACGCTTTCCGGGCTCAGTGGCGAGCTGCGCCTCCTCCTCGACCGCGTCCGCCCGACCACGCTGGGTGCCGCCGCCCGCCTGCCGGGCATGACCCCGGCGGCCCTCACACTCCTCTACCGGCACGTCCGACGTGCCGCGTGAGGCGCCGCTCGATGCCGCGGGCTTCGCCCATGAGGTGCCTGTTTCACGTGAAACAACCGAGCGCCTGACCCTCTATCTCGACCTGCTGCGCCAGTGGCAGAAGGCGATCAACCTGGTCGGCGCCTCGACGCTCGCCGACCCCTGGCGACGCCACATCCTCGATTCCGCCCAGCTTTTCCCGTATCTGCCGGCCGGTTGCACCTCGCTCGCCGACCTCGGCAGTGGCGCCGGCCTGCCCGGGCTGGTGCTCGCCGCCATGGGGGTGCCGGAGGTGCATCTCGTCGAGTCCGACCGCCGCAAGGCACAGTTCCTGCGCGAGGCGGCGCGTCGCATGGATATGCCCGGCGTCGCCGTCCATCCCGTGCGGATCGAGACCCTGTCGCTCGCCGTCGACGTGGTGACCGCGCGCGCCCTGGCATCGCTCGCCCGGCTCGTGCCCATGGCCCGGCCGCTGCTCCGGCCGGGCGGGCGGCTGGTGCTGCTCAAGGGGCGCGGTGTTGACGCGGAATTGACCGCGCTCGGCGAAGCGGAGAAAATGCGCCTCGAGCTTCATCCGAGCCTCGCCGACCCGGACGGTCGCGTGCTCGTCCTCCAAGAGGTGGCGTCATCAGCGCCCTGAGCCGGATGCCCGCCCCGCCCCACCAGAACCCGGCAGCCGCGCGGTCCTCGGTCCTGTGCGGCCGGATCCTCGCCATCGCCAACCAGAAGGGCGGCGTCGGCAAGACCACGACCGCCATCAATCTCGGCACAGCGCTCGCCGCCGCCGGCAAGCGCATCCTCGTCATCGACTTCGACCCCCAGGGCAATGCCAGCACCGGCTTCGGCATCGACCGCGAGGCGCGCCGGGTCACCGCCTACGAGGTGGTGCTCGGCCAGGCCCGCCTCGCCGATGCCATCCTGCCGACCATGGTCCCGGGCCTGGACATCGTCCCGGCGACGGTCGACCTCTCCGCCGCCGAGGTGGAACTGGTCGGTGATCCGCGCCGCAACTTCCGCCTGCGCGACGCCTTCGCCAACTTCATCAAGCCCTACGACCACATCCTGATCGACTGCCCGCCCTCACTCGGGATCCTGACGGTCAACGCGCTCGCCGCGGCGCATGCCGTCATGGTGCCGCTGCAATGCGAGTTCTTCGCGCTGGAGGGCCTGTCGATGTTGCTGCGGACCATCGAGCGCATCCGCCAGTCGCTCAACCCGATGCTGCAGATCCACGGCATCGTGCTGACCATGTTCGACCGCCGCAACAATCTCTCCGAGCAGGTCGCGACCGACGTGCGCAGCTTCCTCGGTGACCGGGTCTACCAGACCGTCATCCCGCGCAACGTCCGCATCTCCGAGGCGCCGAGCCACGGCCAGCCGGTGCTCTATTACGACGTCAAGTCGAGCGGTGCGAAAGCCTATGCCCACCTCGCCGGCGAGATGCTCCGCCGCGACCAGGCCATCGCCGTCTTCGGCTGATCGACAACTCGAGCCCACGAAGGATCAAGAACCGGATGCAGCAGGACAACCCCAAGAAGCGCGGCCTCGGCATGGGCCTTTCGGCGCTGCTCGGCAACGACGCCCCGGACCCGGCGGCACGGCCGCTCGCCCAGTCCGTGCCCATCGAGTTCCTGAGCGCTTCGCCGCTGCAGCCGCGCCGCCATTTCGCCGACGAGGAGCTCGAGGCCCTGGCGTCGAGCCTGCAGGCTTATGGCGTGCTGCAGCCTCTGCTCGTGCGGCCGCGACCGGGTTCGGCGCCGGGCTACGAGATCGTCGCGGGCGAGCGGCGCTG
>CAZGUW010000100.1:9144-14382 GCA_964528705.1 uncultured Geminicoccaceae bacterium
GTTCTTCGACGAGGACGACCTCAAGGATCTGACCGAGTCGATCAAGGCCAAGGGCGTGATCCAGCCGATCCTGGTCAGGCCGTTGCGCGGCAAGGAAGGCCGCTACGAGATCGTCGCCGGCGAGCGGCGCTGGCGGGCGGCGCAGCGGGCCGGCCTGCACGAGCTGCCGGTCGTGGTGCGCGAGCTTGCCGATCGCGACGTGCTCGAGATCGCGCTGGTTGAGAACCTGCAGCGCGAGGACCTGACCCCGATCGAGGAGGCAAGGGCCTATCAGCGGCTGATCGACGAGTTCGGCCGGACCCAGGAGGAGATCGCCACCGAGATCGGCCGCAGCCGGTCGCACATCGCCAATACGCTGCGCCTCCTGAAGCTGCCCGAGCCCGTGCGGCGGATGCTCGAGGACGGTCGCCTGACAGCCGGCCACGCCCGGGCACTGCTCGCCGCCGACGATCCGGTTGCGCTGGCCCAGGCGGTGGTCGAGCGGGGGCTCAACGTCCGCGACACGGAGGCCGTGGTCCAGACCGGCAAGCTCGTCCAGCGTCAGGCGCGCGCGGCCGTGGGTCGGGACCCCGACCTCGAGGCCTTCGAGAACCGCCTCGCCAGCTCGCTCGGCCTCGCCTGCCGCCTGCAGCCCAAGGCCAAGGGCGGCACGCTGACCATCCGCTACTCCAGCCTCGACCAGCTCGACCGCATCGCCGAGCGCCTCCTGGCGACTGATTGAAAGTTATCCACTAGAATTTGTGCCCGGACGGTTGACCAGGCGCATATCTTGTGGCCTTATCGCGTCGGGGTGAAACAAGGAAAGAGTTCATTCCCTGATCCGGTCCTCCAGGGTCCCACCGTCTCTGCCCAGACGGGCTGCAGGTACCGATCATACGGAACGTCCCGCTGCTCGACGGTAAAGCCGAACCAATCGGCACCCGTCCCTCTCCCGATTGACGCCGCCCCGCCCAGGGGCGGCGTTTGTTCGTTCGGGCTGCTTCTGGACCCCCGCCACGCGCTGGACAGCGACCGCCCTGCCTCCTAGGTTCGCGCTCCATTCAAGGGGGACGGAAGACATGCGCGAAAATCGGTTGCGGCAGCTCTGGGATGCCGGCGAAAAGACGGTCAATGCCTGGCTCGGGATTCCGAACAGCTTCAGCGCCGAGATCATGGCCCAGCAGGGCTTCGAAAGCGCCACCATCGACATGCAGCACGGCCTGGTCGACTACCCGGCGTCGATCGGCATGCTGCAGGCAATCTCGACCACCGACACGGTGCCGCTCGTCCGCGTTCCCTGGAACGAGCCCGGCATCATCATGAAGTCCCTCGATGCCGGCGCCTACGGCATCATCTGCCCGATGATCAACAGCAAGGCCGAGGCTGAGGCCTTCGTCTCGTCCGTGCGCTACCTGCCGCTCGGCAGCCGCAGCTTCGGGCCGGTCCGGGCGACGATGTATGCCGGCGCCGACTACTACAAGCATGCCAACGAAACCGTGCTGGCCCTTGCCATGATCGAGACGCGGGAGGCGATGGCGGCGCTCGACGATATCCTCTCGGTGCCCGGTCTCGACGGCATCTACGTGGGTCCCGCCGATCTCTCCCTCTCGCTCGGCAAGACGCCCAAGATGGACCAGGACGAGCCGGCGGTGGTCGACGCCATCCAGCAGATCATCGACACCACCAAGAAGCACAAGAAGTATGCCGGCATTCACTGCGGCTCGGTGAGCTACATCAAGAAGATGTGGAGCATCGGCTTCGACTACGCCACGCTGCTCTCGGACGCGCGCATGCTGGCGATGAAGTGCGGCGAGATGCTGCCCGAGCTGCAGGCGAAGAGCAGCGGCGGCAAGAGCGTCGGCTACTGACGCCATGGCGGATGTCCTGGTCATCGGCACCATCCGGCCCGAAGGGTTGGCGGTCTTCGAGGGACGCAGCGACATCCGCCTGACGAAGCTCGCCGAGACCGACCGGGCCGGCCTCCTCGAGGCCGCCGGTCGGGCCTCGGCCATCCTCGTGCGCACCTCGCCCGTCGACCGCGCGGTGATCGAGGCGGCGCCGGGGCTGAAGGTCGTCTCGCGGCACGGCGTCGGCTACGACAATGTCGACATCGACGCGCTGAACGAGCGGCGCATCCCGCTCGCCATCGCTGCCAATGCCAACAAGGTCTCGGTCGCCGAGCACGCGCTCTTCATGATGCTTGCGCTGGCCAAGCAGGGCACCGAGCACGACACGGCCGTGAGGGGCGGCGACTGGGCGATCCGCAACCGCTTCGCCGCCGTCGACCTCGCCGGCCGCACGCTCCTGATCCTGGGCTTCGGACGGATCGGCAGCGGGGTGGCGGCCCGCGCCCGCGCCTTCGACATGCAGGTCGAGGTCTTAGATCCCCATGTCGACGACGCGGTCATCACCTCGGCCGGCTGCCGCCCGGTCGCGGATCTCGACGAAGCCCTCGGCCGGGCCGACGTGGTGAGCCTGCATGTGCCGCTCGATGCCACGACCCGCCACGTCATCGACGAGGCCCGGCTCGCCCTGATGCGGCCCACGGCCCTCCTGATCAATACCGCCCGCGGCGGGCTCGTCGATGAGCCGGCCCTCGCCAGGGCACTTGTCGAGGGGCGCCTCGCGGGAGCCGGGATCGACGTCTTCGAGGACGAGCCGCCCGACCCATCGAACCCGCTCCTCGCCGCACCCCGGGCCCTGCTCAGCCCGCACAGCGCCGGTGTGACCGGCGAATCCATGGTGCGCATGGCGACCGAGGCCGCGACCAACATCCTCGACGTGCTCGACGGCCGGCTCGATCCCGGCGCCATCATCAACCACGCGATCGTCACCGGCGCACCGCCTTGAGCGCCGCTGCCCCCATCGGTGTCGGCCTCGTCGGCAGCGGCTTTATGGGGCGCAGCCACGCCATCGCCATGCGCACGGCCCAGGCGGTCTTCGGGCTCGAGCGGCCGCTGGTGCCGGCCGTCCTCGCCGATGTCGACGAGGCGACGGCAAGGCGCGCCGGTGCGGCACTCGCCATCGAGCGGACGACAGGCGACTGGCGCTCGCTCGTCGAGGACCCCGCCATCGACCTTGTCGACATCACCACGCCGAACCTGTTGCACGGGCCGATGGCGATGGCCGCCATCGCTGCCGGGAAGCCCGTCTACTGCGAGAAGCCGCTCGCCCCCGACGCCGCCACGGCCTGCCGCATGACACTCGCCGCCGAGGCGGCCGGCGTTCAGACCTTCGTCGGCTTCAACTATCTCAAGAACCCGCTCGTCCAGACAGCCCGCGCCATGGTCGAGGCCGGCGAGATCGGCGAGGTCTGGAGCTTCCGCGGTATCCACGCCGAGGACTACATGGCCGATCCGGCGGCACCCTGGACCTGGCGGCTCGATCCCAAAGGCGGAGCCGGTGCGGTCGCCGATCTCGGGAGCCACATCATCTCGCTCGCCCGCTACGTGGTGGGGCCCATCGCCGAGCTTTCCGCCGATCTCTCGACCAGGGTCGCCGAGCGGGTGACCGCCACGGGCGAGCGCCGCCCCGTCGAGGTCGATGACGAGGCCCGTGCGCTCGTCCGCTTCGCCGGCGGCGCCACCGGCACGCTCGAGGCCTCCTGGATCGCCACGGGCCGCAAGATGTATCTCGCCTTCGAGCTCACGGGCTCGAAAGGCTCGATCCTCCTCAACATGGAGCGGATGAACGAGCTTCGCCTCTACCTCCGGGGCGGCAGTGCCGGTCGCGAAGGGTATCTCGAGATCCCGGCCGGCCCGGCGCATCCGGACTACGCGCCCTTCTGCCCGGCCCCCGGGCACCAGCTCGGCTTCAACGAGATCAAGGCGATCGAGGTCAAGGCGATCGCCCTGGCCCTTGCCGGCGGGCCCGCCTTCCAGCCGGACTTCCGCGAGGCGGCGATGATCCAGGCGACGGTCGACACCATCCTCCGCTCGGCTCGGGAACGCCGCTGGGTCGCCGTGGGCGAGGTGCTGCCCGAAGGCTTCGTCGCAGGGTGAGCCCGGACCAGCTCTTCGGCCTCGTCGCCATGACGGCGCTCCTGATCTGGCTCGGCCGGGGCTACCTGCCGCCCCGCCACCGGCAGACCATGGAAAAGGTGGCGATGGCGCTCATCGCCGGCGGCATCCTCGTCGCCCTCGTCTTCACCTTCATGCACTTCACTTTTTGAGCAGAACCCGTCAGCCGATCGCCGGCACGCCGAAGAGCCAGGGGTGCAGGGCCATGAAGAGCAGGTAGAGCAGAAGGGCAGCTCCCAGCCGCGCCCAGCCGATCTCGGCCCAGACGAAACGCTGACGGCCCTCGAAAATGGCGACGAACGGCAGGAACGAGGTGCGCTGCAGGAAAACGCCCCAGCCCGGCGGGTTCTCGCGCGACCGGCGCTGGTCGAGCGACAGGGCGCCGCCGAGCGCCAGCACGCCGAAGGCGGCGAAGAAGACGAGCGAGGCGACGTCCGGATTGGCGAGGAGATGACTGGCCGCCCAAAGCGCGATGCCCCACATCATGGGGTGGCGGGTCACCCGGAGCATGCCGCGCGCCGGCTCCGGCGCGTCAGGGTCGGGCGTCTGGCCGACGGCCGTCGGGTTGGGTTGCGAGAGGGCCGTCACCAGCAGCAGGAAGGCCACGGGCATGATCAGGATCGGCAGGCCGGCGAGCCAGGTCCCGCCAAAGAAGAGCGGGACAGCCGGAGCGCGGCCATAGGCGATGATGAGCCAGACGAGGGCCACAACCGAGACGAGGGAGTAGAGCACACGGTACAGCCGTTCGCCCACCCGATCGATGAGCTCGGTGCGCAGCGGCGTGGCGGCGATGCCGATATGCGTGCCGACGAAGAAAAGGGCGGCCACGACGATGTCGTTCATTGCACCTGCTCTCGGGGGCACCTGCTCAGGGGACGAGGGTCATCCGGCGCATGTTTCCCCGCGTATCCGTTGGGAGCATCGCCTTCGGTCCGACGATCGACGCTTCAGGGCTACCACTTGCACTTGAAAAGGAAAACCGCATGCGCGTCATCCTCACCTTATCGTTCCTCGCCGTGTGGCTCCTGACGCTTTGCGGCCCCGGCGCCTCGGCGGCCGACGCTCTGGCCTACCGGTTCACCTCGATCGAGGGCGAGCCCTTGCCGCTCGACCGGTATCGCGGGCGGCCGGTCCTGGTGGTCAATACCGCCTCCTTCTGCGGCTTCACCGACCAGTATGCCGAGCTCCAGGAGGTCTGGGAGCGCTATGGCGAGCGCGGGCTCGTCGTGCTGGGCGTGCC
>CAZGUW010000101.1:0-14351 GCA_964528705.1 uncultured Geminicoccaceae bacterium
CTGTCCGCAAACGCGGGAACTCGCAGAGCCACGGACGGAGCGAGCCAGTTCCTTATTGGTGCCATCGGATATGTGTCCCGGTGATTGACCCGAAACCGCTTGCCGAAACGCCAACTCGTGCGATCTCCTGATGATCCTTGTGCCCCCGGACTTGGCCGTGCCCGCCGGAGCGGCTAGGCAGCCGCAGGGGCCGCCGCCTGCGGCCGCCAGCTACCGGAGGCGATGCTTGACCCCGCGAACCTTCGACCTGACCGTCACCGAGTCGCTGCTCGACGCCTTCGCCGCCCTGAGCGGCGATCGCAACGCCTTGCACATGGACCACGGCTTCGCGCGCCGCAGCCGTTATCGTCAGCGCGTCGCGCACGGCATGCTCGCCTTGGCCATGCTGAGCCTCCCCTTTGGCTGGGATATTCGTTGCCGTCGGCTCGAAGGCAAGTTCACCGCGCCGATTCCGCTTGGCGCGACGCTGCGCCTTACGGTCGAAACCCGGCCGAAGGGTGAGGCCGAGGCCGAATTCGAGGCCATATGGCGCAACCTCGCCGACGGGCAGACGGTGCTTGCCGTCACGGGCAGCCATGTCGTCGTCAACCCGTCAACGAGCCCCCCGATGGATGGTTCCGACTCGCTTCTCGTCGAGCCAGTGGACGAGGCCGATCGGGGTCCCGAGGCGCTGGCCGATCTGGTGGAGGAACTGCGCTGCGCGGTGTCAGGGCCTGCCCTTGCCGCCCTCGCCCGGCTGATCGGTCTGGAGCCTCCGGCCCTGCCCTGCCCGAACCTCGCGGCGACGCTCCTCCTCTCGACCCTGGTCGGCATGCGCCTGCCCGGCCGGCGCGCCACCTTCACGAGCTTTCGCCTCGACTTCGCGCATGATGTCGAGCCGGGCCGGCCGGTCGTGCTGGAAGGGCGGGTGACGAAGGTCTCGGTCGCGAGCGAGACGCTGCAGGTGGCGGTACGCCTGACCGATGGCGAACGGGAACTCGCGACCGGCGAGATCCGGGCGGTCGTCAACCAGGCGCCGCGGGTCATGCTCGGCGCGCGCGAGATCAGGGAGCGGCATGTCGGCATGGGCCTCGACGGGCGGGTCGTCGTGGTGATCGGCGCCAGCCGCGGGATCGGCGAGACAGCGGCCAAGCTCTTCGCCATGCACGGCGCCCGGGTGGTCGTGCACTATTTCCGTGGCCGGGCCGATGCCGAGGCGATCGTCGCCGAGATCGGCGAGGCCGGCGGCGAGGCCGTGGCGCTGGATTGCGACATTCGCGACGAGGCGGCGGTGGCGCGGTTCTTCGCCGCCGTCGATGATGCCTTTGGCGGGCTCGACGTGCTGGTCAACAACGCGGTCATGGACTTTCGGCCGAGACCCTGGGCGGAGCTCGGCTGGGCCGATTATCTCGGCGAGCTCGACGTCTCGCTCAAGGGTCTGCACGCCTGCTGCGGGGAGGCGGTCGACCGATTCCGGACGCGCGGCGGCGGCAAGATCGTCAATGTCTCGAGCATCGCGACGAGCCAGCCGGTGCGCGGCCAGAGCCGGTACATCACGGCGAAGAGCGCCGTCGAGGGCTACACGCGGAGCCTCGCCGTCGAGCTCCTGAAGGAGAACATCCAGGTGAACCTGGTCGTGCCTGCCATGACCGAAACGGATCTCATCGCCGCCATCCCGAGCGATTTCGTGCGCCGCATGGCGGGGGCCCGGGGGATGGGGCGGCATGTGCGGCCGATCGAGGTCGCCCAGGCGATGGTCTATCTGGCCTCGCCCTGGGCGGATGCGCTCTCGGGCCAGGCGATCGTGCTCAACCTGGGCGAGCCGCCTTTCGCCTGATCCGACAACGGAACGCAACGGGACGTGGCACATTCCTTCAGGACATGTAACATCGTGTCGCGCGCGAGGCAGCTTGCCTGGGCAGGCCTCCTGCCTGCACGTTTCATTCGGGCGTCGTCCGGCAGTTTCGGTGCCGGGCCGGCGGAATCGCTGGTTGACTGGCTGGTGGGGGCCGGTATTACCCTCGGGCAGGGACGGGACCTCGGCCGTTGATCTGGGACGGAAAAATACTTGTCGATGCACACGTGCATTGCCATCGCAACCTCGATCCGTCGGCGTTCCTCAACCACGCCGCGCGGAACTTCGTCATGGCTGCGGCGGCGAGCAGCGGGCGCCCGGCCGGCGGCGTGCTGCTCTTCAGCGAGATGCCGGACGCGAACGTGTTCGCCGAGATGGCGGCGAGCGGCGAGGTCGGCGACTGGGCGATTCGCCCGACCGGTGAGCCGATATCGCTCGTTGCCGAGCGGGTGGACGCCTTGCCCCTCCTCCTGGTCGCGGGCCGCCAGATCGTGACGCGGGAAGGGCTCGAGATCCTGATCCTCGGGGCAACCGGCCCCTTCACCGAGACCGTCGACCTGCCGACCGGGGTCGCCATGGGCCAGGCCGCCGGTGGCCTCGCCGTGCTGCCCTGGGGCTTCGGCAAGTGGTGGGGCAGCCGCGGCCGGGTGCTCGACGCGTTCCTCGCCACGGCCACTCCGGGCACGGTCTTTCTCGGCGACAATGGCGGTCGTCTGGCGGGCGCCGGCGAGCCCCATCAGTTCGCCCGGGCGCGCGAGCGACGCATCCCGATCCTGCCGGGCTCCGACCCGCTGCCACTCGACGGCGACGCCCACCGCGCCGGCAGCTACGGCTTCGTGGTCGACGGCCCGCTCGATCCGACGCGACCGGCCGCGGCCCTCAAGGCCCGGCTTCTGGCGCTGCGCCAACAGCCGCCCGGCTTCGGGCGGCTGCAGCCGTTCTGGCACTTTCTCGCCAACCAGTTCGGCATGCAGTGGCGCAAGCGGATGGCGGCCTCGTGAAGACGCGCGTCCTGGTGGTGGCGCCGCAGCCCTTCTTCACGCCGCGCGGCACGCCGTTCAGCGTCTACTACCGCACGCTGGTCATGGCCGAGCTCGGCATGGACATCGACGTGCTGACCTATGGCCGGGGTGAGGACGTCGCCATTCCGGGCGTGCGGATCATCCGCATTCCGGCCTTCAACTGGCTCGGGCCGGTCAAGATCGGTCCGTCGATGCTCAAGCTCTGGCTCGACTTCTTCCTCGTCTTCTGGACCATCGGCTGTCTCGCGCGCCATCGCTATGCCATCGTGCACGCGCACGAGGAGGCGGTCTTTTTCCTTCGCTTCCTCAAGCCGATCTTCCAGTTCAAGCTGATCTACGACATGCACTCGAGCCTGCCGGAGCAGCTGCGAAACTATCGCTTCACCACCTCCAGGCTACTTATCGGGCTGTTCGAGCGGCTGGAGAAGAGCTGCCTGCGCAGTGCCGACGCGGTCATCACCATCTGCCCCGAGCTCGCCCGCTATGCCGAGCCGTTGATGCCCGATCCGGATCGCCACTTCCTGATCGAGAACAGCATCTTCGAGCCGGTCCGGCTGGCCCGGAAGACGGCGAACGGGCAGGCCGCGGACCCGGTCGAGCTTCCGGCCGATCGTGACTGCGTTTTCTACGCCGGCACCTTCGAGGTCTATCAGGGCCTGGACACGCTGGTCGCTGCCTTCGCCCTGGCGCACAAGGAGTGCGCCAGAGCCTTCCTCGTCCTGATCGGCGGCACACCGGAGCAGGTCGAGAAGATGCGCGGTCTCGCCGAGCGTAGCGGCATCGGCGAACATACCCTGGTCCTCGGGCGGATGCCGCAGGCGATGGTCTCACGCTATGCCGCCAGGGCGAGCGTGCTCGTCTCGCCGCGCACCCACGGCATCAACACGCCGCTCAAGATCTACGAGCAGCTGGCGAGCGGCGTCCCGCTCGTCGCGACCAACATCCTCTCCCACACGCAGGTGCTCGACGACGAGGTCGCCCTTCTGGTTGAGCCCGAGGCCCGCTCGATGGCGGCCGGGCTCCTGCAGGCGCTCACCGACGACGCGACCCGCACGAGGCTCTCGGAGAACGCCCGCGCCCTTTATCAGCGCGCCTACTCGCGCCCGGTCTACGAGCGCAAGATGCGTGCGATGCTGGAGCTCCTCGGCGCCGGCGCCTGGCAAGGGCAGGGTGCGGTCGCCAGGCACGGGCAGACCTGAGCCCATGGCTCTCGGGATGGTCCGGCCGGAGCCGGCGGACACCGGGTCGGACGGTCTGGTGAGCGCTGCCAAGCAGCGGCTCCTCGCCTACTGGAACGAGCACGTCACCGACTGGCCGATCGCCACGGCCGAGCCCGGCAGCCCCGAGTTCTTCGCCGAGACCGAGGCCTATCGTTTCGAGAAGCTCGATTATCTCGATCGGCTGATCGACTATGGCGGGCAGGCGGGCCGGGACGTGCTCGACGTCGGCTGCGGGCTCGGCAACGACACGGCGCGCTTCGCCAAAGGCGGTGCCAGGGTCACCGGCATCGACATTTCCCCCCGCGCCATCGAGCTCAGCAAACGCAATTTCCAGCAGCGCGGGCTCGAGGGCCGGTTCCTCGTCATGGACGGCGAGGCCATGACCTTTCCGGACGCGAGCTTCGACTTCGCCTACTGCCACACCATCCTGCACTTCACGACCGACGCGGCTGCGATGGTCCGGGAGATCCACCGCGTCCTGCGGCCGGGTGGCACGGCACTCCTCATGTCGGTCAACCGGCACTCCTGGATGCGGCTGATGCATCGCCTGGCCAAGGTCGAGATCGATCACCTGCAGGCTCCGGTGTTCAACTGGTTCACCTCTGACGAGCTCTTGGCCATGGCGGCCCCCTTCGCCGAGCGGCGTCTGGTGCACGAGCGCTTCCCGGTGGCGACCAAGGTGCACAAGGGCCTCAAGAGCAAGCTCTTCAACACCTGCTTCGTCGGCCTCTTCAATCTGCTGCCGCGGTCGCTGGTCGACCGCTCCGGGCATCATCTCCTGATCTTCGCGAGGAAGGCGGAGCAGGCGTCGTGAGGCGTGATCCGGGCCGCCTCGCCGGGCCGGAGCTCGACGTGCTGGTCGTCGGCGGCGGCATCTACGGCGCCTGCATCGCCCGCGACGCCGCCCAGCGCGGGCTCGCCACGGCCCTGGTCGAGCGCGGCGACTTCGGCGCCCTCACCTCGCACAACTCCTTCAAGCTGATCCATGGCGGGCTGCGCTACCTGCAGCAGCTCGACATCCAGCGCCTGCGGCAGTCGGCGCGCGAGCAGCGGATCTGGCTCGGCATCGCCCCGCATCTGGTGCGCCCGCTCGCCTTCGCCATGCCGACCTTCGGGCACGGCTCGCGCGGGCCCGAGGCGCTGCGCCTTGCCCTCCTCGCCTACGAGCTGCTGTCACGCGGCGGTGCGCCCGCCGGCCCGCGCGTGCCGCCAGGCCGGGTGGTCGGCCGGGCCGAGGCGATGCAGCTGCTCCCGGGCCTGCCGCGCACGGACCTGAACGGTGCCGCCATCTGGTCCGACGTGCAGATGCTGAACGCCGACCGGCTGTTGCTCGAGTGCGTCGCCGATGCGGCAGCACACGGTGCTCTGGTCGCCAACCATGTCGAGGCCACGGGCTTTCTCGGCACGCCCGAGCGGGTCACGGGGGCGATGGTGCGGGACCGGCTCGGCGGCGACGAGCTCGAGGTCCGGGCGAAGCTCACGATCAATGCCGCGGGGCCCCATGCGGGCCCCCTCCTGGACCGCCTCCCGGCCCCCTCGGGCCGCGGCTTCGGCGGCCTCGCGCGCGGCATGAACATCGTCGTGCGGCGCCCGCTCGCGACCGGCCACGCTTTGGCGGTGAGCAGCCGGCGCCGCTCCGATTCGCTGGTGCCGCGGGCCGACGGGCGGCTCTTCTTCATCCAGCCCTGGCAGGGGCTGGCGCTGATCGGCACGAGTCACCTGCCCCACGCCGGCGATTCCCCGGAGCTCGACGTCGACGAGCCCTGGCTCGACGACTTCCTCGCCGAGATCAACGACGCCTGGCCGCCGGCCGCGCTGACGCGCGCGGACGTCCTCTACTGCTATGCCGGACTCACCCCGGCCGCGAAGGAGGCGCGCGGCAGCGAGGTGGCGCGCACGCGGCGCGGGGTGGTTATCGACCACGGGCCCACGGACGGGATGGAAGGCGTGCTGAGCCTCCAGGGGGTCAAGTACACCACGGCCCGGCTGGTCGCCGAATCGGTCGTCGACCTGGCCTTCAGCAAGCTCGGCCGGCCGGCCGTGCCCTGCCGGAGCTGGCGTGAGCCGCTGCCGGGTGCCCGTGGCTTCGATTCGGAGGCGGCGCTGGCGGCCGCACGCCGGAAGGTGCCCGAGGGCGGACAGGAGATCGACCGGCTGGTCGCCGACCATGGCGGTGGCTGGACCGCCGTGCTCGAGAGCGACGGCCAGGGGCCGCTCACCGCCGATGCCGTGTTCCGTGCCCGGGTCCGCCACGCCGTGCGGCAGGAGATGGCCTGCACGCTGGACGACGTGCTCGTTCGCCGCCTCGACGAGGTGGCCCGGGGGCGGCTAGACAGGGCGCGCCTGGAGGCGGCCTCCGGCGTGATGGCCGAGGAGCTCGGCTGGACGCCGGCGGAACGGGCCGCCGCCGCCCGGGACTTCGAGGCCGGCCTCGCCCGCCGCGGCGCGACGCTCGGGCATCATCCGCAAACGACGAGGGAAATCGCCGACCATGGAGCCTGAAACACCGGCCACGGACGCACCGATCCTGGTAACCGGCGCCACCGGCTTCGCCGGCGGCCATCTGGCGCTGCGCCTGCGCAAGGACGGGCACAAGGTCCGCGCGCTCGTCCGCGATGGTGCGAAGGTCGACCACCTGCAGGCGGCCGGGGTCGAGCTGGCCCGGGGCGATCTCCGCCAGGCCGCGGATGTCGACAAGGCCGTCGCCGGCTGTGCCAAGGTCTACCACATCGCCGCCGTCTACCGCACGGCGAGCCACCCCGACAGCTACTATGAGGACGTCAATGTCGGCGGCACGGTCAACGTGCTCGAGGCGGCGCAGAAGCACGGCGTCGAGCGGACGATCCACTGCTCGACCATCGGCGTGCACGGCGACGTGCAGGAGTTCCCCTGCACCGAGACGAGCCCCTTCAATCCGGGCGACATCTACCAGGAGACCAAGCTCGCCGGCGAGATGAAGGCGCAGGATGCCTTCAAGGCCGGCCTGCCGGGCGTGGTCTTTCGTCCGGCCGGCATGTACGGGCCGGGCGACCTGCGCTTTCTCAAGCTCTTCAGGTCGGTCAACAACGGCCGCTTCGTCATGTTCGGCTCGGGCGAGACCTTCTACCACCTCGTCTATGCCGACGACCTGATCGACGGCATCCTGCTCTGCGGCACCCATCCGGCGGCGCTTGGCGGCACCTTCATCATCGCCGGCGACCGCTGGGTCTCGCTGAACGAGTGGGTCGGCGAGATCGCGGCGACGCTGGGCGTCTCGCCGCCCAGGCTGCGCCTGCCGTTCTGGACGCTATCCGCTGCCTCCACGGCCTGCGAGACGCTCTGCAAGCCCTTCGGCATCGAGCCGCCGCTGCATCACCGCCGGGCCTCGTTCTTCATCAAGAGCCGCGCCTTCTCGACCGAGCGCGCGCGCACCGTGCTCGGCTACGCCCCCAAGGTCACCCTGAAGGAAGGCATCCGCCGCACCGCCGACTGGTATGTCGAGCAGGGCCTGATCACGCGGCGCGGCAAGGCCGCCTGAGGCTCAGGCCTTGAGCCCGCCCTCCATCAGGCCCTTGAAGAAGAGCTTCTGGGCGAAGGCGAAGGCGATGAGGCCCGGGGCGGTGACGATCACGTAGACCGCGGCGATGCGCGGCCAGGCCCATTGGCCGAGCCCGCCCGCGGCATGCGCCAGCATGACCGGCACGGTGCGGGCACTCTGGTCGTTGGTGAGCGTCGAGCAGAGCAGGTACTCGCCCCAGGCGGTGACGAAATTGACGATGATGATGACGACCAGGCCGTTCCTGACCAGCGGCAGGCCGACCATCCAAAGGCATTTCCAGGGGCCGGCGCCGTCGATCTTGGCGGCGTCGAAGAGTTCGCCCGGCACGAGCTGGAAGACGCTGCGCATGATCAGGATCGAGACGGCGAGGCTCAGCGTGATGTAGGGCAGGATCAGCCCGGCCGTGCTGTTGATCAGGCCGAGATCGCTCTGGATGCCGTAGATGGTGATGATCGAGACGACGCGCGTCGGGAAGTAGAGCGACGCGACCAGCATGGCGATGATGAAGGCCTTGCCGCCGAACTTGAGGTGGACCAGCGCGTAGCCGGCGAGCACGGCGCAGGCGCAGGTGATGAGCACCGTGAAGCCGGTGACGTAGACGCTGTTGAAGAGGTTGATCGGCAGCGTCTCGATCCGCTCGAGCACGTAGCCGTAATGGGTGAAGTCGAAGGTGCGCGGCCAGAGATTGCCGCGCATCGAATCCGGCATCGACTTGACCGAGAGCAGCAGCACCCAGAGCAGCGGCAGGATGATGATGGCGCAGAAGACGAGGATGATGCAGTGGCGGATCACGGCGGCCCGGTGCCGCAGCGGGTTCTTCTGCGTCGGAATGGCGGCGGTCGCGGTTGCCATGGCGGTTCAGCCCTTGCGCCGGAAGATGTAGAGCAGGGCGCCGACGAAGGCCATCATGAAGACGGCGCCGATCATGCCGATGGCGGCGGCGAAGCCCTGGCGCCAGAGCCCGGTCTTGAACGCCTGGTCGTACATGAAGATCGTCCAGGTGTAGGTCGGCGATTCGCGGTCGAAGCCGCCGAAGATCAGGTATTCGTCGATCACCGCCATGGAGGTGCCGAAGCGCAGCACGATCAGGATCATCATGATCGGCTGCAGCGCCGGCAGGGTGACGTTCCAGAAGATCTGCCACTCGTTGGCGCCGTCGACCCGGGCCGCCTCGGTCAGCTCCTTCGGGATCGCGGCGAGGCCGGCGAGGAAGAAGACCGTGTGGTAGCCGAGCCCCCACCAGACCTCCATGATGGCGATGGAGGGCAGGGTCAGCGCTGTGCCGCCGAGCCACTGCGGCGCGGTCTGGATGGTGAAGACACCCAGGATCTCGACCAGGAAGTGATTGATGGGCCCGACCTGGAAATTGTACATCCACTTCCAGAGCACGAAGATCAGCGTGCTCGGGATCACCGCCGGGATCAGGATGATGACCCGGTAGACGGTGGCGACCCGCTGGTTCTGGACGCGGTCCACGAGGATGGCGAGGAGCAGCGGCAGGATGATCGTGCCGGGCAGGAACATCGCCGTGAAGAAGGCGGCCCGCCCGAGCCCGGCCCACATCAGGGGATCGGTCAGCGCGTCCGCATAATTGGCGAAGCCGACCATGCTGGCCGGCTCGTTGCTGAGGAACTGGTAGTCGGTGAAGCTGATCCAGACGACCCGGATGATCGGCCAGACCTGGTAGCCGACGAAGAAGACCAGCGCCGGGAGGAGGAAGAGCCAGACATTGGCCCGGGCCCACTGGGCCTGCTCGGCCGACGATCTGGGCTGGGTCGCGACGGTCCCGGCGGTCAGCTTCATGGCGTCGAGACAATCCTCCGGATCGCTCCGTCCCTGAAGGGCGGAGCAGGTCTACACGGGCAGGCGGGGAGCGGGGCGGCGGTCAGCGGTGCCGGGCCGCCGCCCCGTCTCATCGGTTGCCGGAACGGCGACTAGCCGCCGCGCTGCATCTCGGCCTGGACGGCCTCGGTGACCTTGGCGAGCGCCGCCTTCGGGTCGCTCTCCTCGCCGGTGAGGTAGGTTTCCCAGATCGGCTTGCCGATGACGAACTGCTGCAGGCCGAAGAGGTGGTTCTGGATGGCGCGGGCACGGTCGAGCTGGCCGCGGACGAGGTCGACGAAGGGCGGCAGCCAGTCCGGCCGGTCGGCGTTCCAGTCGGCATAGATCGAGGCGTAGGGCGGCAGCTGGCCCGGATGGGCGGTCGCCGTGCCGGCGATCGAATCCTTCCAGATCTGCGGGTTGTAGGTCAGCGCCTGGATGTACTCGGCCGCCTTTTCCTTGTTCTCGCCGTGCTTGAAGAGCGCCGCACCCGTCGTCCAGAAGACGGTGGAGCCGGCGCCGCCCTTGAACTTCGGCAGGGCCGCCATGCTCAGCATGGCCGGGTCGTCCCAGTACTGCGCCATGCGGAGCGGCGCGTTGAAGTACTTGGTGTAGAGGCCGACGCGCTGGGCGGCGAAGGCGAGCTCGTCCGGCGTGCCGTTGACGCCGCCATCGGAGGTCCCGGCGAGCAGGATGTCGGGATTGGCGAGCGCCATGATGTTCTTCATCAGGATCAGCGCCTCGACGGCGGCGTCGCTGGTGAAGTCGAAGAGGCCCTCGGACGTGTAGACGTCCGGCGACAACGAGTGGGTGAAGGGGGCGAGCGAACGCCAGCCATGGGCGTCGAAGGTGGCGCCATAGGGTGCGGCACCCGAATCGACGATGGTCTGCGCGGCCGCGAGATAGGCCTCCCAGTCCTCCGGCGGCATGGCGCCGAGGCCCGCCTCGTCGGTGATGCCGGCGTGCCAGCTCATGCCGATGACGTCGAGCAGGAAGGGCCAGCTGTAGAGCTTGCCGTCGATCGAGCACTCCTCGCGGATGGCCGGCAGGATGTCGTCGATCACGTCCTGGGGGATGTAGTTGTCCCAGGGCTCGATGACGTCGGCCTCGATCATCGCCGACATCTCGACGAACGGCGTCTGGCCGACATAGACGTCCCAGGTGCTCGTCTGGTCCTTGGCCTCGGCGACGAAGCGCTCGATGCCGAAGCCCTCGACCGGGGCGATCTGGAAGTTGAGGTCGGGGAAGCCTTCGTTCACCTCCGGGATGGACGGGTGAAGGTCCGGGATCCACTGGTAGAAGGTCGGGGTCAGCGGGCGGGCGGCGAGCGCCGAGCGCGCACCCATGCCGAAATTGGCGGCGACGCCGACGCCGGCCATGCCGAGCCCGGCGGTCAGCGTGCGCGACAGGAACTGCCGGCGATCGATCTCGCCACGCAGCAGGCGCCTGCGCCATTGCTCCTGAAGGATCAGCTCGTGCTCTTTCCGTTCAGTCATGGTCCGACGTCCCTCCGCAGCTTGGCTGGCGATCTTAATTGTCGATCGACGACCAGTTATAGGCGCGGCCCAAGGCTTGGCAATATCACGCTGGCGAGGGCGCCCGGGAACGTCAGAAGAGCCGGTTCGCCGGCTCGCGCCGCGCGGACGGCGCTGCTAGGCTGGCTCGTGTTCAAGCCTCGAGGGGAGCGCAATGCCGCGCAAGGGAGTTTTCGTTTACGCCTGGGACCTCCTCGACGAGGGGGTCGACACGGTGACCGGCCGGCTCAGGGACGCCGGCGCCGATTCGGTGGCACTCGCCACCTCGTACCATGCCGGCAAGTTCGTCCGGCCGCACGGCCGTTCCGGCAAGGTCTACTTTCCCGATGACGGCACCATCTATTTCCGCCATCGCCCGGAGCGCTACGGCCGCGTCAAGCCCGCGCCGCATCCCATGCTCGAGGATTTCGACCCGCTGACCGCGCTGGCCGAGACGGCCCCCGATCTCGCCCGGGTCGGCTGGACCGTCTGCTGCCACAACTCGCGGCTCGGCCGGGAACACCCGGAGCTGATTGCCCGGAACGCCACGGGCGACGGCCTCTTCTACAGCCTCAACCCGGCTCATCCCGACGTCCGCGAATACGTGGTCACCATGGTCGTCGACCAGGCCGAGCGCTATGGGCTCGATGCCGTGACCCTCGAGACGCCGGGCTGGCTGCCCTACGAGCACGGCTATCACCACGAGTTCGCGCTCGTTCCCCTCGATCCCTGGATCGGCCTCCTGCTGGGCCTCTGCTTCGCGCCGGCGAGCATGGCGGGCGCCAAGGCCGCCGGCATCGACGCCGAGGGCCTGAAGCGTCGCGTGGCCGCGCATATCGAGGCCTGGTGCACGGCCGACATCGCCGCCACGCCGGCGCGGGCGGGCGAGTGGCAGCTCGCCGATGTCGTGACCGACGGCGAGCTCGCCGCCTATCTCCGCTGGCGCTGCAAGGTGGTTGCCGACCTCGTCGCCGAGATCCGCGACCGCCTGCCCAGGGCGACGCAGCTCCGCATCATCCCCTCCGTGCAGCGGCCGAGTGCCCGGAGCTGGTACGAGGGCAGCGACCTCGCCATGCTCTCGGGGGTGTGCGACGCGGTCGAGATCTGCGCCTACGAGCCCTCCGCCGCGGCCGTCGCTGCCGATGCCTTCGACGTGCGCCGGCGGGTCGGCGACGAGGCCCGGCTTCACGCCATCCTCAGGCCGTCCCATCCGGATCTCGGCGGCGGGGCGGAGACCGCGGCCGCGGCCCGCGCCCTCAGGCAGGCCGGGTTCGAGGGCCTTGCCTTCTACAATTACGGTCACTGGCGGCTTGCCGCGCTGGAACATGTCAGGGCGGCCTTCGCCGTCTGGGAGGAGAAGCTTTGAACCGTTACGCTGGACGCACCGTCCTGATCACCGGCAGCGGGCGCGGCATCGGCCGTGCCACGGCGCTGCGCCTCGCGAAGGAGGGTGCCGCCGTCGCCGTGCTCGATATCGACAGCGAGCCGGCGCACGACGTCGCCCGGCTGATCGCCGAGATGGGGCGGACATCCGTGGCGCTGGTCGGCGACATCGCCGATGACGATGCCGGCGAGCGGCATGTCAGGGCCGCCGAGAAGGCGCTCGGGCCGCTCGACGTGCTGGTCAACAACGCCGCCCGGGCCGGCCGTGGCACGCTCGAGGCGACCGAGCCCGACGGCTGGGACGCCGAGTTCGCCGTCACGCTTCGCGCCGCCTACAATTTCTGCCGGGCGGTCCTCCCCGGCATGGCGGAGCGCGGCCGGGGGGCCATCGTCAGCGTCGCCTCGGTCAATGCGCTGAGCGCGCTCGCCAATCCCGCCTACAGCGCCGCCAAGGCCGGCCTCCTGGCGCTGACCCGGCAGATCGCGGTCGAGTACGGGCCGAGGGGCGTTCGCGCCAATGCCGTGAGCCCCGGCACCATCCACACCGACCATCCGAGCTGGCAGGCGCGCATCGCGCGCGATCCGGACGTGTTCGAGAAGCTGGCGCGCTGGTACCCGGTCGGCCGGGTCGGCAAGCCGGACGACATCGCCGCGGCCATCGCCTATCTGGCCGCCGACGAGGCCGGCTTCGTCAACGGCACCAATCTCGTGGTCGACGGCGGGCTGCTCGCCGGCTCGGCGCAGATGATCGAGGTCCTGACCACCGGGGCGGATTGAGGGCAGGGGGCGACCCGGGGTACTTGTGGTTTCGTTGACACACCTAGGGGCCGACCTTATCTGACAGGCTGCAATGGCCGTGCGGGGCCGCCGTCCCGCACGGCCGAAACCATGAGGCCATGAACCGTGATGCTCGGCGCCATCGCCCGAAAGCTATTCGGCACGACCAACGACCGTCTGATCAAGACCGCCCGCAAGACTGTCGACGAGATCAATGGCCTGGAGCCGTCCTTCGCCGCTCTCGACGATGCGGCGATCAGGGCCAAGACGGACGAGTTCCGCAGCCGGCTGGCCGCCGGCGAGGAGCTCGACGCGCTGCTCCCCGAAGCCTTCGCCACCGTGCGCGAGGCGGCCAAGCGCACCCTCGGCCAGCGGCATTTCGACGTGCAGCTTCTGGGCGGCATGTTCCTGCACCAGGGCTCCATCGCCGAGATGAAGACGGGCGAGGGCAAGACCCTCGTCTCGACCCTCGCGGCCTACCTGAATGCGCTGCCCGGCAAAGGCGTGCACCTCGTCACCGTGAATGACTACCTGGCCCGGCGCGACAGCCGCTGGATGGGCCAGATCTACGAGTTCCTCGGCCTCACGGTCGGCTGCATCGTGCCCGGCATCGGCGAGGCCGACCGGCGTGCCGCCTATGCCGCGGACATCACCTACGGCACCAACAACGAGTTCGGCTTCGACTATCTCCGCGACAACATGAAGCTGACGCTCGAGACGATGGTCCAGCGGGCGCACAACTTCGCCATCGTCGACGAGGTCGACTCCATCCTGGTCGACGAGGCGCGCACGCCGCTCATCATCTCCGGCCCGGCCGAAGGCGGCTCCGAGCTCTACGTCGCCATCAACCAGCTCATCCCGGCGCTCGGCCCCGACGATTTCGAGCAGGACGAGAAGCAGCGCACGGTGACGCTCACCGAGGCCGGCACCGAGCGCATGCACCAGGTGCTGACCGAGGCCGGCCTGCTGAAGGACGGCGATCTCTACGACCCGCAGAACATCACCCTCGTCCACCACGTCCAGGAGGCGCTCCGGGCGCACAAGATCTTCACCCGTGACGTCGACTACCTGGTCAAGGACGGCCGGGTGATCATCGTCGACGAGTTCACCGGCCGCATGATGGAGGGCCGCCGCTACTCGGGCGGCCTGCACCAGGCGCTCGAGGCGAAGGAAGGTGTCACCATCCAGCCCGAGAACCAGACGCTCGCGTCGATCACCTTCCAGAACTATTTCCGCATGTAC
>CAZGUW010000102.1:0-14343 GCA_964528705.1 uncultured Geminicoccaceae bacterium
GGCAAGGTGGGTCGCGACCGGCTCCTCGAGTCCGAGGCCGCCTCCTACCACGCGCCGGGCACCTGCACCTTCTACGGCACCGCCAACACCAACCAGATGCTCATGGAGATCATGGGCGTGCACCTGCCGGGGGCGAGCTTCGTCAATCCCAACACGCCGCTCCGCGATGCCCTGACCAGCCACGCCGCGAAGCGGGTGACCGAGATCACCGCCATGGGCAACGCCTACACGCCGATCGGCGAGGTGATGGACGAGAAGGCCTTCATCAACGGCGTGGTCGGGCTGCACGCGACGGGCGGGTCGACCAACCACACGCTGCATCTGGTCGCCATGGCCCGGAGCGCCGGCATCGACCTCACCTGGGACGATATGGCCGACCTCTCCGAGGTCGTGCCCCTGCTCTGCCGCATCTACCCGAACGGCCTCGCCGACGTGAACCACTTCCAGGCGGCCGGCGGCATGGGCTACCTGACGCGCGAGCTGCTCGGCGCCGGCCTCCTGCATGCCGACGTGCGCACCGTGGCGGGCGAGGGCGGGCTCGAGCTCTACGCCAAGGAGCCCTTCCTCGAGGACGGCCGGCTCGTCTGGCGGGACGGCCCGGCGGTCTCGGGCGACGCCTCGGTGCTCGGCACGGTGGAAAAGCCCTTCAGCCGGGATGGCGGGCTCAAGCTGCTCAAGGGCAATCTCGGCCGGGCGGTGATCAAGGTCTCGGCGGTCAAGCCCGAGCGCCGCGTGATCGAGGCACCGGCCCTCGTCTTCCACGACCAGAACGAGCTGCTCGACGCCTTCAAGCAGGGCGAGCTCGAGCGCGACTTCGTCGCCGTCATCCGCTTCCAGGGCCCCACCGCCAACGGCATGCCGGAGCTGCACAAGCTGACACCGGCCCTGGGTGTGCTGCAGGACAAGGGCTTCAAGGTGGCGCTGCTCACCGACGGGCGGATGTCCGGCGCCTCGGGCAAGGTGCCGGCGGCCATCCATCTCACGCCGGAAGCCTGCCACGGCGGGCCGATCGCGCGAGTCAGGGACGGCGATCTGATCCGCGTGGATGCGGAGGCCGGCACGGTCGAGGCGCTGGTCGACGCGGCCGAGTTTGCCGCGCGCGAGGTGGCGACGGCCGATCTCTCGCATTATCACGACGGGCTCGGGCGCGAGCTCTTCGGCAGCCTTCGCGGCACCGTCGGCACGGCCGATACCGGTGCCTCGGTCTTCCCATTCGCCGCCTGAAGGATGACGGACATGCTCACCACCGATGCCCTGATGCGGCGTGCCCCGGTCATTCCGGTGATCGTGATCGACGACGTCGCGACCGCCGTGCCGCTTGCCCGGGCCCTGGTCGCGGGCGGGCTCGACGTGCTCGAGATCACGCTGCGCACCGCGGCGGCGCTGGACTCCATCCGGGCCATCATCGGCGAGGTCGAAGGGGCCATCGTCGGTGCCGGGACGGTGCGTGACCCGGAGCAGCTCGCCGCGGTGACGAAGCTCGGCTGCGCCTTCGCGGTCAGCCCCGGCTTCACGCCGAAGCTTCTCGATGCGGCCGATGATTCGCCCTGCCCGCTCCTGCCGGGTGCCGCCACGGCGACGGAGATGATGCAGCTCGCCGAGCGCGGCTACGACCGGCAGAAGTTCTTCCCGGCGGTGCCGGCGGGCGGGCTCGACTATCTGAAGGCGGTGGCCTCGCCGCTCGCCGAGATCCGCTTCTGCCCGACCGGCGGGATCGACGCGACGAGTGCCCCGGCCTTCCTGGCGCTTGGCAACGTGCTGTGCGTCGGCGGCTCCTGGGTGGCGCCGAAGGCCGCCGTCGCTGCCGGCGACTGGGCCGCCATCACCGACCTGGCCAGGGAAGCCGTGCGTAGCGGGCGGCACGCCGGGGGCTGACGAGGCTCTTGCCGGCAGCTTCGGGCCCGTTCACCATAAGCGGGCCTGAACCAGCGGGGAGAGTGTCATGCGCGGCGCGCTGCTCATGGCCGCTTGGGCCATGCTGGTTGCGCCGGGTGCGATCGGTGCAGCCGAGCCGAGGCCCGTGATGCTCGGGACGAGCGAGCTCGCCACGATCGGCTGGCGTGTCGAGCCGTCGCCGGCAGCGTCGCCGGCGCTGCCGGAGCCGGCGCCTGGGCCCGAGTCCGAGCCGGAACCGGCCATCGTGGTTGGCCCGGTCCTGCCCGATCCGCCGCCGCCGATTGCCCTGACGCCGCCGGTGCAGCTGGTCATCATCCCGCCGGATCGGCCGCTGCCGGTGGTCGCGGCACGGCCGACGCGCGAGCCTGAATCGAGCGTTCCTGACTCAAGCGAGCCCGAACGGCCTGCGGCCGTTCCCAGCAAGCTCGGGCCGGACGAGCTCGGGGCCATCGGTCGGCGCGCTGCGCCGGAGCCGCTGCCGGAACCCACGCCGGTGGCGGTCGCTGCCCCGGTGGAAGCCGCAGCGCCGGTCGAGGTGCCTGCTCCGGTGAAAAGCGCGGTTCCGGTCGAAGCGTCTGCCCCGGTTGCGGTCGCCGCTCCAGCGCGCAAGCCGGCGCCGGTGACGGTGGCGGCCGTCCTGCCGCCCGCGTTCGCCCGGCCGGCGCCGCGGCCGGTCATGGCGACCGTGGCGGAGCCGCCCCCCGGCCCGATCCTGCTCGATGCAGAGGGGCTCTCGCTGATCGGACCCTGAGCGCCCGGCCTGATCCTCAGGCTGCGACGGGCGCCGTGTTGCCGGCGAGGCGGGCGCTGATGGCGGTCCGGTCGAGCCCGGCGAGGCCGATCACCACGAGGCTGCCGAGCGGCGCCTCGCCCGGTGCCCAGGGGCGGTCGAAATAGCTCGCCACCCGGGCGCCGACCGCCTGCACGGCTAGCCGCATCGGCTTGCCCTCGACGGCAGCGAAGCCCTTGACGCGCAGGACCTCGTGCGCCCCGGCGACGTCCCGGATGCGGGCCTCGATCTCGGCCGGCCGGGCGATCGGCGGCAGGCTCACGACGAAGCTCTCGAAATCGTCGTGATCGTGCTCGCCGCCGTCGTCGTGATGCGAGTGGCGGCTTTCGAGATCGTCCTCGGCGGCGGCACCCTGGCCGAGCAGGACCAGGGGATCGAGGGCGCCGTGGCTGGCCTCGACGATGTGGACGCCCGGGCGCAGGTGTGCTGCGACCGCGTCCCTGGCCCGGGCCTTGCCCGCCGCGTCCACCCGGTCGCACTTGTTGAGCACGACGAGGTCGGCGCAGCCCACCTGCTCCTCGAAGAGCTCCTCGAGCGGGCTCTCGTGGTCGAGACCGGGATCGGCCGCCCGGGCGGCGGCCACGGCCTCGGGGTCGCTGGCGAAGAGCCCGGCGGCGGTGGCTTCCGCATCGACCACGGCGACCACGCCGTCCACCGTCACGGCGTTGCGGACGGCGGGCCAGGTGAAGGCCTTGACGAGCGGCTTGGGCAGGGCGAGCCCCGAGGTCTCGATGACGATGTGGTCGGGGCGCACCTCGCGGTCGAGCAGCTTCTGCATGGTCGGCACGAAATCGTCGGCGACGGTGCAGCAGATGCAGCCATTGGCCAGCTCGATCATGTCCTCCTCGCGGCAGCTCGGAATGCCGCAGCCCTGGATGAGGTCGCGATCGACGCCCTGGTCGCCGAACTCGTTGATGATGAGCGCGATGCGCCGGCCGCCGCTCTCCTCCAGGAGGTGCCGGATCAGGCTGGTCTTGCCGGCACCGAGGAAGCCGGTGACGATGGTGGCGGGGATCTTCCCCCGGTTCAGGGGCGTCGTCATCGAGCTCTCCATCAATGCAGGCGGCGACGCACGGTGGCAGCCGGGTCGAGGCGCTCGCGCGGGTAGGCGGTCGTGGTCTGGAGCAGCTCGATCAGGCCTCGGGCGGCCGGGCCGGACGCGTTGCCGGCGACCCGGTCGAGGACGAGGGCCGCGGCATGCGCCGCGTCGATCTCGCCGGGCAGCGCCATGAGCCAGGCGAGGTAGAGCTCCTTCGGCGACCAGCCGGGCGCGCCGGCGAGGGCGTCCCGGATCAGCCCTCTCGGGTCGCAGGTCTCGAGCGACAGGATCGGTGTTGCGGTTCGACAGACGGTGGATGGCATCGAAGATCACCTTTCGCCAGGGACACCCCGCCCCGGATTGGAGGAATGAAGCGGTGGCAGGTCTCCTGGCTCGCGGGTCGGGGCCTTCGACCGGCCTTCCCGGACCCAACGGGTCCAGTGGCGCGATCGGCGAAGGCTCGCCGCTCACAGTTGCGGGGGCAGCCCCGGTCTCGATCCTGGCGGACGTGCGATGGATCTCACCGGGTTCCCTTTTCACCCCGTCGCGGCCGTCGCAACTTCTTCAACAGCCTGCTACGGGGAACCACCGGGGTGGACTATGACAGCCGCCGGCCGCCGCCGCAATCGCGACGGGTCGGCGTTGATGGGGGGAGGCGGACGTGGCGGCGGTGCCGGAGGTGGGGGGCGACGTGCGCCGCGGCATGGCGATGCTGCTGGTGGCAGTGACGCTCTTCCCGGTGATGGACGCGATCGCCAAGGAGCTGGCGACCCGCCTGCCGGTGCTGCAGATCACCTGGGGCCGCTACGCCTTCACGGTGGGGGTCATCCTGCCGGCCATCCTCTGGCGGCACCACAAGGTGCTCTGGCCGGTGCCGAGCCCGTGGCTGCAGCTCCTGCGCGGGCTCGCGCAGCTTGCCGCCACCTTCCTCTTCTTCCTGACGCTGACCTACCTGCCGCTGGCCGACACGGTGGCGCTCGCCTTCCTCTATCCGCTGGTCATCACGCTGCTCTCGCCGCTGGTGCTCGGCGAGACGGTCGGCTGGCGGCGCTACTCGGCGGTCGCTGTGGGCTTCCTCGGTGCGCTCGTCATCATCCGGCCGGGGCTCGGCTTCTTCCAGCCGGCGGCGCTCTTCGGCCTCGGCATCAGCCTCGCCGGTGCGGTCTATCTCCTGATCACCCGGCGGATCGCGGGCCAGGCGCCGCCGCTGGTCAGCCTGGTCTACGCCTCGTCCATCAGCCTCCTGCTCTCCTCGATCCCGCTTTTCTGGTTCTGGCAGCCGATGGAGTGGGCCGACTGGGGCGCCTTCGTGGTCATTGGCGCGCTCGGGGCCATGTGTCACGGCCTGCTGATATACGCCTTCGAGAGTGCGCCGGCCTCGGTGCTGGCACCGCTCGGCTATGCCGAGATGATCATGGCGGTCGCCGTCGGCTATGTCTGGTTCGGCGATTTCCCGGACGCGATGACCTGGCTCGGCATCGCCATCATCGCCTCGGCCGGTCTTTATGTGGGCTGGCGCGAGCGGCTGGCCGGTTGACCAGCGCCACGCCGAGCATGGCGATGCCCATGCCGAGGATGGCGAGCGGCGGCAGGCGCTCGTCGAAGAGCACCCAGCCCATGAGCGCCGTGGTTGGCGGGACGAGGAAGAAGAGGCTCGAGACCCTGGCCGCGGCCCCCTTGCGGATCAGCACGTAGAGCAGGGTCACGGCACCGAAGGAGAGGACGAGGATCGACCAGCCGAGCGCCAGCACGAGCGAGGGCTGCCAGTCGATCACCCCGTCCTCGAAGACGAGGGCGAGAATGCCCGTGGCGAGCGTCGCCGCGGCGAACTGGAAGACATTGCCGACGCGGAGGTCGACGCCGGCGGCGAAGCGCTTCTGGTAGAGCGTGCCGAAGGTGATGCCGAGGAGGGCCAGGACCGAGAAGGTTATGCCCAGGGGCGTGCCGAGGCCCTGGCCGAGCTTTTCCTGGACGACGAGGCCGACCCCGGCGAGGCCCATGGCGAGGCCGAGCCATTGCCGCCAGGTCAGGCGCTCGCCGAGCAGCGGTGCGGCGACGGCAGCGACGAGCAGTGGCTGCAGCCCGACGATGAGCGCCGAGGCGCCGGCCTCGACACCGAGTGCGAGGGCGGCGAAGACGCCGCCGAGATAGACCGCCTGCAGCAGGAGGCCTGCCACGCACTGGTGCAGCATGACCCGGGGCCCTGGCCAGGGGAGGCGGAGCCAGAGGACGACGGCGGCGAAGCCGACGGCCACGGCGAGGAACCGCAGGGTCAGGAAGGTCATCGGCTCGATGTAGGGCAGGCCGTATTTGGCGCTGATGAAGCCGGTGCTCCAGAGGAAGACGAAGAGCGGCGGCGCACCAAGGGCGAGGATGCCGGCGCGGTTCACGGCCGCCAGCCTTCGAGCAGGCCCATGACGACGGGCAGGCTCGCCATGGCGAGCAGGGTCTGCAGGGCCACGGCGTTGGCCATGAAGCCTGCATGGCCGCCCATGGCACGGGTCTGGACATAGGCCGTCGGCGAGAGCGGCAGCGCCGCGAAGAGCACGACAATGGCGAGCGGCAAAGGCGGCAGGCCGAGGGCGAGGGCGGCCACGAGGGTCAGGAGCGGCAGGCCGGCGAGCTTGAAGGCGCTGGCCGCCGCAAGCCAGGCGAGCTCGCGCCGGCCGGTATCCTGCCAGACCAGCCCGGCGCCGGTGGCGAGGAGGGCGAGCGGCAGGGAGGCCGTGGCCAGCACCCGGAGCGTCTCGTCGAGCACCCGGGGCGGCTGGCAGCCGGTCTGGCCGAGCCCGAGGCCGGCGGCGGAGGCGAGCACCAGCGGGTTCAGGAGGAGGGCCCGGGCGAGTGCGGCCGGTCGCGGGCGCGTCGCGGCATGGAGGCCGAGCAGGAGGGCGCTCGCGATGTTCACCCCCGGCACGTAGGCGGCGACCGCGATGGCGAGCGGCGGCAGGGCCGGCTCGCCCCAGAGGCCGAGGGCGGCGGCGAAGGCGATGTAGACGTTCTGGCGGGTCGCAGCCTGGGCCACCGCCGGGATCATCCGGCCGGCGAGGCCGAGCCGCGGTGCGCCAAGGGTGACCAGCGCCATGACGAGGCCGATCGGGCCGAGCACCGCGAGGGCGATGCCCAGCATCACCGCACCGCCGCTCTCGACCCCGGCCGTGGTGCGCAGCAACAGGGCCGGGAAGAGGCACCAGTAGACCAGCCGCTCGACCGCCGGCCAGAAGCCGACCGCCGGGAACCGGCGCCGCCCGAAGGCGAAGCCGAGGACCAGGAGGAGGAAGACGGGGGCGATCGCCCCGAAGGCGGCGGACATGGGCGAGCTCTCGGACAGGCCCTTTATGCCGGGCGGTCGCCGTGGCTAGCGCCGCGTTAAGGAACTGGCAAGGGATGCGACCTAGGATGGGGCCTCGGACCAGCTTCGGAGTGCGCCGGAACCGGCATGCGGCCCTTCTCGATCCTAATCGTCGACGACGCGCGCAGCGAGCGGGTGCTGCTGCGGCAGGCCATCTATGACGCGCGGCGCAATCTTCGCCTGTACGAGGCCGCCGACCGGCGTTCGGCCAGGGACGTCTTCCGCCGGCATCCGCTCGACCTCGTCTTCCTCGACGTCGAGCTCATCGCCGCCAGCGGCCTCGATCTCCTGCGCGAGCTGCACCTCGCCGACCCGACGCTGCCGGTCGTCATGGTCACGCATCACAGCACCCAGGACGTGGTCGTCAAGGCGTTGCGCCAGGGCGCCTTCGGCTTCATCGTCAAGCCCTACAGCCTGAACCGGCTGAAGGAGATCTTCGGCAAGCTCGAGCGCCGCGAGGCCGGCGCCCGCCTGCCGCAGGAGGTGCCGGCATAGCGGGCTCCGCGGGCGCGGAGAGGTAGGCGGCGATCGTTGGCGGCTGCGGGCCGGGCCGGTGGCTCAGATCTGCGACTGGCCGAAGTTCTCGAGACCGATGCGCTCGATCAGCTCGAGCTCGGTCTTGTTGTGGTCCTGGTGCTCCTCCTCGTCGGCCAGGATCTCGATGAAGAGATCGCGGGTGACGAAGTCGTGGTGCTCCTCGGCGAGCCTGATGGCCTGGCGGTAGTGCTCGATGCCTTCGAGCTCCAGCCGGAGATCGCCCTCGATGACGTTCTTCAGGTCCTCGCCGATATAGAGCTTGCCGAGCTCCTGCAGATTGGGCAGGCCGCCGAGCAAGAGGATGCGCTTGATCAGCCTGTCGGCGTGCTGCATCTCCTCGATCGATTCGTCGTACTCGGCCTTGCCGCGCTTGAGGAAGCCCCAGTCCTCCAGCATGCGGGCATGCAGGAAGTACTGGTTGATGGCGGTGAGCTCACCCTTGAGCGCCTTGTTGAGCGCGGCGATGACGTCCTTGTGGCCCTTGACCTCCGCAGGCATCTCGAATCCCTCTCGGTTTGACAAACGGTGAGCCGCTGTCGCGCTGGATGGCGATGCGGTGGCCGCGGCCACTCCTTGTCCGGAGGGGGTGGTTACGCGCCCGGAGAGGGGATCGTAGTCAGCTCCTTGGAACCATTCAAGGCGTCGTCCGGTGTCGCGGTGCGCGCCTCACGCTCGACCTTCAGCTCCTCGACGATCGCCTGCATGGTCTGCAGGCAGGCGCCGCAGCGCACCCGGCAGCCGAGCCGCCGGTAGACGCAGTGCGCCCGCTTGATGACGGGATCGGTGGCCGCCTCGCGGCACGCGCTCTCCCTGAGCTCGTTGCAGATGCAGACGAACATTCAGCTTCCTCGACACGCAGGTCATTAAGTACCGGCGCGAGATGTATGGAAATCGGCCCGGTCGTCAATGCGGTGACCTAGACAATCGGCCGTCTTTGAGAGCTGTTCCAACCTGCAGCGAAGAGCAAGGCACGGGCGTGCCGGGTGCGCCACAGTCAGCCGCTCGCGGCGACCGGCGTCTCCACGGCGAGGCCCCAGCGCCACAACAGCCAGAGCAGGAGGAGCGCCGGCAGGGCGAAGAGGGTTGAGGTCAGGAAGAAGGTGGACCAGCCTACGGCATCCGCGAAGAAGCCGGAGGACGGCACGATGACGAACTTGCCGAGCAGCTGCATGAAGGAGGTGAGGAGCGCATACTGCACGGCGGTGTAGTGCAGGTTGCACAGGGAGGAGAGGTAGGCGACGAAGACGGTCGTGCCGAGGCCGCCGGTGACGTTCTCGACCAGGATCACCGCGTGGAAGAGGGGGAGGTTCGGCCCGACCCACGAGAGCAGCAGAAACATCAGGTTCGAGCCCGCCATCAGCGCCACGGAGAGGGCGAGCGACAGCATCAGGCCGAGACGGAAGACCAGCACCCCGCCGAGGATGCCGCCGATGAGCGTCATCCAGAGGCCGAACGTGCCCGAGACCCAGGCGATCGCCGCCTTGTCGAAGCCGACATCGATGTAGAAGGGGTTGGCCATCAGGGTGAGGACGACGTCGGCCGCCTTGTAGACCGAGATGAAGGCGAGGATGACGACCGCGACCGAGAGCCCGTTGCGCCGGACGAAGTCGTAGAAGGGCTCGATCACCGCCCGCCGCATCCAGAGATGGACCTTGCTCTCCTCGGCGATCGGCACCATGCCGAAATTGGCCTGCGCCCGGCGGCTGAAATAGGTGAAGCCGTAAAGGGTGATCAGGGCGACGAGTTCGAGCCAGAAGCCGACGATCGTCAGCCAGACCGGCGCCATGAAGGCGTCGTAGGTGAAGGGCGCCGCACCGAAGAGGCCGACGACCCAGTTGCTGGCGAGGAAGAGGAGGCCGAGCACCAGCCAGCCGTGCAGCGTGGCGAAGAAGGGGGCCTCGGGCCCGATCGCGTACCAGAGCGTCTCGATGATCGCCCAGGCGATGGCGAGCAGCGCGAAATCCTTGGTCCGGGCGAGGGCATCGGGTGCCCGGCGGTAGAGCAGCCAGGCGAGCCGCATGCCGAGCGCCGTGACCGTGACGTTGCCGGCGAGCACGATGACCCCGGCGATCGACCAGGATTCCGGCGGTGCCGCCAGGATGCCGAAGAGCGTCGAAACCGGCTGCCAGAGGCCGAGGACAAGGATCGCGGCGAGGAGGAGCCCGCCCGTGCCCTTGAACGCGGCGAGGCGGGACGGTGCCGTCTGGCGGAGCAGACGGTCCTCCTCGAGCACCTGCTGATCGATGAGGGCGGTCGAGGACTGCGCCGGCTCGCCGATGGAGAGCACCGTGCCCATGCCGACGAGGACGAGCAGCGCCATCACCATGTAGGCGAAGGACCAGCCGGCCGCCTCGGCGATCAGCAGGGCGCCGGCGGTGGCGACCCACATGGCGATGCGATAGCCGAGCACGTACACGCCGGCGCCGGCGCCGAGCTTCTCGCGCGGCAGGATCTCGACGCGATAGGCATCGATCACGATGTCGAGGCTGGCCGAGAAGAAGGCGACGAGGACGGCGAAGAAGGCGGTCCACCAGAGGTCGTCGGCGGGGCTCGTCCGGCCGAGCGCGAAGATCGAGAAGACGAGGCCGATCTGCGCCGCGATCATCCAGCCGCGCCTGCGGCCGAGCAGCGTCGTGAACGGCGGCAAAGGCAGCCGGTCCATGAGCGGCGCCCAGGCGAACTTGAACGTGTAGGGAGCGAAGGCGAAGCCGAAGAGGCCGATGGCGGCCCGGGTCACCTCCTCCTCGCGCAGCCACGCGCTGAGCGTGGAGGCGATGAGCATGATCGGCAGGCCGCTCGAGAAGCCGAGGAAGAGCACGCCGACGACGCGGGGATCGCGGTAGATCGCGAGCGACGCGAACCAGCTACGCCAGTCCAGCCGCGCCTCAGCCATGAATGCCCTCCATCAACGACGCCTGCCTCTCATCCGCGCAGCACAGCGCCGCCGCCCGGGCCCGGACGGCGGCGATGGCGGTGCACGCATGTCGGCTCAGAAGAAGCGTTCGGGCACGCGGACGATGTCACCCGGCAGGATCGGCGTGTCGACCGTCACCACCACGGAAGGGGCACCCGAGCCGCCACGCTGGATCTCGATTCCGTCCTCCTTCGCCCGGTAGGTGAAGCCGCCGGCGAGGGCCACGGCGTTGATCACGCTCATGCCCGAGACGTAGGGATAGCTGCCTGGCGCATTGACCTCGCCGAGGATGAAGAAGGGCCGGTAGTTGAGCACCTCGATGCTGACCTGCGGGTCGACGAGGTAACCGTCCTTGAGGCGCGTGGCGATCCGCTCCTCGAGCTGGCGCGCCGTCAGGCCGGCGGCGTTGACCTCGCCGATCAGCGGCATCGCGAAGGTGCCGCCGCCGTCGACCTCGAACTCGCCGGAGAGATCCTCGTGGCGGAAGACGACGATGCGGATGCGGTCGCCGCTGTCGAGGGTGTAGGCGGGTGCGCTGAGCCGCTGCGCCGGGGCGCCGTCCGCCCCCGTGCCGGCGCCGGCAGCGGGGCCGAGAGTGCCGGTCGACGGGCTGCCACAGGCGCTGAGCACGAGGCCCAGCCCAAGCACCAAGCCTGCCAGGAGCTTGCGGCAAGTCGTTGTCATCATCTCTTCTCCACCGCTATCGCGCACCATGTCCGAGCCGCCAAGCCGCCGCGAACGGCCGGTGGCAAGGACCGACCGTCTCTGGTTACCCGACGAACGTTACTTAAAAACAAAGCCATGGTCGGGCAAGCAAGGCGCGGTCGGGGTGCCGCGCCGTTTCTGCCACTCAGAGCTTGGCGACGAGGCCGAGCCGGAAAATGTTGCGGTCGAACTCCGCATTCCCGTCATCCGACTGGCGGTGGCTGAAGTCGTAGGTCGCGTCGAGCGAGAAGCGGCGGTTGATCAGGTAGCTGACGCCGGCGCCGGCCGTGTAGGTGTTGTCGGTCCGCCCGGTGCCCTCGTAGTCGTCGCGCACGTATTCGCCGTTGACGTTGAGGATGATGTTGCGGCGCAGCTCGTGGAAGACGTTGATCCCGAGACCGGCGTAGTTGTTGGCGGTCGCCGTGTCGCCCTGGTAGACGACGGTGGTCTCGTCGATGCCCGCCTGCCCGTCGAAGATCACCGAGGTGAGCGGGGTGACGTTCCATGTCACCCCGGCATTGCCGGCGAACCCGTCCACATTCTCGAGGTCGTTGTCGTCGTACTCGCGCCGGGTGTAGCCGGCGGAGACCTCGCCGAAGATCACGCCGGTGAAGTCGATGGTGGTGCCGATGAGGGCGTCGAAGCCGGTCGAGTTCCGGTCGAGGCCCGGGGTCTCGTCATATTCGCGGGCGCTGCCGATCAGCTCGACGAACGGGGTGATGCGTGGCGAGAGCGCGTAGCCTGTCCTGAGGCCGAGCGAGTATTCGTTGCGGTCGCGGTCGCTGTTGTCGATGTCGCCCGCATTGTCGTAGTCGAGGCGCAGGAACCGGGCGATCGGCTGCACGTAGATGCGGGTGAACTCGTGCCGGTGGTTGAGGTTGACGCTCGTACGGTAGTACTGCGTCACGTCCTCGTTGCCCTGGGCATCGGCCTCCTCGGAGTCCTCGTGCAGGCGGGCGAAGGCGGTCTGGATGCTCGTCCGGCTGTTGCGCAGCGCATCGAGTCGGCCGCCGAGCCCGACGCCGAAATCCTGGTAGTTGCTGTCCTGGTGGCTGCCGTAGAAGCCGAAATCACCGAAGGCGGAGACGTTGAGCTGGTGGCGGGACCATTGCGACAGGGCCGTAATCTCGGGGCGCACGGTGAAGATGACGTCGTCGTCCTCATCGTCGTTGGTCGAGAAGATGTTGTCGTCATAGGCCACGCCGGTGGCGATCTCCGGGTAGATCAGGAAGGCCCGCGCCCGGATGCCCAGGGGGTCGTAGTCGGGCCGCGCCCGATTCTGCACCGGCACGTTGCGGACGTCCTGGGCCGCAGTCGCCAGTGGTGCCAGCACAGCCGCCCCGGCCACGAGAACGCCGATCAGCCTGGTCGTCGTCATCACTCTACTCCGCTTCAGGATAGGCGCCGAGACGCCCCTCGGACGGCCGCTGCCGAGCAGCCGGCCCTGCACCCGCTTGCCCGTTGTCGATCGGCTGTCGTTTCGCTGGCTGCGCGACCCGGAGGAGGGCGCCCGCTACGTCCGATCCGAACATGCCGCGTGCACGCGGTCACGAACGGCGCTAGAACTGGCTCGGACGAGCGACGACGCGAGCGGTCAAGCCACCGGCGACAACCGGATCAACCACCGGTGCATCTATCCGGTTTGGCGAGGCGTGACAACCGAAGGCGAGGGCATTTTCCGCGCGATGTGCGGAATTGCTCGCAAACCCTTGATGCTGTATCGCGTTTGCCACGAGTTGCCCGGCCGAAGCCGGGCCTGTTGGCGCGCAATTCTATTGTGAGTTGAAGAAGCCCTGCTGAAGCGACTGTTCCAGCGTCCACGCCCGGCGACTGACGAGGCACCTCTGGTCGCTGGCCGCCAGCCCCGGGTGCCGCAGGGGGCCCGCGTCTACGCGGTCGGCGACGTGCACGGCCGGATCGACCTGCTGCGCGCGCTGGAGGCGCAGATCGTCGCCGACGCCGCTGCCTGCCAGGAGCAGTGCCGGAACCTGCTCGTCTATCTCGGCGACTACGTCGATCGCGGGTTCGACAGCCGCAAGGTGCTCGATCATCTGGCGAGCGAGCCGCCCGACGACTTCGACCGGGTGCTGCTGCTCGGCAATCACGATGCCTGGCTTCGGGACTTTCTCGCCGGCGAGCCGGTCGGCGAGAGCTGGCTCCGCTTCGGTGGCGACGCCACCCTGCTCAGCTACGGCGTGCCGCTGGCGCTCGACCGGCCGCCCGAGGAGCGGCTGACCGAGGCGCGCGACCGGCTCCAGGCGGAGGTGCCCGAGACTCACCGGCGGCTGCTCGCCGACCTCGAGCTCACCCTGCCGTTCGGCGACTACCTCTTCTGTCATGCCGGCATCCGGCCCGGCGTGCCGCTGGCCAACCAGGTCGAGGAGGATCTGATCTGGATCCGCGAGCCGTTCCTCAGCTGGGACGGCGACGCGGGCAAGATCATCGTGCACGGCCACACGGTCGAGGACGTGCCCGCCATTCGCCGCAACCGGATCGGGGTCGATACCGGTGCCTGCTACACCGGCAACCTTACCTGTGTCGTCCTCGAAGGCACCGGGCGCCGCTTCCTTTCGACCGGGCAACCGCGCTGACCGGCGCCGGCGGCATCGTCTTTCTTGCGCCGAACGTGCGGCAAGGCGTAATGCGATACGCTTTTCCTGTCCCTTGTTCACGCGTATCTGATGCGCGAGCGGATATGGTCCGCGCCTCGCCGGCGCCCGCGGCCGACCGCTCGGCGAGCACTTTTCCGTCACCTGTCGAAAAGGATCTGCCATGCCCGAGGCTCCCACCGGTCTGCGCGTTCTCGTCACCGGTGGGGCCGGCTATATCGGCAGCCACATCGTTCGCGACCTGATCGCGGCCGGGCATCGCGTCACCGTCTTCGACAATCTCTATTCCGGGCACGAATGGGCCGTGCCGGGGGCCGAGCTCGAGGTCGGCGATCTCGGCGACCGGCAGCGTCTCGAGCGGGTGCTGTCGGCCGCATCGTTCGATGCCGCAATCCACTGCGCCGGGCATATCTGGGTCGGCGAGTCGGTGCGGCAGCCGGGCAAGTACTACTTCAACAACGCCAGCAACGCCTTCCGCCTCTTCGACCACTGCGCCCAGTA
>CAZGUW010000103.1:0-14333 GCA_964528705.1 uncultured Geminicoccaceae bacterium
CCGCGGCGGCCGGTTCCATCACCCTCGATGGCCGGGACATCACCCGGTCGAGCGTCGCCGAGCGCCGCCGCCTGGGGCTCCGCTACCTCACGGACGACCGGATCGGCGAGGGGGCCGTGGGCGGCTTTCCGGTCGCCACCAACACGGTGCTGAAGGAGATCGGCGCGCCACCCTTCTGGACGGGCGGGATCGAGCGGCCGGGGCGGATATCGGCCCACGCCCGCGAGCTGATCGACCGCTACGACGTGCGCACGCCGGACGAGACCACGCCCATCGGCCGGCTCTCCGGCGGCAATATCCAGAAGGTGCTGCTCGCCCGCGAGCTCGCGGGCGAGGCCCGGATCGTCGTCTTCAACAAGCCGACCTACGGGCTCGACGTGCAGAACATCATGGCGTCGCGCAACCGCATCGCCGCCATCGCCGACGCGGGCCTCGCCGTGCTGCTGATCTCCACCGACCTCGAAGAGCTGCTCGACGTCGCCGACCGCATCGCCGTCATGGCCGCCGGCCGGCTCACCGGCATCGTCGCCAATGACGAAAGGGCGCGGGCGAGGATAGGAGCACTGATGATCGGCCGGGCGGCATGAGCGTCAGTCTCGAGACGACGCAGGGCGAGATCGGGGAGGCGGCGCCGGGGCCGCAGCGGATGCTCGGCCATCTGGCGCTGGTGACGTTCGGGCCCATCCTCGCCGCCCTCGTCCTCTCGGGCCTCTTGCTTCTGGCGCTCGGCGTCGATCCCCTGGTCTACTACGGCTATGTCGCCCAGCGCGGGCTCTTCTCCTGGCTCGGGCTGCAGCAGACCCTGACCCGCATGGCACCGCTGCTCTGCCTCGCGGCGGCGCTCATCGTGGCCTTCAGGGCCGGCATCTGGAATCTCGGCATCGACGGCCAGTTCCTCTTAGGCGCCATGACCTCGGCGGCGCTTGCGCCCTTCCTGATCACCGTCCTGCCGGCCGGGGCCACGCTCCTCGTGGCCGCTGCCGGTGCCGCCCTGGTCGGGGCCCTGTGGTCGCTGCTGCCGGCGCTGCTCCGCGCCTACCAGCAGATCAACGAGATCATCACCACGCTGATGATGACCTTCCTCGGCGTGTCCTTCGCCAATCTCCTGGTCAAGCTCGTCTTCCTCGATCCGGGCACCACCGTGCCGCAGACCCGCACCCTGCCGGTCGCCGACCGGCTGCCGACGCTCTTCGGCACCACCATCTCGGGCGGGCTGGTGCTCGGGCTCGTGGCGGTCATCGCCGTTCACCTCGTGATGACCCGGACAGCCTTCGGCCTGAAGCTGCGGACGGTCGGCGAGAACCCGCAGGCCGCCCGGCATGCCGGGCTCGACGTGCCGCTCCTGACGGTCGCCGTCTTCGCCATCTCGGCGGGCTTCGCCGGGCTCGCCGGGGGGATCGAGATCCTGGGCGTGCACGGCAATCTCCGGGCCGACTGGAACCCGGCCTACGGGCTCGCGGTGATCCCGCTCGTCTTCCTCGCCCGGTTCAACGGCTTTGCCGCCATCCTTTTCGTCTTCTTCTATTCGGCGCTGATGATCGGCGGCGAGAGCGCCGCCCGGCGGATCGGGGTGCCGCACTACTTCACCCTCGTCCTCGTCGCCAACCTGCTGATCCTCCTGGCGCTGGCCGAATATCTCGACCACCGCCGCCGGCAGCGGGCGGGCTGATGGAAGCGCTGCTGACCTCGGCCTTCCTCACGGCGCTGCTCGCCGGTGCCGTCGCCGCCGGCGTGCCGCTGCTCCTTGCCGGGCTCGGCGAGCAGATGTCGGAGAAGGCGGGCGTGCTCAATATCGGCATCGAGGGCATGATGCTGATGGGCGCTTATCTCGGCTTCCTCGTCGCCTTCGAGAGCGGCAATGTCGCTCTCGGCTTCGCGGCCGGGCTCGTCGGCGGGATGGCCGTGGCGCTCCTCATGGCGATCTTGTGCGTCGGGCTCGGGCTCAACCAGATCGTCATCGGCATCGGCCTGACGCTCGGCGTCGAGGGGCTCACCGCCTTGCTCCACCACTTCCAGTTCAGCACGACCTATCCGCGCCTGCCGGCCGCCTGGCGGCTGCCCGTGCCGGGCCTCGTCGAACTGCCGGTCATCGGCCCGGCACTCTTCGACCGGCATCCACTGGTCTATCTGGCCTTCCTGCTGGTGCCGCTGCTCGCCTGGCTCTACCGGCGGACGGCGCTCGGCCTGACCCTTCGGGCCGCCGGCGAGAAGCCGGCCGCCCTCGATGTCGCCGGCGTCGACGTCCAGACCGTGCGCTTTCTCGCCGTGCTCTTCACGGGGGCCATGGCCGGGCTCGGCGGCGCCTTCATGGCCAATGTCGCGGCCGGCATCTTCATCCCCTTCATGACCGGCGGGGCCGGGTTCATCGGCATCGTGCTCGCCATGCTGGCGCGCGGCCGGCCGGCCTGGGTGCTGATCGGGGCGGTGATCTTCGGCGGTGCCCTGTCGCTCACCACGGCCCTGCAGGTCGCCGGGCTCAATGTGCCGACCGACCTCATCCAGATGCTGCCCTTTGCCGCCGTGATGGTGGTGCTCGTGCTCTACGGCCGCAAGGCACGCCTGCCGGCGGCCCTGGGGCTGCCTTATGTTCGCGGTGCCAGGTAACGGAGGAGCTCACCCATGACGGACACCAAGGTCTACCTGCTCGACGGCGGCTCGCTCGTCCTCGATGGCTACCATGTCTTCTGGAACAAGGGCCCGGGCGGCGAGGTCCGCTTTCCGGTCTACTCGATCCTGATCGAGCACGCCGAGGGCCGGATCCTGGTCGATACCGGCTACGACTACGACCACGTCATGAAGGTCCTGCCCTTCGAGAAGCCGATCCAGGCGAAGGAGCAGACGATCCCGGGTGCCCTGAAGCTGCTCGGCCTCGAGCCCAGGGACATCGACGTCGTGGTCAACTCGCATTTCCATTTCGACCATTGCGGCGGCAACAAGTACTTTCCGCACGCGAAGAAGATCTGCCACCGTCGTGAGCTCGCCCAGACCTGCGCGCCCGAGCCCTTCGAGGTCCTCGGCTATTCCGACCTCGCCTTCTCGGTCGAGGCCTGCGAGGCGCGCGGCATGACCGACCAGATCCCGGAAGGGGCCACGCGCGAGAACACCACGTTCGAGCTGGTCGACGGTGATCCCGAGATCGCGAAGGGGGTCCGGCTGATCCACACGCCCGGCCACGCCATCGGCAATTGCAGCCTGATGGTCGAGTTCCAGACGAGGAAGCCCATCCTCTTCACCATCGACGCCAGCTACACGAAGAAGAGCCTCGAGCTGCTCTGCCAGGCGAGCTTCCACATCGATCCCGTGGCCGGCGTCGCCTCGATGCGGAAGCTGAAGAAGATCGCCGAGGAGACGGGTGCGGACCTCATGTTCAGCCACGACATGGAGCAGTTCGAGACCTACAAGAAGGCGCCCGGGTACTATAGCTGAGGGGGAGGGCGGTCATGCGCTACACGACGACGAGGAGGCCGGTGCTGACCCTGACGGCAGGCCCGGTCGATGCCTATCCCGAGGTGCTGCAGGCACTCGGCACCACCGTGCTCTACGACTTCGACCCGGCCTTCCTCGCCCACTACGAGAAGGTGGCGAAGAAGGCGCAAGCCGCGATGGGCACTGCGGGGGTGCCGACCATCCTGCACGGCGAGCCGGTGCTGGCGCTGGAGGCCGCGGCCGCCTCGCTGATCGCCGAGGGCGACACCGTCCTCAACCTCGCCTCCGGCGTCTACGGCAAGGGCTTCGGCTACTGGGCGAAGCGCTGGTGCAAGGAGCTCCTCGAGATCGAGGTGCCCTATGACGACGTCATCGATCCCGAGACGGTGGCGGCCATGTTCCGGGAGCGGCCGGACATCGCCGTGGTCTCCGTCGTCCACCACGAGACGCCTTCCGGCACGATCAACCCGGTCGACGAGATCGGTGCCATCTGCGCCCGGCACGGCGCCCACCTCATCGTCGATGCGGTCTCCTCCTGGGGCGGCATGCCGGCCTCGCCGGAGGCCTGCCAGGCCGCGATTTACGTCACCGGGCCGAACAAGTGCCTGGGCTGCCCGCCCGGGCTCAGCCTCGTTGCCGTGAGCGAGCGGGGCTGGGCCAAGATGGCGGCGAACCCGAAGGCGCCACGCGCCTCGATGCTCAGCATCCTCGACTGGCAGGAGGCCTGGCGCGCCGACCGGCCCTTCCCGTTCACGCCGTCGGTCGCCGAGATCAACGGCCTGGACCGGGCCCTCGACCTCTATCTCGAGGAGGGGCCGGAGGCCGTCTGGGAACGCCACGCGCTCACCGCCGCCGCCTGCCGAGCCGGGGTCCGGGGGCTCGGCCTCGACATCTGGCCGGCGCGCGATGCCATCGCCTCGCCCACCACCACCGCCGTCAAGGTGCCGGAGGGGATCGACGGTGCCGCGCTGCTCGCCACGTCGCGCGAGCGCTACGGCGTCACCTTCTCCGCCGGCCGGGCCGAGACGCTGGGCCGGCTCATCCGCATCGGCCATATGGGCCCGACCGCCCAGCCGATCCTCGCCGTGGCGGCGGTGGCGGCCCTCGGCGGGACGCTCAAGGCCATGGGCGGCAGGGTCGATATCGGCGGCGGCACGGCCGCCGCCATGGAGGTCATCGATGGCGCCGCCTGACACTTGCCGGAGGGAATGCAGATGAGCGGAAGGCTGGACGGCCGGGTCGCCGTCGTCACGGGTGCGGCGCAGGGCATCGGCCGGGCCATCGCCGAGCGCCTGGCGGCGGACGGCGCCAGGGTCTGCGTCTCGGACATCAATGCCGAGGGGGCGCAGGCGGTGGCGGCGGCCATTGGCGGCGGGGCCTTCGCGCACCCCTGCGACGTCGCCGACGAGGGGCAGGTGAAGGCGCTCGTCGCCGCCATCGACGAGGCGGCGGGCGGGCTCGACATCATCGTCAACAACGCCGCCATCGTCCCCTTCATCGCCTGGGACGAGGTCGACCTCGCGCACTGGCGAAAGCTCGTCGACGTCAACCTGACCGGCACCTTCCTCATGTGCCGGCACGGCACCGACCTGATGCGGGCGAAGGGCAAGGGCGGGGTCGTGGTCAATATCTCGTCCAACAGCTTCTTCGCCGGCACGCCCAACATGGCGGCCTATGTGGCAACCAAGGGCGGGGTGATCGGCCTCACCCGGGCACTCGCCACGGAACTCGGCAAGCACGGGATCCGGGTCAACGCCGTGACCCCGGGGCTCACCGAATCGGACGGGGTGAAGGCGAGCCCGCACAACGAGGCCTTCGCCTTCGTCGAGATGCTGCAGGCCATGCCGGGCAAGGGCCAGCCTTCGCAGATCGCGGATGCCGTGGCCTTCCTCGCGTCCGACGACGCGGGCTGGATGACGGGCCAGACGATCAACGTCGATGCGGGCATGGTCCGCTGGTGATTCGGGACGCGGGGCGTCCTAGACTGTTGCGAGCAATCCAACGGGGGAAACGGTGATGGGTGCCACACGGCGTGAGATCCTGCTTTCGACGACCGCACTGGCCGGCGTGGCGCTCGTGGCGCGCGGGCGCGGCGCATGGGCCCAGGAGCCGGTGCAGGGGGGCACGCTGATCGTCGCCGCCGACACCGAGCCGCGCAACCTCAACCCCGCCATGGTGGCGTCCAATGGCGTCTTCTACGTCTCGAGCAAGGTCGTCGAGCCGCTGGTCGAGATGGACTACGAGACGGGGCTGCGGCCGGTGCTGGCGACCGAGTGGGGCGGCTCCGAGGACGGGCTGACCTACACCATCAAGCTGCGCGAGGGCGTCACCTTCAGCGACGGCACGCCCTTCACCTCGGAGGATGTGGCCTTCTCGGCGATGCAGGTCTGGAAGCCCCTGCAGAACCTCGGCCGCGTCGTCTTTCCCAATCTCGAGGCGGTCGACACCCCGGACCCGCTCACCGCCGTCTTCACCTTCTCCGTGCCGACCCCGCCGCAGCTCATCGAGAATGCGCTGCCGGCCCTTTCTTCGGTCCTGCCGAAGCATCTCTACGAGGGCTCGGACATCGCCGAGAACCCGCTCAATATGGCGCCGGTCGGCACGGGCCCCTTCGTCTTCGCCGAGCACCGGCAGGGCGAGTTCATCCGGCTTGAGAAGAACCCCACCTACTGGGGAGAGGGCCAGCCCTATCTGGACGCCATCCTCTATCGCGTGCTGCCGGATGCCGGGGCGAAGGCGGCGGCGCTCGAGACGGGCGACATCCATCTCACCGCCTTCTCCGCGGTGCCGCTCGCCGAGATGCCGAGGCTCGACGAGCTCGACGACGTCACGGTCGTGAACAAGGGCTACGAGGGCATCACCTACCAGATCACGCTGGAGATCAACCACCGCCGCGAGGAGCTGGCCAACCCGCTCGTCAGGAAGGCACTGCGCCACGCCATTGACAGCCAGTTCATCGTCGACGTGGTCTTCATGGGCTATGCCACTGCCGCCACCGGCCCGGTGCCGTCGAGCGCCACCGATTTCTACACGGGCGACGTCGCCACCTACGATTTCAACATCGCCGCCGCAGAGGCGCTGCTCGACGAGGCGGGCTACCCGCGCGGCGCCGACGGCACGCGCTTCTCGCTCCGCCTTCGGCCGGCGCCCTGGTTCGAGCAGACCCGGGCGGTCGGCGACTATGTCCGCCAGGCCCGGCAGAAGGTCGGCATCGCGGTCGAGCTGGTCACGGCCGACCCGGGCGGCCACATCGCCGCCGTCTACACCGACCACGATTTCGACCTCGCCATCGGCTCGCCGGTCTACCGCAACGACCCGGCGATCTCGACCACCATCCTCTTCCAGGGCGGCCTGCCGGCCGGCGTGCCGTTTTCGAACCAGTACGGCTATGACGATCCCGAGATGAACGAGATCATCGCGAAGGGCCTCTCGACCATCGACACCGAGGAACGGGTCGCCGTCTACGAGGAATTCCAGCGGAAGGTGGCGGACGACCTGCCGATCCTGGTGCTGGTCGACTTCACCTTCCTCACCGTGGCGCGCGACGAGGTCAAGAACGTCGCCGACAACCCGCGCTGGGCCACCTCGTCCTGGGCCAATACCTGGCTCGCCGAGTGAGCTCAGCGGACGAAGGCGGCGGCCACCGAGAGGACGAGCAGCAGCGCGAAGCCGATATTGACGGCACGCCCGAGCCGCGGGTTGGCCATCACGCGCGCCAGAGCCGAGCCCAGCGCCAGCCAGACGATGTCGAGGATCACGATGGCGACCATGAGCGTCGCGATCTTGACGGCGGCGTCGACCAGCGGGTCGCCCGGCACCGCGACCCGGCCGGAGAACACGGCGGCGAAGGTCGCGTAGGCCTTGGGGTTGGCGAGCGCCAGCAGCAGCCCGCCCGCGAGCGCCGGCGCCCGCTCGCCGGTGCGGCGCTCCGCCGCCGGCGGGGCCGTCGCGATCTTCCAGGCGAGCCAGAGGATGTAGGCGCCGGCCAGCGTCACCAGTACCGGCACGGCACCCGGCAGGGCCAGCACGACGCCCGTGATCCCCGTGGCGACGATGCAGATCACGACCAGCGTCCCCGAGGCGATGCCGGCCATGAAGGGCAGGCCGGCTCGCACGCCGAAGGCCGAGCCCACGGCGGCGAGGCTGAGCGTCGCCGGGCCCGGGCTGCCCATCAGCGGCAGGGCGGCGAGCAGGAGCAAAACGAGATTCTCGGCCATGGCCTTCCGTGCCAGTCTCGCATCGGCCATAGCCGAGAGGACCGGGTGCTGTCTTGATCCGTCCGCATCGCTGCCGAAGTCTGCTTGTCGGCAAGGGCGGAGCGCCGGCCCACTGATGTTGCGCTATCTCGTTCGCCGCCTGCTCCAGGCCCTGCCGGTGCTCCTGCTGGTCGCTGCGGGCGTCTTCGTCCTGCTCGAGCTCGCCGAGGGCGACGCGGTCGACGCCTATCTCGCCGGCATTGGCGGGGCCGGCGACCTCACGCTCGCCGCCGAGCTACGCGAACGTTACGGCCTCGCCGACAGCCTGGGCGCGCGTTTCCTGACCTATGCCTGGAGCCTCGCCACGCTCGACCTCGGCTGGTCGATCGCCTTCGCCCGGCCGGTGCTCGACGTCATCCTGGAGCGGCTGCCGAAGACGCTCCTGCTCATGGGCTCGGGCATCCTGCTCGCGGCGCTGCTCGGCATCGGGCTTGGCGCCCTGGCTGCCCTGCGCCAGGGCCGGCCGACCGACACGGCGGTCACGACCACCGCCCTCGTCCTCAACGCCACGCCCGGCTTCTGGCTCGGCCTGCTGTTGATCATCGTCTTCGCGGTCAAGCTCCGCTGGCTGCCGCTCGGCGGATTCAGCACGCTCGACAGCCGGGCCACCGGCCTCGAGGCAGCACTCGACACGGCGCGCCACCTGGTCCTGCCGGCAGGCACACTCGGGCTTACCTATTTTGCCCTCTATCTCCGGCTGATGCGCGGCGCCATGCTGGATGCCGCAGGGAGCGGCTGGGTGACCGCGGCCCGGGCCCGGGGGCTCCCCCGGGGGCGCATCGTCCTTCGCCACATGGCGCGTCCTGCCCTCCTGCCGGTCGTCACCATGCTGGGGCTGCAGTCCGGCACGATGCTCGGCGGCAGCGTCGTGGTGGAGACCGTCTTCGCCATTCCGGGCCTCGGCAGCCTCGCCTACGAGGCGGTGAGCCAGCGTGACCTGCCGCTGCTCGCCGGCATCCTGCTGGCCGGCACGGTGCTCGTCGTGCTGGTCAACATCCTCGTGGACCTCCTCTATGGCCGGCTCGACCCGCGGGTCGGCGACCATCTCGGCCGGGCGGGGGGCGAGTGATGCGCCTGGCCATGCCCTGGAGCGGCCTGATCGGCCCGGCGCTCCTGCTGCTCCTGGTGCTGGCGGCACTCATGGCGCCGCTGCTCGCCCCGGGCGACCCGCTCGACATGGTGGCCCGGCCGCTCACCGCACCCTTCACCGATGCCCGCTTTCCGCTCGGCACCGACCAGCTCGGCCGCGACGTCTGGGCCGGGCTCGTCCACGGTGCCCGGGTCTCGCTCGTGGTCGGCCTCGCAGCCGCCGCCGCCACGCTCGGGGTCGGCATCCTGGTCGGCACGCTCGCGGGCTTCCGGGGTGGTTTCCTCGACGACGCGCTGATGCGGCTGACCGAGGCCTTCCAGACGGTGCCGACCTTCCTCCTCGCCTTGGCGCTGGTCAGCGTGCTGGGGGCCTCGGCGGGCAACGTGATCCTCGCCATCGCGATCTCGTCCTGGCCGCCGGCGGCCCGCCTTGTGCGCGCCGAGGTGCTGCGGGTGAAGACGCTGGACTATGTCGATGCGGCGCGCATCGCCGGCATGGCACCCTTGGCCATCGCCTTCGTCGAGGTCCTGCCGGGTGCTTTGCAGCCGGTCATCGCGCTGGCCGGCATCACCGTGGGCGAGGCCATCCTCGTCGAGAGTGCGCTCGCCTTCCTAGGCCTCGGCGACCCCAACCTGCAGAGCTGGGGCTCGATGGTGGCGAATGGCCGGGCGCTGATCCGCACGGCTCCCTCGCTCGTCGTCCTGCCGGGGCTCTGCATCGCGCTTGCCGTGCTCGCGGTCAGCCTCACCGGCGACGGCCTCGCCCGCCGCCTCGGCCTCGGCGCGCGCGGCTGATGGCGCCGGTGCTCACCCTGGAGCGGCTGACCGTGGCCTTCCCGCCGCCGGATGGCGGCTGGCTCGAGGCCGCGAAGGGAGTGGACCTTACGCTCGAGCGCGGCCGCGTCCTGGCAATCATCGGCGAGAGCGGCTCCGGCAAGACGACGGTGCTCAACGCCATGGCCGGGTTGCTGCCGACGGAAGCCAGGGTCGAGGGCAGCCTCAGGCTCGACGGCACTGGCCCCGATCTTCTCGCACCCGGAGCGACGCGCGAGGGGGTCGCCGGCCGGCGGATCGGCATGATCTTCCAGAACCCGGGTGCCAGCCTGAACCCGGTGCTGCGCATCGGTGACACGGTCGCCGAGGTCGCCGCCGTGCACCAGGGCCTCGGCCGCGCCGCCGCCTGGCGTGCCGCCGTCGAACTTCTCGGCCGGGTCGGCATCGCCGAGCCGGTGCTGCGGGCGCAGGACTACCCGCACCGGCTCTCGGGCGGGCAGAAGCAGCGCGTGGCGATCGCGGCGGCGCTTGCCGGGCATCCGGGCCTGATCCTCGCCGACGAGCCGACCACCGCCCTCGACGCCATGGTCCAGGCGCAGATCCTCGACCTGCTCCTGGCGCTGGTCGACCAGGACGGTGTCGGGCTCGTCCTCGTCACCCACGACCTCGCCGTGGCGGGGGCCGTCGCCGACGAGATCGCCGTGATGTATGCCGGAAGGATCGTCGAGCGCGGCCCGGCCCAGGCCGTGGTCCGCCAGCCGCTCCACCCCTATGCCGTGGCCCTCGCCGGGGCGGCCCTGCCGTTCGGCGGCGTGGCGACAAGCGGCGATACGCCCTTTCCCGAGCTGCCGCCGGTAGATCCGGCGCAGTCCAAAACCGCCTGTGCCTTCGCACCGCGCTGCCCGTTGGCAATTCCCCGCTGCCGGACCGAGCGGCCGCCGCTCGAGGCGCAGGGCGAAGGCCGGGCCGCCGCCTGCTGGCGGGCGGGGGAGGCGGTACCATGAGCCGGCTCGAGCTCAGCGGCATCGGCCGCGTCTATGCGAGCGGGGAGGTGCCGATGACGGCGCTCGACGGGGTGGATCTGGTGCTCTCATCGGGCGAGATCGTCGGCCTCGTCGGCGAGAGCGGCTCCGGCAAGACGACGCTCGCCCGGCTCGCGGTCGGGCTCGACCGGCCGACCCAGGGCACCGTCACGCTCGACGGCCGGCCCCTGATCGACGCCAAAGGCCGGATGCAGCGGGACGTCCGCCGGCGCGTGCAGATGGTCTTCCAGGACCCGCTCGCCAGCTTCAACCCGGCGCGCAGCGTCGGCGGCTCGATCGCCCTGCCGCTTCGCCTGCACACCCGCCTCGACCGCCGGGGCAGGCGGGCCCGCGTGGCCGAGCTGATGTCCGCCACCGGGCTCGATCCCGCCCTGGCCGCCCGCCCGCCCCGCGCCCTATCGGGCGGCCAGCTGCAGCGGGCGGCCATCGCCCGGGCACTCGCCACGGAGCCCGATCTCCTCGTCTGCGACGAGCCCGTGGCCTCGCTCGACGTCTCGGTCCGCGCCCAGGTCCTGAACCTGCTCGTCCGCCTGGTACGGACGCGGGGTCTCGGCGTGCTCTTCGTCACTCACGACCTCGGCGTGGTGCAGCGCCTGGCCGATCGCACCCTCGTCCTCTGGCGGGGGCGAATGGTCGAGGCGGGCGAGGGGACGGAGCTCTGGCAGAACCCGCAGCACCCCTACACGCAGGCGCTCGCGGCGGCCGTGCCGACCGGCCTCGAGCCCTGGCGCCGCCGCCGGCGGTCAGGCCTTGGTGGCGCCGGCGGTCAGCCCGCTCACCATGTAGCGCCGGACTGAGTAATAGAGGGCGGCCGGCGGCAGCGAGTAGATGATGGCAGTCGCCATCAGCAGCGACCAGGGCGCGTCGTCGGTATTGAGGAAGAAGCCCATGGCGACCGGGATGGTCGAACGCTCCTCGCTGTGCAGCAGGAGGAAGGCGTAGAGGTACTCGTTCCAGGCGAGGAGCAGCGCGTAGGTGCCGATCGCGATCATCGCCGGCCGCATGAGCGGCAGGTAGACCAGCCAGTAGAGTTGGAGCGGCGTGGCGCCGTCGACCCGGGCCGCCTCGTCGAGCTCGAAGGGGATGGTGTCGCTGTACTGGCGAAAGACCCAGATGGCATAGGGGGTCGCGAAGGTGGCCATGGCGAAGGTCAGGGCCCAGAGCGTGTTGAGCAGCCCGTAATCCGACATCACCCGGTAGAACGGGATGGCGACGAAGGCCATCGGGATCAGGTAGGTGAGGAGGGCCGTGTTCGAGACCACATGGCCGTAGCGGGCCTTGAGCCGGCTGATGGCGAAGCTCGCGAGGCTGGCGACAAAGAGCACGATGGCCATGGTGGCGATCGCCACGAAGAGGCTGTTGCCGAGCTGCCGCCAGAACTCGCGCAGGAAGTAGTGCTCCTGGAAGATCACGGTCTGGTAGTTCTCGAGCGTCGGCCGCTCGGGCCAGAACTTGCCGGCGAAGGCGTCGGTCAGGGGCGTGATCGAGACGACGCCCATGTGGTAGATCGGCAGGATCGTCCAGATCAGGATGACGATGCCGAAGGCCACCATGAAACCTTCCTCGAGCACCCGGCGCACCGGATGGGCGACGAGGTCCCAAAGGCCCCGCCGTGGCGTGGTGCCCCGCACCCGGGCCTCGCTGCGCGCCGCCATCACTCGACCCTCCCGCCGAGCCGCCTGATCAGGATGAAGACGAGCGGCACGAGGATCGGCAGGGCCGTCATCACGGTGGCGACACCCATGTCGAGCTCCTGCAGGCGGAAGGCGTAGCGCACGCCGAGTGTCGCCAGCACGTGGGTGAGCTCGTTCGGCCCGCCGCCGGTCAGGAGGTAGATGCTGTTGAAGTCGCCGAGCGTCCAGATGGTCGAGAGCAGCGTGCTGGTGACGTAGAGATTGCGGATCTGCGGCCAGGTCACATAGGCGAACATCTGCGTCCGGCTGGCGCCGTCGATCCGCGCCGCCTCGTAGTAGTCGGTCGGGATGGCGCTCCGCCCGGCCATCAGGATGAGCGTCCAGAATGGCAGGTATTTCCAGATGTGGACGGTGATCGCCGAGCCCAGCGCCAGCTTCGGGTCGACCAGCCACCAGGGGCCCTCGATCCGGAAGAAGTCCCAGAGCATGCCGTTCAGCATCCCCCACTCGGAGTTCAGCATCCAGCGGAAGGAGAGGATGGTCGGGATCGACGGCACCGCCCAGGGCAAGATGAAGAGGATCGAGAGCCAGCGGATCCAGGGCCGCTGCGACATGAAGTAGGCCGAGAGGATCAGCGCCAGGAAGAGCTTGAGGTTGACGCCGATGCCGAGGAAGGCGGCCGTGTTCCAGACCGTGCGCAGGTAGACCGGGTCGGCCAGCAGGCGGCGGTAGCTGTCGGGCTCGCGGCCGAGCCAGACGCCGTAGCCGACCGGCCAGACGACGAAGAGGAAAAAGACGGTGATGTAGGGGATGAGCAGGATGGCGCCCCAGGTGAGCTCTGGGGTCCAGTGCGCGCGGTTGCGCTCCGGTAGTTCTGCCGCTGCGGTGTTCCCGGCCTGTGCCGCCATCCCGCCATCTCCCGGCGCTTGCCCGCCAAATGGCGGGCTCGGGGAAGAAGGGAGCGCTGCCGCGCAGGCGGCGGCGCTCCCCGCTCAGGCTCTCGGCTCAGCCTTCGCTGAGGGCCGTCTGGACCCGCTCGATCAGCTCGTCGGCCGCGTCCTCGGTCGACCAGTCCTCGAGCACGATGCGTCCGACCGCCTTGCCGATGGCGTTCTCGGTGAGGATCGGCATGAAGCGGTAGTTGTAGACGAACGGGAACGGGTTCTGCGGCCGCTCCATGTACTGCAGCCGGTGGATCTCCCGGTGCGGATCGGCATCCTCCTGCCAGAACGGCGTGTCGACCAGCTCGGGCATGACCGGGAACCAGCGGCCGATCGAGCCCTCGAGATAGGGGCCGATATTCTCTGGCCGGTAGAGGAAGCGCATGAACTCCTTGGCCCCCTCGACGTTCTTCGCCCCCTCGAAGATCACCGCCGTCTTGATCGCCGTCATGTAGACGATGGGCGAGCCGTCCGTCTTGTCCGGCCACTCGATGCTGGCGATGTTGGTCGTGTAGTTCTCGGGGTTCTGCGTGTACTGCGACGCCGGGATCGACATAGAGGGGTTGGGCGTCATCAACGTCACCTGGTTGAGGAAGTTGACGTTGTTGTCGCTGTCGATCCAGTTTACGGCACCCGGCGGGTTGCAGCGCTCCCGGACCGGCATGACGTAGCTGTCGAGGGCGTCGATCAGCTGCTGGCGGTGGTCGCCCAGCACCGAGTTGCCGTCGTCGTCGATCCATTCCACGCCGAAGGCGTTGGCGAACATCATGAAGTGGAAGATCGTGTCTGAGGCCGAGCTCGACATGGGCTGGCCAACACCATAGAAATTACGGTTGCCGGTCGACTGCCGGAGCTCGCTCTGCTGGTCGCAGAAATACTGCCAGAAGTCGTTCCAGGTGCCGGGAATGTCATCGACGCTCTGGCCGATATCCTGGAGCAGGCTGTTCCAGACGTGGATGTGCGCCGTCTGCTGCTGGGTCGGGAAGGCGTAGTAGGAGCGCTCGCCGGTCTCGCCGTTGAGGAGATAGACCGATTCCAGCGCCACCGGCATGAACCGGTCCTTCATCGGCTCCAGCACGTCGCTGACGTCGACCAGCTTGCCCTCGTAGGCCCAGCGCGCGGTGTGCTGGAGGTCGAAGAGGAAGCCAAAGTTCAGATCCGGCACCTCGT
>CAZGUW010000104.1:0-14306 GCA_964528705.1 uncultured Geminicoccaceae bacterium
CGTGCTGCTCGCCGAGGGCAGCGTGCGCCGGGTGCTGGTGATCGACCTCGACGTCCACCAGGGCGACGGCACGGCGGCGATTCTGGGATCCGACCCCGCCCTCTTCACCCTTTCGGTGCATTGCCGGACGAACTTCCCGGCCCGTAAGGAGCGGAGCACCCGCGACCTGGCCCTCGACCCCGAGACGGGCGATACGGATTATCTCGCTGCGGTCGGCCCCCTGGTCGAGGCGGCGCTGGACGGCTTTCGCCCGGATCTCGTCTTCTACAATGCGGGAGTCGACCCGCACATGGACGACCGGCTCGGCCGCCTCGCGCTTACCGACCAGGGTCTCGCCGCCCGGGATGCCGCCGTGCTCGAGGCCTGCCGCAGCCGGGGCCGGCCGCTCGCTGTCGTGGTTGGCGGCGGCTATGCCCTCGACGTTGCCACCGTCGCTGCCCGCCACGCGCTCCTGCACGAGGTCGCGGCCGACCTGGCACCCTGGTGAGAGCGCCCGGTGCTGTCCGGGTCAGCGGGCAGGGGCGCTGCTCGCGACCTGCCGCCCCGGCCGGCTGCGCCGTGGCAGGAAAATGGTGAGCACGCCGAGGATCGGCAGGAAGGCGCAGACCCGGTAGACGAACTCGATGCCCCTGGCATCGGCGAGAAAGCCGAGTGCGGCCGCCGCGAGCCCGCCCATGCCGAAGGCGAAGCCGAAGAAGAGCCCGGCGATCATGCCCACCCGCCCGGGCACCAGCTCCTGCGCATAGACGATGATGGCCGGGAAGGCGGAGGCGAGGATGATGCCGATGCAGACCGAGAGCACCCCGGTCCAGAAGAGGTCCGCATAGGGCAGGAGGAGGGTGAAGGGCAGGACCCCCAGGATCGAGACCCAGATGACCACGAGCGGGCCGACCCGGTCGCCGATCGGCCCGCCCGAGACCACCCCGACCGCCATGGCGCCGAGGAAGAGAAAGAGCATGAGCTGCGACTCTTGCGTCGTCAGGTTGAACTTCTCGATGAGGAAGAACGTGAAGTAGCTGTTGATCCCCGCCGTGTAGAAGTTCTTGGTCGCGACCAGCACCGCCAGCACCACGATCGCGGTCACCACCCGCCGCCTGGAGAGCCCCGTTTCGACCCTGGCCGCGACCCGCCCCTTGTTGGCCTTGCGGTAGCGCCCGTACCAGGCCCCGACCTGGCTCAGGATCACCATGCCGAGAAGCGCCGCGAGCGAGAACCAGGCGATGCTCGGCCGCCCGAGCGGCACCACGATGAAGGCGGCGAGCAGGGGACCCGCCGCACTGCCCGCATTGCCGCCCACCTGGAAGAGCGACTGCGCCGCACCGTACTTGCCGCCCGAGGCCAGCCGCGCCACCCGCGACGCCTCGGGGTGGAAGACCGCCGAGCCGATGCCGATGAGCCCCGCACCCAGGAGCAGCAGCGGGTAGCTCGAGGCGGTGGCGAGCAGGAGAATGCCGCAGAGCGTCGAGCCCATGCCGACCGGCAGGGACTGCGGCACCGGCCGCTTGTCCGTGTAGAGCCCGATCAGCGGCTGCAGCAGCGACGCCGTCACCTGAAAGACCAGGGTCAGAAGCCCGATCTGCCAGAAATCCAGGCGGAACTCGTCACGCAGCAGGGGATAGATCGCCGCCAGCAGCGACTGCATCACGTCGTTCAGGAAATGGCAGAGGCTGACGCCTGTGATGACCAGATAAGCCGTCCGCTCGGGACTCGCGCTCCCGACCGTTCCCTCTTGCACCGCCATGACCCGATTCGACTCCACTGACCTACAGGAAAGTGAGGAGCGGCCTCCGGGGCAGGAATGTCAAGAGGGGCGCCGCCGAATTGCCCGCCCGTTCGCGCCGAAGATGCGACGAGGCCGGCACTCGGCCCGCCGCCTGCGCTTGTGTGCCGGCCCAGCGAAAGTACAGTGAGCGGACCCGCTTGCGATCCCGCCGGCGCCGCAAGGGCCGCCGTCACCAAGAGATGAAGCGTCCAGGAGGGAGCCGACCATGGCCACGGGCCGGATGTCGCGAAGGCAGACCGACGCGCGGATCATCGAGATCGAGACCGAGCGCGTGCTCGCCCGGGACCAGAGCCACTATGGCGTGATAGACATCGGCTCCAACTCGATCCGGCTGGTGGTCTATGACAGCCTCGCGCGGGCGCCATTCCCCCGGTTCAACGAGAAGTCCTTCTGCGCGCTCGGCGCCGGCATCGACGCGGAGGGCGACCTTTCCACCGAAGCCATCGCCCGCGCCCTGCATGCCATCCGGCGTCTGGCGGCAATCGCCCAGGCAATGGACGTGGAACGGATCGATGTCCTGGCGACGGAAGCCACCCGCCGCGCCCGGAACGGCGCGGTGCTCATCGATGCGATTCGCGAGAGCACGGGCCTCGAGACCAGGCTCCTCGCCGGGCACGAGGAGGCGACCTACACCGCGTTCGGGGTCATTTCGGGCTTCTTCCAGCCGCACGGGCTGGTCGGTGATATCGGCGGTGGCAGCCTTGAGATCGCCGAGGTCATCGGGGACCGCGTGGGGGAACGCCTGAGCAGCATGCCGCTCGGGGCGTTGCCGGTGCGGGCGATGATGGCCGAGGGCATCGACAAGGCGAAGAAGACGATCGACCGCGTGCTGCGCGACAATCTCCCGCCGCTGCTGACCGAGCCGGTCTTCTATGCCGTCGGCGGTGGCTGGCGCGCCCTGGCGCGGGTGCATATCGCGATGACCGCGCAGCCCATCAACGTGGTGCACGGGTACGAGATGGCGACGAAGGACGCTCGTGCCCTCGCCAGGCGAATCGCGCGGATGACCCCCGAGGAGGTCGCCGGACTGCCGGACGTGCCGGTCCGCCGTGTCGATACCCTGCCGGCTGCAGCGCTCGTGATGTGGCGGCTGCTGCGCAGCCTGAAGCCTGAACGGGTCGTCTTCTCCGCCTTGGGCCTGCGGGAAGGCTGGCTTTATGCGCAGCTCGACGAGGCGGAGCAGTATCGCGATCCCCTGCTGGAGGGTGCTCAGGCCATCGGCCTGCCGTCCGCCCGGGTTCCGGGCTTCAGTGCCGCGCTCGGGCGCTGGACAGATGCGTTGTTCCCGGGCGAGAGCCAGGGTGATCGTCGCCTCAGGCTTGCGGTATGCGCGCTGACCGACATGGCCTGGCGGGACCATGCCAAGATCCGGGCGAGCGAGACCTTTCATCGCCTCCTGGAGTTCCCGTTCATCGGCATCTCGCACCCCGAGCGCGCCTTTCTGGCCGTGGCCATCCGGGCGCGCTACGGCGGCAAGGTCGACGACATGGTCAAGTCGCGGATCGGCGGCCTCTTGAGCGCCGGCCAGTTGCGCCGGGCGGAAATCCTCGGCCGGGTTTTGCTGCTCGGGCACCGTTTCTCGGGCAGCGTGCCGGAGATTCTCGAGCAGTCCCGCCTGCGCATCGATGCCGATGCCGTAAGGCTGGAGGTCGCCAGGTCGGCGAACGTGCCCGACAGCGATGCGGTGCGGGAACGCCTGCGGCAGCTGGCAAACGTGGCCGACGCCAGGGATGTCGAGATCATCGAGATTGCCGCCTGACCCTGCCCATGATCCATTCGACCCATCTCCTGCGGCTCTCGGCCGTCATCGCACGCGGCAGCATGCGGCAGGCGGCGCAGGCGCTGAACATCAGCCAGCCGGCCTTGAGCCAGAGCATCCGCGAGCTCGAGGAGATCGTCGGCACCGCCCTCTTCGAACGCACGCCGCGCGGCCTGCGGGTCACGCCGGCGGGCCGCCAGCTCGGCATCCACGCCGACATCGTCGCCAGCGAGATCGAAAAGACGAGCCTGACGGCCGCCGCACTCAGGACCGGCTGGCAGAGCCACCTGAGCGTCGGTGCCTCGGCCAGCATCTGCGCCAGCGCCGTCCCGACCCTCGCCGGCACGCTCCTCGACGAGGGACTGGTCTCGGGCCTCGACGTGCACGAGGGCATCGCCGCCAGCCTCATCGACCGGCTGGCGCGTGGCGCCCTCGACGTCGTCGTCACCTATCTCTGGAACATCGGCTGCTCGGTCGAGAACGTCACCTTCGAGCAGGTCGGCGTCTCGCAGATCGCCGTGGTCTGCCGGCGCGAGGCGGCCGACGCGGTCCGGGAGCAGGGCACCGGTGCCCTGGCCGACTGGCGCTGGGTGATCATGAGCAAGAGCATCGAGATGAAGCAGCGCTTCGAGGACTTCTTCGCCGCGAGCTCGATCCCGCGCCCGCCCACCGTCGTCGAGACCGACAGCATCAGCTTCGCCCTCAGACTCCTGAAGGAGCAGGACTGCTTCGCCTTCATCCCGATCGGCCACGCCGGCATCCTCGACCGCGAGCGCTTCGTGGCGCTCGAGATCGACGGCATCACCTGGCGGCGGGCCGTGGGCGTCTTCTCCCGCAAGAGCGCCCACCCGCCGCCGGCGCTCCGCCGGGTGATCGAGCTGCTCCGCGCCCACTACGCCCAGCCGGCCGAGGGCGGCCTGCCCCGGCTCCGCCTGGGCTAGGCGGCCGCGCGCCGGCGCGCGTTGCGGAGCAACGGCGGCACCACCAGGGTCGCCACGGCGATCAGCAGGAAGACCACCGCCACCGGCCGTTCCAGGATGCCGAGCCAGGAGCCATCCGACCACATCAGCGCCGACCTGAGCTGCGTCTCGGCGAGCCCGCCGAGGACGAAGCCGATGACGAAGGGGGCGAGCGGCAGCTTTAATCGATCGAAGAGCACACCGAGGAGACCGAAGGCGAAGAGCACCGCCACGTCGAAGGGCTCGTTGCGCAGCGAGTAGCAGCCGAGCACGGCGAACACGATCATGAAGGGATAGAGCAGCGCCTTCGGCACCCGGATGATCGCGGCGAAGGTCCGCAGTCCGCCGAGCAGCACGGCGGAGCAGAGGAGGGTGGTGAAGAGGTAGGAGACGATCACCCCCCAGGCGAGGTCCGGCGCATTGGTGAAGAGGAGCGGCCCGGGCTGGATGTTGTGCAGCACGAGCGCACCGAGCAGGATGGCGTCGACCGCGCTGCCCGGAATGCCGAGGGCGATCAGCGGGATCAGCGCGCCCCCCACATTGGCGTTGTTCGCCGCCTCCGAGGCGATGATGCCGCCCGGATGGCCGGTGCCGAACTTGTCGCCCTCGGACGAGGACGACCTGGCGGCCGTGTAGGAGACCATCGAGGCGATGCTGGCACCCACGCCGGGCAGGATGCCGATCCAGGTGCCGATCAGCGAGGAGCGCAGCAGGTTCACCGTGTTCGACCGGAAGAGCGGCAGGAGCGAGCCCACCGGATTGCCCTTCAGCCCCACCTCCTCCGTCGGCCTTTCCTTCTTCAGAAGTGCCGTCAGCGCCGTGCCGACGACGAAGAGCCCGAGCAGCACCGGCAGCATGGCGAAGCCGCCGACCAGCGGCCCGATGCCGAAGGTGAGCCGGAGCGCACCGTCGGCGGCGCTGACTCCGGGCACCGCCACCAGCAGGCCGAGCACGCCGGACATGAGGCCGCCCAGCACGTTGCCCGCGACCACCGACGCCATCAGCACGAGGCCCATGGCGATCAGCGTGAAGTACTCCCAGGGGCCGAAATAGGTCCCCCAGATCGAGAGCGGCTTGGCGAGCGTCAGCAGCACCGCACCGGCGACGAGGCCGCCGATGAGCGAGGCACCGATGCAGATGGCGAGCGCCCGCTCGGGATAGCCCGACTGGGCCATGGGGAAGGCATCGAGCGTCGTCATGATGGAGGAGGGTGTGCCCGGCATCCGCAGCAGTGCCGCGCTCACCATGCCGCCGCTCACCCCGCCCACATACATGCCGACCAGCATGACGATCGCATCGACGCTGCTCATCGAGAGCGTCAGCGGCACGGTAAGTGCGATGAGGCTGGCAGGGCCGATGCCGGGGATGGCACCGACCACGAGCCCCGAGAGGGCGCCGATGACGGCGAAGAGCAGCGACGAAAGGCTCAAAAACTCGGGCACGCGGCTCTCCGGTCAGCGGCCGATCAGCCGCAGGTTCAGGAAGGTTTCCATGCCGAGCAAGGCGAGCACGACGAAGCCCGCCATGCAAAGCGCCTCGACCAGGCTCCGCCGGTCCGGCCGGCTCAGCGCACCGGCGGCCAGCATGTAGGCGCCGGAAAGCCAGATGAAGTCGATCCGCAGGAAGAGGAGGAGCGCATAGGCCGCCGTCGCCGCCAGCACGACCAGGGCCGGCCGCTCCGGCTCCCAGAAGGCCGTAGCTACCTGATCCGGCGCGCGCTCGCGGCGCCAGGCCCGCCAGGCGAGCACCGCCTTCGCCCCCGAGAGCCCCAGCAGCAGCACGGCGAGGGCCACGGGGAAGGCCCGGCCGCCCACCACGTCGTAGTTGAACTGCGGGATCCACTGGCTGGCGATGAGCACGGGCACGGCGACCAGCACGCCAAAGATCGCCGCGGCCAGATGGTTGACCAGCTCTTCCACTCCTCTCGATGCGCGAAGCCCGGGGCCGCCAGGCCCCGGGCGGCAGGCCGGCTCAGCGCGGGATGCTGGCGCCCAGCTCGGTGATGGTCGCGGTCGACTGGTCGATCAGCGCCTGGAAGTCGTCACCGGTGATCAGCCTGGGATCGAAGCCCCGCTCCCGCCACTCGGCGCGCACGGCATCGTCGTCCAGCATCGTCTCGAGCCCCTCGACCAGCGTGGCGATGACCTCGGGCGGTGTTCCCTTCGGCGCCATCAGCCAGTTGCCGATGCAGAACTCGACATCGTAGCCCAGCTCGGCGGCCGTCGGCACGTCGGGGAGGGCGGCATCGCGCTCGTCGGTCAGGATGGCAAGACCGGTGATGCCGTTCTCGGCATAGGCCAGAACCTCCGCCACGGAGAAGATGGAGACGTCGGTGTGGCCGCCCATCAGCGAGGCAAGGCGCTCCGAGGCCTGCCCGGCCTGGACCACCGAGACCTCGATGCCGGCGGCACTATTGAGCATCATCGAGGCGAAATGCGCCACCGCACCGATATTGGCGGCCTCGCGGATCCGCGTCCCCGACTTCGCCGCCACCACGAGGTCGCCGTAGGTCGCATAGGGGCTGTCGGGTGCCGCGGCATAGACCACGCACTGGCCCACCACCTGGGCGACCGGCTCGAAGGCCTCGGGCCCGTATTCGGTGACGCCCAGGACATTGGCCGTGATCAGCCCCTGGTGCAGGGCGAGGATCGTGTAGCCGTCGGGCTCCGCCGCCAGCACCTGCCGCGAGGCCACCGCACCGCCGCCGCCCGGCGAGTTCTGCACGACGATGGGCACGCCGAGCGCGTTCCTCTCCTCGTTCAGCCGGAGCAGCGTGCGGGCGACCATGTCGCCGGAGCCGCCGGGCGCCGACGGCACCACGATGGTGACCGCCTTTTCCGGATACTCCGCCTGCGCTGTCAGGGGCAGCAGCGCCGTCGCCGCCACCAGGGCCAGCTTGACGATCGGTCTCATCGTGATCTCTCCCGGATCATGGTTGCTCGTTCTTCGCTTCGGGGCCGGCCTTCCGGTCCCCGCTTGCCGGCCTCAGGCCATGCCGACCACGGGCAGGGGCAGGGCAAGCTCGTCCGCCGGCCGGGCCGCGACATGCGCCATGAGCTGGCGGCGGTCGTCGCGATAGGCCGGGTCGTCCCAGCAATTGCGGGTCTCGAAAGGATCGTTGGCGAGGTCGTAGAGCTCGCCCGCCTCCGAGATCAGGTCGACGGTGAGCTTCCTGGTCGGCGTGCGAACCGTGCGCAGCTGCAGCTCGACTCCACAGCGCGAGGCCGCAAGGTGCCATTCGAGGAAGGAGTGGCTCCGCTCCTCCTCGCCCCTGATCACCGGCATGAGGCTCCGCCCGTGCCGCGGCCGGTCGTCGGCGACGCCGGCGAGGTCCAGCAGCGTCGGGTGCAGGTCGACCAGCGACACCGGCTGGTCGACCACGGCCCCCTTCGGGATGCCGGGGCCTGCGATCAGCATGCCGACCCGGATCAGCCCGTCATAATGCATGGGCCCCTTCAGGAGCAGCCCGTGATCGCCGAGCCAGTCGCCGTGGTCGCTCGTGAAGATGACATAGGTCTCGTCCTCGATGCCGGCCTCGCGCACCGCCTGGACGATCCGCCCGAAGGTGTGGTCGGCGAGCGAGATCATGCCGTAGTAGTTGGCGATCACCTCGGCCAGCACCGCGTCCGGCAGCTGCCCGGGCCGCGACCAGTTCGCCCGGATCCGCCGGTACTCGTCGTTCTCGATGACCGGCTCGTTGACGCGCGACGCCTCGTGCCACCAGGGCCGGCCCGTGAAGTCCCGCGTCCGGTGCGGCGGCAGGTCGACCGCCGCCGGGTCGTGCATCCGGCTCCAGGGCTCGGGCGCATCGAAGGGCGTGTGCGGGTCCGGGATCGAGACCCAGAGCGCGAAGGGCTCGGCGTGCTCCCGCTTGATGAATTCGACCGCCCGGTCGCCGCACCAGGTCGAGGTGTGCCAGAGCGGCGGCAAAGCCGAGTGCCAGCTCTGGTTGAAGCCGCTCTCGGGCGGCAGCCGCTCGGCATAGGCCCGAAGCTTCGCCTCGCCTTTGCCATCGGCGAAGAACCAGTCCTCGTAATGCAGCACGTCCGGCGGCGCCTTGGGCAGCAGGTTGAAATGGCCCATCAGCATCAGTTCCACATGGTCGAAGCCCATATAGGGCCCGAACCAGCTCGCCGTGTCGTAGTCGCGGGCACTGAACTGGCATTCCGGCCGGCCGGTCGGCGCGAACGTCCGCACGGTGGAAAAATGCGCCTTGCCGAGAAAACCCGTCTCGTACCCGCCCGCCGTCAGCCGGCCCGCCCAGCCGTTCTCGCCGGTCGCCTCCGGCAGGTCGATGCCGTTGTCGCGCACGCCGTGGGTCAGCGGATAGAGACCCGTCAGGATCGAGGCCCGGGAGGGCTGGCAGATCGGGTTGGCGGTGGTGCAGTTGGCGAAGCGCGTGGCGCGCTCGGCGAAGGCGTCGAGATGCGGCGTCTTCACCTTGCGTCCCTCGAAGCCGAAGCAGTCGCCCCGGTGCTGGTCGGTCGTCACCAGAATGATGTTCGGCCGCTTCTGCATGGCCCGATCGCCCCCTGTACGTCGTTGGCCGGCAGGCTAGGGGGGCGCTGCCTATCGGCGCAAGCCGGTATTTCGGAGCGCCTGATAGGCCTGGCCTATCATCGGGCGATGGGCGGGGCAGGGCCGGCCGGGGCGGCCGCCCGCATCGCCGGCCTGGGCCAGGACCTTGACGGTGCGGAATCCCGACGACTAGTGTGACGCAAGAAGTTTGCGCGCGTAACATTTTTCGGGCGAGGGCATGGCCGAGCAGAAGATCAGGAACATGGAGGAGTTCGCTGCCGTCAGCGGCATCTCCAGGCCGACCGTGTCCAAGTACTTCAACGATCCGGCGAGCGTGCGCCGCAGCACGCGCGAGCGCATCGAGGCGGCGCTCGAGCGCTGCGACTACCGCCCGAACATCTATGCCATGAACCAGAACCGCCGGCTGACCAAGACGGTGGGCATCGTGGTCCCCTATCTCGCCGACCCGTTCTTCGCCGAGATCGCCCGCACCATCGAGCGCCTGTGCATCGCTGCCGGCTACCGCACCATCCTCCTGAGCTCGCACGGCGAGCGGTCGCTCGAGCTCGAGAATCTCGACAATCTCCGCTCGCTCCGTCCCGCGGGCGTCCTCCTCGCCCCGCTCGGCCGCGCCTCCGACCGCACCGCCATCGAGCGCTTCTGCGCCGACGTGCCGGCGATCCTGTTCGACAGCCGCATCGAGGATGTGGGCGAGGCCTTCATCGGCTCGGACAACGGCCAGAGCATCGCCCTCATCGTCGACTATCTCTGCCGGACCGGCGAGCCGCCCTGCCTCTTCGAGATGAAGACGCCGACCAACCCGAACGCCAGGAAGCGCCATGCCGCCTACCTCGCCATCATGGAGCGGCTCGGCCACGCGCCGCAGATCGTCCAGGCCGAGGGCCAGGACTGGGAATTCGAGGCGATCGGCTATCGCGAGGGCCTGAAGGCGATCGAGCGGCGCCGCTTCGCCACCGACACCGTGCTCTGCAGCAATGACCGCCTCGCCATCGGCCTGCTCGCCGCCGCCTACGAGAAGGGGCTCCGGGTGGGGCGCGGGCACGGCTGCGCCATCCGTATCGCCGGCCACGACGACCACCCCTTCGCGCGCTTCACCTGCCCGCCACTCACAACCGTCTCGCAGGACTACGCCGCCATCGCGTCGCGCAGCGTCGAAACCCTCCTCGCCCTCATCGACCCCGACCGGACCGGCCCTATTTCCTTTCCCAAGGTCGTGCTGTTCGACGGCAAGCTGGTCATGCGCCAGTCGGCCTGACAGCTCGACGCGGCAAAAAGTTAACGCGCGTCAAATTTTTTGTTGACTCCCGATGAGGTGGGGCATAGCTTCCACCCGCCAAACGCACAAAACAGGGAGCAGCCAGATGAACCTGACACGTTCACTCTATGCCGCGTCGGCCTTGGCCCTCATCGCCGCCAGCGGCGCGCAGGCGCAGACCACCGTCACCATCGCCACCGTGAACAACGGCGACATGATCCGCATGCAGGGTCTCACCGACGCCTTCACGGCCGAGCATCCCGACATCACCCTCGAGTGGGTCACCCTCGAGGAGAACGTCCTGCGGCAGCGCGTGACCCAGGACATCGCCACCAATGGCGGCCAGTTCGACGTGATGACCATCGGCACCTACGAGGTGCCCATCTGGGGCCAGCAGGACTGGCTCGTCTCGCTCAACGACCTGCCCGAATCCTGGGACGCCGACGACATCCTGCCCGCCATCCGCGGCGGCCTCACCGTCGACGGCGAGCTCTACGCCGCCCCCTTCTACGGCGAGAGCTCCATGGTCATGTACCGCACCGACCTCATGGAGCAGGCCGGCCTCGAGATGCCGGACGCGCCCACCTGGGACTTCATCAAGGAAGCCGCGGCGGCGATGACCGACCCGGAGAACGAGATCTACGGCATCTGCCTGCGCGGCAAGGCCGGCTGGGGCGAGAACATGGCCTTCATCACCACGGTGGCCAATTCGTTCGGCGCGCGCTGGTTTGACGAGGACTGGGTGCCGCAGCTCGACAGCGAGGCCTGGGCCCAGACCCTCGACACCTACATGGAGCTGATGACCAATTACGGCCCGCCCGGCGCCTCGACCAACGGCTTCAACGAGAACCTCTCGCTCTTCCAGCAGGGCAAGTGCGGCATGTGGATCGACGCCACCGTCGCCGCCTCGTTCGTGACCAACCCGGACGAATCCACGGTCGCCGACAAGGTCGGCTTCGCGCTCGCTCCCGATAACGGCCTCGGCAAGCGCGGCAACTGGCTCTGGGCCTGGTCACTCGCCATCCCGGCCGGCTCCGACGCGGTCGACGCCGCCAAGGCGTTCATCGCCTGGGCGACCAGCAAGGAGTACACCGCCCTCGTCGCCGAGAATGTCGGCTGGGCCAACGTCCCGCCCGGCACCCGGACCTCCCTCTACGAGAACCCGGAATACCAGAAGGCGGCGCCCTTCGCCGAGATGACGCTGAACTCCATCAACTCGGCCGACCCCAACCAGCCGACCATCGACCCGGTGCCCTATACCGGCGTCCAGTTCGTGGCGATCCCCGAGTTCGCCGGCCTCGCCACCCAGGTCGGCCAGGAGATCTCCGCCGCCCTGGCCGGCCAGCAGTCGGTCGAGGAAGCGCTCGAGAAGGCGCAGGCCATGACGACCGAAGAGATGGAAGCCGCCGGCTACCTGTAACAGCCCGGCTACTGCAACAGCCCGGCTACTGCAACAGCCCGGCTAACTTCGACAGCCCGGCTACCTTTGACTACGAGGTGCCTCCCGGCCCGGAGGGGGCGGCGACATGCCGTCCCCTCTGGCCGGGGAGACCGGCGGACTTGCGCTCGGTCCGGAAGAAGAAGAACATTCCTGACTCATAAACGTCAGGCAGGGAGGGAGACGCTCAATGGCGACACAGCAATCCAAGTCCGCCGCCCGGTGGATGATGGCGCCCGCCGTGGTGCTGCTGCTGGGCTGGATGCTCGTCCCCCTCGTCATGACGCTCTATTTCTCTTTCAAGCAGTATCTGCCGCTGCGCGGCGGCGACCTCGGCTGGGTCGGCTTCGACAACTATGTCCGCTTCGTCACCTCGAGCGCCTTCTGGCCCTCGATCCAGGCGACCCTGGTCATCGTCGGCGGTGTCCTCGTCATCACGGTCGTGCTCGGCATCCTCCTCGCCCTCCTGCTCGACCAGCCCATGTGGGGGCAGGGCATCGTCCGCATCCTCGTCATCGCCCCCTTCTTCGTCATGCCGACCGTCTCGGCCCTCGTCTGGAAGAACATGTTCATGGATCCCGTGAACGGTCTTCTGGCCCATCTCTGGAAATTCTTCGGCGCCCAGCCGGTCGAGTGGCTGACCCAGGTCTCCCTGACCTCGATCATCATGATCGTCTCCTGGCAGTGGCTGCCGTTCGCCACGCTCATCCTGCTGACCGCCGTGCAGTCGCTCGACGGCGAGCAGATGGAGGCGGCCGAGATGGACGGCGCTCCCCTGCTCAGCCGCTTCTGGCACCTGATCCTGCCGCACCTCTCCCGCGCCATCACCATCGTCATCCTGATCCAGACGATCTTCCTGCTCTCGATCTTCGCCGAGATCTTCGTCACCACCGGCGGCGCGTTCGGCACCCGTACTCTGACTTACCTGGTCTATCAGCGGGTCATCGAGAGCCAGAACATCGGTCTTGGTTCAGCGGGCGGCGTCTATGCGATCATCCTCGCCAACATCGTTGCGATCTTCCTGATGCGCATCGTCGGCAAGAACCTGGACGCGTGAGGAGATAGAACCATGGCACGCGCCGTCACCACCCGCCGCAAGACCATCAACACCGCCGCTTCCTGGGCGGTCGGGCTCCTCATCTTCTTCCCGATCCTCTGGACGATCCTCACCAGCTTCAAGACGGAAGCCACGGCCATCGCCGACCCGCCCGTCTGGTTCTTCTTCGACTGGACGCTGGAGAACTACGAGGTCGTGCAGGAACGCTCGGACTACATGCGGTTCCTTTGGAACTCCGTGATCATCGCCGGCGGCTCGACCCTGCTCGGCGTCATCATCGGCGTCCCGGCCGCCTGGTCCATGGCCTTCGTGCCGTCGAGGCGGACCAAGGACATCCTGCTCTGGATGCTCTCCACCAAGATGCTGCCGGCCGTCGGCGTGCTCTACCCGATCTACCTGATCTTCATCTCCCTGGGGCTCCTCGACACCCGCACCGGCCTCGTCATCGTCCTCATGCTGATCAACCTGCCGATCATCATCTGGATGCTCTACACCTACTTCAAGGAGATCCCCGGCGAGATCCTTGAGGCCTGCCGCATGGACGGCGCCGGGCTGAAGGAGGAGATCCTCCACATCCTGACACCGATGGCCGTCCCGGGCATCGCCTCGACCATGCTCCTCAACTTCATCCTCGCCTGGAACGAGGCCTTCTGGACGCTGAACCTGACAGCCGCCACGGCGGCACCGCTCACCGCCTTCATCGCCAGCTATTCCAGCCCCGAAGGCCTCTTCTTCGCCAAACTTTCCGCGGCCTCGACCATGGCCATCGCCCCGGTCCTGATCCTCGGCTGGTTCAGCCAGAAGCAGCTCGTCCGCGGCCTGACCTTCGGTGCCGTCAAATGACCGGCCGCCGTCCGTCGAACCAGCAAGACCGCCAGAAAGATCGCCAGCAAGATCGGGAGAACGCTCGTGGGTAGCATCAGGTTGGAGCAGGTCAACAAGACCTTCGGCAACGTCACCGTCATCCCCAGCGTCGACCTCGACATCGACGACGGCGAGTTCGTCGTCTTCGTCGGGCCCTCCGGCTGCGGCAAGTCCACCCTGCTCCGCCTGATCGCCGGCCTCGAGGACACCACCGGCGGGCGCATCCTGATCGACGGCAAGGACGCCACCGACACCCCGCCGGCCAAACGCGGCCTCGCCATGGTCTTCCAGTCCTACGCCCTCTACCCGCACATGAGCGTGCGCAAGAACATCGCCTTCCCGCTCCGCATGGCGAAGATGGACCAGGCCGAGCAGGACCGCCGGATCGCGCAGGCGGCCTCGGTGCTCAACCTCACCGACTACCTCGACCGAAGGCCCGGCCAGCTCTCGGGCGGCCAGCGCCAGCGTGTCGCCATCGGCCGCGCCATCGTCCGCGAGCCCGCCGCCTTCCTCTTCGACGAGCCGCTCTCCAATCTCGACGCCGCGCTCCGCGTCGGCATGCGGCTCGAGATCATCGAGCTCCACGAGCGCCTGCAGACCACCATGATCTACGTCACCCACGACCAGGTCGAGGCCATGACCATGGCCGACA
>CAZGUW010000105.1:0-14233 GCA_964528705.1 uncultured Geminicoccaceae bacterium
CCTTGTCATTGACGTTGTACCATTCCTTGCCGCCCTCGACGAAGTAGGGGTTGCCCGGGTACTGGAAGCCGTGGTTGAGCGTGTAGGCCCCGTCCGTGGCGATCTCCATGATCTCTTCCATGTCGAGACCGACCTGGATCGCCTTGCGCACGCCGAGCTTGTCGGTGGGCGGGCTCGACTGGTTGACGATGGCGATGTGAATCCACCAGTTCTCGACCGGGATCAGCTTGATGTCCTGGTTGTCGACGAGGCGCTCGGCCGCCTTGGTCGGCACGTCCTCCACACCCTGCAGCTCGCCCGTCTCGAGACCGGCGACGCGCGCCCCCGGTTCCTTGACGATGCGGAAGGTCACGGTGTCGAAGCAGGCCACCTTGTAGCCGCCGAAGCCGGTCTTGCCCTCGAAAGCCGTGTTGGGCACGTAGTCGTCGAACCGCTCGAGCTTGACGAAGCCGTCCGGCACCCACTCGGCGAACTTGTAGGGGCCCGTGCCGATATACTCGATCTGGTTGGCTTCCTTGGCGGCCTCCTCGGCCGGGATGATGACGATCGGCACGCGGAACGAGCTCAACTGCTCGATGAAGACCGGCACCTTGTTCTTCAAGGTGATGACGAAGGTCGACGGGTCGGGAGCCGACATGCTCTCCACCGGCTCGAGCGTCGCGCGGTCGATGCCGATCTCCTGGTAGCGCTCGAAGGAGGCCAGCACATCGGCCGACGTCATCTCCTTGCCGTTGTGGAAGGAGATGCCGTCGCGGAGCTTGAAGGTGTAGGTCAGCCCGTCATCGCTGACCTCGTGGCTCTCCGCCAGCTCGTGGATCGGCGAATTGTCCTCGCCGCGCGTCATCAGCGATTCGTAGATGTGCATGGCGACGTTGCGGGCAGAGATCGCCGAGCTGAAGTGCATGTCGAGGCCGGCGACCTGCGCCTCCTGGCCGAACACCATGTCGCCGCCCTCGGTCGGGCAGGTGAAGGTTTCCGCCGAGGCCGGCAAGGCCACAAACGTACCGATCGCCATCACCCCCGCGCCGCACAGCATGCGCCGCGAATGCTTCAAGATCGTCATTCGTTCCCTCCTCTGTCATGGCCGGGCTGGTCGGGCTTGTCCCACGAAGTCGCCCGCATCCTGCATGGCGTGCCGGCGGATGTCACCCCACTTTTGTCTGACCGACAGACCATTGCGCCAATTTCGCCGGGTCGGGCTCGACGCCGATGCCCGGACCCTGCGGCAGGGGCAGCACCCCGTCCCTGACCCGCATCCTGTCGCCCTTGGTGATGTCGTCGGGATAGAGCCAGAGAATGCCGTCGATGGGATGGGCGACGATCGGCAGGGCGGCTGCGAGATGCAGGTTGAAGGCCGTGGCGATGCCCATTTCCCAGAAGGAATGCAGGCCGAGCGTCAGCTCGAAGGCGCGGGCGACGGCAGCGAGGTCGCAGAGGTTGCGGATGCCGCCCCAGTGGAAGATGTCGCCGAGGATCACGTCGGCAGCGCCTGCGCGGATGCCGACCGGCAGCTGGTCCATGTTGATGATCGCCATGTTGGTGGCGATCGGCGTGCGCAGGTCGCGCCGCAGCCGGGCGAGGCCCTCGATACCGCTCACGGGATCCTCGTAGTATTCGAGGTCGAGGGGCTCGAGGGCACGGCCGAGGCGCTGCGCCTCGACCACGGTGAACGCCCCGTTGACGTCGAGCCTTAGCCCCATGGCCGGCCCGAACGTCTCGTGCAGGGCCTGCATCACCGCCAGGTCCCAGCCCCGGTCACGGCCGACGCTCTTGATCTTCAGGCTCGGATAGCCGCTCTCGGCCACGAGCCTGCCCGCTTCCTCGACCACGGCTGCGACGTTGCCCCGATCGGCGATGAAGGCCTGCATCTCGGCCTCGTCGATCGGCCGGTCGACGGGGAGCGCTCCCATGAGGCCGGCGCAGGGAATGGCGGTGCGTTGCGCGCCGCCCAGGAGGTCGACGAGCGGCACGCCGAGATGCCGGGCCTGGAGGTCGTGGCAGGCCGCCTCGACACCACCGAAGGCGATGAAGCCGTTGCGTCCGTTCATGTTCGAGAAGGTGAGCGGCGCCCACTCCCTCTGGAAGGCGCCCATGGCGAACGGGTCACGGCCGCGCAGGCGGTTGCAGAGATCCTGGACGATGGCGAAGACCGGCTCCGTGCCCACGGTCTCACCATAGCCGACCGTGCCGTCGCTGCCCTCGAGCTCGATGATCGTCCGCTCGATCACATCACGCCCGGTGCGGACCTGGGACGAGATGTAGGGCTTGATCAGGGGGACCCTGAGCCTCGTGACGGTGGCGCCTTCGATCGTCAAGCGGGGCATGAGCAAGCCTTTCGCGGAAGACTGTCCTTGTCATTCGGGCATCGCATGGCCAACCTTCCTGACATGTCAGGATAAGTCCGGAAAGGGAAAAGACCGCATGCGCATCACCGATATCGAAGGAATCATGCTGCGGCTGCCGGAGGTCCGGGAGATCGGCGACGGCTGCCAGTCGGTGATGATCATCAAGGTGCATACCGACGAGGGCATCACCGGCATCGGCGAGGCGCATACCAACCCGCTGGTCAACAAGGCCGTCCTCGATTCGCCGGTCTGCTCCATCTCCGCCCAGGGCCTGCGCGGCCTCCTGCTCGGCGAGGACCCGCGCGACATCGGCCGGCTCTGGGACAAGATGGACCGCCACACCCAGACCTACGGCCGGCGCGGCGTGGCCATGCACGTCATCAGCGGCATCGACCTGGCACTCTGGGACATCCTCGGCAAGGCCACCGGCCAACCGGTCCACCGCCTGCTCGGCGGCGCCCGAAAGACGCACCACCGGGCCTATGCCAGCGACCTCTCGCAGCCCTCGCTGGAGGCCACGGTCGAGCTGGCGAAGCAGCACAAGGCCAATGGCTACAAGGCCATGAAGTTCGGCTGGGGCGATCTCGGCGGCGATCCGCGCAAGGACGTCCGGCGCACCGCCGCCATCCGGGCCGCGGTCGGCGACGAGATCGACATCATGATCGACATGGGCTTCGCCGTGCCGCTCGACGACGCGCTCTATCTCGGCCGGGCCTTCGCCGAGCACGGCGTCTACTTCCTCGAGGAGCCCCTGGCACCCGACGACCTCGACGGCTTCGCCCGGCTGACCGCGGTCTCGCCGACGCCGATCGCCACCGGCGAGAAGGAGGCCGGCGTGCATGCCTACCGCATGCTCATGGAGCATGGCGGCCTGCGCATCATCCAGCCCGACATCGCGCGCGTCGGCGGCATCTCCGAGAGCCTGCGCATCGCCGCCCTCGCGGAGTCGCGCGGCGTGCGGATGATCCCGCACTGCTGGTCGACCGACATCCTCGTCGCCGCCACGCTGCACGTGATCTCGACTCTGCGCGACTGCCCCTATCTGGAATACAACGCCACCGACAACCCGCTGCGCACCGACCTCCTCGTCGACCCGATCCGGCCCGTTGACGGCATCGTCGCCGTGCCGGAGAAGCCGGGCCTCGGCATCGAGCTGAACGAAGACACGATCGACCGCTACAGGTGGAACCCATGACGACCATGCGCGACCTCGACAGCAAGGACGGCGAGACCCCGGAGCTGCCCCTCAACCTGCGCAGCGACAATGTCACGGGCATCGCCCAGCCGATCCTCGATGCCATCCTGCGTGCCAACCGCGGCAGCACGGCGTCCTACGGGGCGGACGAGCGCACGCTCGGGCTCAGCGAACGCTTCTCCGAGCTCTTCGGCAAGCGTTGCGCCGTGCAGCCGATCGGCACCGGGACGGCGACCAACGCGCTCGCCATGTCGCTCCTGACCCCGCCATGGGGCTCCATCGTCTGCAGCGCCGTCAGCCACGTCCACGACAGCGAATGCGGTGCGGCCGAGCTCTTCACCGGCGGAGCCAAGGTGACGCCCCTGCCCGAGACCGACGGCAAGCTCGCCCCCGGGACGCTCGAGCAGCATCTGGCGAAGGCCGGCTGGGGCCGGACCAGCGAGGTCCAGCCGGCCGTGCTCAGCCTCGCACAGGCGACCGAGCGCGGCACCGTCTACCAGCCGGAGGAGATCGCGGCGCTGGCCGCGATCGCCCGCCGGCACGGCCTCAAGGTGCATCTGGACGGCGCCCGCTTCGCCAATGCGCTGGCGGCACTCGGCTGCGAGCCGGCGGACCTCACCTGGAAGGCCGGGGTCGACGTGCTCTCCTTCGGCGGCACCAAGAACGGCTGCCTCGCCGCCGAGGCGATCGTCATGTTCGACGAGAGCCTGGCCGAGCCGCTGCGCTTTCGCGCCCGCAAGGCCGGGCACATCTTCTCCAAGATGCGCTTCGTCTCGGCCCAGCTCGAAGCCTATGTCGAGGACGGCCTCTGGCTCCGCCTGGCCGCCCACGCCAACGCCATGGCGGCGCGGGTGGCGAGCGGGCTCGAGGCGATCGAGGGGGCCCAGCTGCTCCACCCGGTCCACATCAACGAGGTCTTCATGGCCCTGCCCGACGCCGCCCGCGAGGGCCTGAAGGCGGACGGCTTCGGCTTCTACGACCGCGGCGCCGGCACGGTCCGCCTGGTGACCGCGTTCGACACGCGCGAGGACCAGATCGACGCCTTCGTCGCCTCGGCGCGGCGGCATGTGGCGGGCGGGTGACCCGGCTGCGGCCGAGCGACATGGACGGCGGAACACCCGGCGCGGTATGATAAAGTCATACCTCGTGGAGGATAGATGACCGTCAAGACCACGCTCAGCTTCACCGACCGTCATCATCGCTTCCTCGCGCGCAAGGTCGAGGAAGGGGTGTTCGCGACGGTGAGTGCCGCCGTCGCCGCCGCGGTCGAGCAGATGATGGAGGACGAGCGCGCGCGGGAGACAGCGCTCGGCGTGATGGCGGACGAGATCCGGGCACGAATGGCGACGCCACCCGCCTCCTACATCGGTATCGAGGAGGCGTTCGCCGACGCGCGTCGCCAGACACGCATCGTAGAGGAGGCGTGAGCTACGTCGTCCGGCTGCATCCGGCCGTCCGCAACGACCGTCTTCGTTCTGGCGGTCACCTATGCGGGCGGGGACTGGATGAGTCGCACTGCGGCACGAAGGGATTTTCAGGCCGAATGATCCACAACGCCAGCGAGTAACCTCAGCGCAGCTGGAACAGCAGCCCGACGCCGCCGAAATAGACCACCGCGACGACCAGCGAATCGAGGCCGACGCCGAAAATGGCCGGGTCGCGGCGCTCGATCATGCCGACCATGAAGACGCCGGTGACGATGATGCCGAGCATGGCGGCGACGAGGGAGAAGGCGCCGACCTCGTTGAGCACCGGCCCGCCCGAGTAGAGAAGATCGACGAGGAAGATCAGGGCGATGTCGAAGAGGTTCGTGCCGAAGATATCGGAGGCCGCCATCACGTAGCGGCGCAGGCCCAGGGCGGCGAGCACGGTCGAGATCTCGGGCAGCGAGGTCGAGATGGCGACGAAGACAGCGCCGAAGAAGCTCGAGCCGAGCCCCGTCTGCTCGGCCAGCGCCTCGCCCGACCGCGCCAGCGCGAAGCCCATGGCGAAGATGACGGCGGCGGCAACGGCGGTGGAAAGGGCCAGCCGCTGCGCCGACTGCTCGACCCTGGGCTCGGCCTCGCCGATCTCCGGTGCCGGCGGCTGGCCGATGACCTTCCAGGAGGGGCTGCCCTCGGCTGCCGTGACCAGCCTCAGCGCGTAGAGGAAGACCCCGAAGATGCCCCAGGTCCAGAGCCCTGCACCGAGGAAGCCCACGTCGCCGGCGCCGATCCCGGCGGCGATCAGGGCCACGAGCAGGATGCCGAGCATGCCCTGAAGGAGCACGGTGGGATCCGGGATGCTGGCGGTGAGCGTCGCCTTGCGGAAGGTCGCGTCCGCAAGGGCGAGGATCGCCACCTGCACGGTGAACCCGCCGAGCAGGTTGTTCACGGCAAGCGCTGCGTCGTTGTTGAGCGAGGCGGCGCCGGCGACGGCGATCTCCGGCAGCGACGTCACGCCACCCAGGAGCAGCACCCCGATCGCCGCCTGGCCGATGCCGGTCCGGCGTGCGATGGCGTCGGCGAAGTAGGAGAGCCGCGTCCCGGCGATCCAGACGAAGCCGGCCGACACGATGAAGATGGCGAGGTTCGCCCAGAGCGGCAGATTGGCGAACATCAGACGACGAAGCGCGACCAGCTGCCGTAGCGGTGCCGCACCGCGCCGCGCGGCACGCTGAGCGCCATCAGGACCAGGCCGCAGGCGAGGTCGGCGGCGAGCTGGTACCAGGTGGCGTCGACGACCAGAACGGTGATGACGAGCGCCATGCCGAGCAGGATGTTGAGGAACCGCACTGCCCGCGCCGCCTCGGCGGTGGCCGTCACGGCGACGGTGAGCGCCAGGGCGCCGATCAGGTGGTCGGCGTCGGCGAGGACGCCTTCCGTGCCGAGGGTGAGCCGCGTGAACATCAGCCAGACCGCAACGGCCATGGTGGCCAGCAGCGGCCATGGCAGGGTGATGCCGCCGCCCAGCATCTCGCCGACGATGGCCCGGGGCGAGCGCTCGAAATCGGCCTTTGCCGATTCATCCGGGCCGTCATCGGTGTCGCCGACGAGCAGGACGCGCAGGAGCGGCCGCCCGGCGCGCTTGCGGCGCAGCAGGAACTGGCAGGTGGCGATCAGCTCGTCGATCGAATAGGGGATCTGGACCAGCATCGCCGCCGCGGTGATCAGGCAGAGTGTGCACCAGGTGCCGAGCACGATCGGCTGGATGATGATGAAGGTGATGGAGACGGCGCCGAGCGGCACGATCATGATGCCGAAGAGCAGCACCAGCCACGGCATGGTGCGCCAGCGCCGCGCCGAGCCGATGGCGCCGATCAGGATCTCCAGCATGTAGGTGAGCGCACCGAGCCCGGCATCGGGCACGGGCCAAGCGCGCGAGACGGAGGAGGTGATGATCTCCTCGGTGCCGTTCTTCGGGTCCTCGGCAGCGCCGGCGAAGAAGGGCTCCCAGACGCCGTCGATGTGATCGAGCTGGTAGGCGGTGAGATAGCGCGACACGTAGAGGCCGAGCAGCGCCAGGATGATGATCGGCAGGCGCTGGAACCAGTCGGACGGCGAGTAGTCCCAGCCGGGCGGGATGGTCGGGCCGGTGGTCGCGGCGACGCGGCCGATCCCCGGCGCCGGGTGCGCGCAGGCGGCGCAGGCGAAGACCAGCGCTCCGACCAGCGTCCCGTTCAGGTAGGCGGCGGCCGTCGGCGCCCAGAAGACGAGCGGCGCCAGCATGACCCAGAGCCCGACCGCCGCCGTCGCCCAGCGCACCAGGGCGAAGCGCCAGGAAAGGGCCATGAACCCCAGGACCATGATCAGGAGCCCGCTGGCGACGTCGCTCCACGTCATCCAGAAAGACTCGTAGCCGAGCATCGGCGGGCTGGTGATCAGCCAGGTGCCGAGCCCGATCGTCACGAAATGCGCCCAGCGGAAGCGCTCGTGGGCGTCGCGCCGTCGCTCCTCCGCCCGTTGGCGCAGCGCGTCCGGATCGTCCGTGCGCTCGCGGGCGGCGGCCAGCCAGTGCGGCAGCGTCAGGCCGTTGGCCTCGTACCAGCCGGCGGGGTCGGCCTGGAGATTCCCGACGATGCGCGGCAGCACGTCGAGAATGCGGTGCCGCGGCTGCCAGCCGAGCAGCTCCCGGGCGCGGGAGATGTCGAGCTCGTAGTGGTCGTCCGCCATCTCCACCATGAACGGGCGGATAAAGGGCTTCTCGCCCTGGTCGAGGTCGTCCGGCACCAGCGGCTCGCTCTTCTCCTCGACCCAGGCGCCGGCGGCGGCGAGCGGCTTGGGGACCGAGAGCGTCGCCCAGTCCTTCTCGCCATGGATGAGCATGGCAAGCCGCTCCTGCAGCTCGCCATAGCCGGCGGCATCCGCCTCGCCGATCAGGATGGCCGTGTCCGCCGGCAGGTCCCGGCGGCGCTCGACCGCGCGCACGAAGGCCTCGACCATGTCGTCCTGATGCAGGAACGCCTGGCCGGTCTCGAGCGACCCGGCATAGGCGTGCGCCTTGGGGTCACGCTCGTAGATGCGGCGGATCTGCTCGGCGAGGGTCGGCACGGCGGTCCGGTCGTCGTAGAGGCCGGCGAGGCGCAGGACGAGATAAGGAATGTCGCCGTGCGCCTCGCGGATCGCCTCCTCGGCCCGCGCCTTCGAGCGAGGATAGGCCCAGCGCGGCTCGATGGCCGTGGTTTCGCTGATCGGCACCCCTGGGGCACCCGGCCGGTGCACGAGCATGGTGCCGGCATAAAGGAACTGCTCGACCGCGAAGTCCTGAAGGGCGCGCAAGAGGTGGCGTGTCCCCTCGACATTGACGGCGTCGTAAGCCGGATGCTCCTCGCCCGTGAAATCGAAATAGGCCGCGAGATGGATGACCGAGGCGATCTGCCGGCCATGAGCGTCGCCGAGCTTGCGGAGAGCCAGCTCGACCGAATCGGCGCTCGTCAGGTCGACCGGGATCAGCTCGCAGGCGGCGTCCTTGCTGGCCAGGTCCAGCCCGACGACGCGATACTCGTCTTCCAGCGCCCGCACGAGGGCCGTGCCGATGGCGCCGGCCGCCCCGGTGATGAGCACCAGCGGCTTCGGGGAACCGGCATCGTTGGTGACCTCTCCGGCTGTAGATGGGGCATCTGGCAAATGGCGCTCCCGGTCGCTCGTGGAATGGGAACGCGCTCTGGCGGGCGCCGGTTCCGGCACCCGGCGATTTTCCCGGTCGCCGGATGTGGCGCCGATCGCAGCCGCCTCCTCAGCGCCTCAGGCCGGCTTTTTGGCCTCGAGGACAATGCAGCTCGGGTTGGCGAGGTAGAAGTCGAGCCGGGCCTCGACCTCGGGCGCACCGGGCGGGGCCCGCAGCGGATGCCAGGTCACGTCGACGAGACCCGCGCTATGCAGGCAGTCCTCGTGCAGCGCCCGGCTCCACTGCCAGATGTCCACTTCCTGGTCGCCGATGACCAGCGTGCAGTGGTTGCCCTCGACCACGCGATAGGTGAAGCCACAGCGTTCCTTCAGCCGCGGATCGAGCTTGTCGAATTCGAAGTCCGGGCTGATCGTGTAGGTGACGAACCGCCCGCCCGGCTCGAGATTACGCGCGATCAGCCGGGCCATCGCCGCCAGGTCCGCCTCGGTCGGCGCGTAGTGGAAAAGATACATGGCGGTCACGAGGTCGACGGGGGGATCGAGCCGGAAGTCGGGATCGGTGGCGTCGAGCACGACGTAGCGCAGCCCGGGCCAGGTCTTCGCCCCGGCACTTTCGGACCCGGGCGTGTTCTGCTCGGTCGCCCGCCGCACCATTTCCGGCGAGACCTCGGCACCCAGGACCGTGGCAGCACCGCGCTCCATGAGCAGGCGCGACGCCCGGCCCTCGCCTGCCGCGAGATCGAGGACACGCAGGCCCCTGACCGGACCGAGCACCTCGAGGAACGAATGGATCTCGACCCGGCTGTAGTCGCTCGCCGTCACGCTCCAGTTTTGATAGGTCTCGGCGAACTCGTCGTATTCCGGCATGGTGCGGCCTCCTTTCCGCTACGCTGTCCGTCGACTTCGCTTGTCCGCGCCAGCATTTCACCACAGGGAGAGCAGTGAAAGTCCGAATGCCACAAGCGCGATAAAGGGCGCGCCCCGCTGCCGGATCGCTATAAGGATTGCAGAGGGACAGAAGGACGGCGCCCGCCGTGGGCGGCCATTCGAAGAAAGAGCCGGAGGCGGGTTGGCCGCGACCGCTCACCGAAAGAGGAGCGAAGGGAATGCCGCAACAGAAAGCCGAAACCACGGAGTTGCTCGAGCGGCTGCAGGGCGACGAGCTCGGCATGAGCGTCGTCATCTCCAATCCGCACCTGCCGGACAATCCGCTGATCTATGTCAGCGACGAGTTCGAGCAGCAGACCGGCTACACGGCCGACGAGGTGATCGGACGCAACTGCCGCTTCATGCAGGGCCCGGAGACCAACCCGCACGCCGTCGCCGCCATCCGCGAGGCGATCGAGGCGCGAGCGACCTTCACGATCGACCTTCTGAACTACCGCAAGGACGGCACGCCCTTCATGAACCGGCTGCGCATCAGGCCGCTCTTCGACGCCCAGGGGCGGCTGCTCTACTTCGTCGGCGCCCAGAACCCCGTCTGAGCCGGGGCACATCGGCGACGGTCCTGCATGGCCATGCCGACCCGGCAGCCGGGCCTCACATCGTCGCGCGTTCGACGGGCGCCGCGCCCTGAGCTGATCCAAATCGTCGCTGAGCCGTATCACCTTGCACGATGACGAAAACACGCCGGCCTGATCGGCGCGTCGGAAAAGGCCATCGGATGGATGGCCGTCATCGCCCCGCGGGGCTTTCAGAGCCACCCACCAGAGCCAGGGCACGAGGAGCAGATGCGATGCGACAGGTCTACGAGCTCGTCATGAACGACGAGCGCAACCCGCTGAGTTCGCTGCCGCGGCAGCAGCGTTTCCAGATCATGACGTTCCTGAGCACCATGTGGACCACCGTGTTCTGCGCCAGCTTCGGCGTCTGGTACTGGTTCGATCAGCTGCTCGTGGCACACGTCCTCCTGGCTGCGGCAACCCTGATCACGGGTGAGACGTTCCGTCAGGCGCGGCGGCGCCTTTTCCATCGCGACTATCCGCGCGCCGATGGAACCGCCCGCTACGACGACGTTTGGGGTGCCTGATGGCATCGATCGTGTAACGACGCCCGATTACCCCGCAACGACTTGCGCTCACGAAGAAGGAAACCAGCCATGACTGCAGCACTGAACATTCGTCCGAAGACCGAGCGGCCGAACACCGGGATCGACGGCAAGGCACGGGTCGCCGAGGACCTGCAGACCTGCCTCGCCGACACGTATGTGCTGATGATCAAGACGCAGGGCTACCACTGGAACGCCGTGGGACCGCTCTTCCACTCGGTGCATGAGCTCACCGAGGAGCAGTACAACGACATGTTCGCCGCCGCGGACGAGCTGGCCGAGCGGATCCGCGCCCTCGGCCAGCTGGCGCCGACGAGCATGCGCGAGATGGGCGAGGCCACGCGCCTGCAGGAGGACACGGCAGAGCCGACCACGCGCGACATGATCGCCAACCTCGTCCGTGACCACGAGACGGTGGCCAGGGGCTTTCGCGAGAGCGCCGAGCGGGCCGAGGATGCAGGCGACCTCGTGACCGCCGACATGCTCACCGAGCGGCTGCAGTTCCACGAGAAGGCGATCTGGATGCTGCGCGCACTTTTGGCGGAATGATTTTCCGGCGCGTCAGTCGGGGATCGCGCGGTCCCCGGCTTGACCGCCGCCTCCTCACCGCACCCGCCGTCTGTCCCGCCACAATGGTGCGGCCCGCTGAGCTGAATAGCCGTTCCTGAGAAGATACGTGGCCTGAAGCTGGGCATAGGTCGATATGCGGCGCGCCGCATTGCCTGATCTGCCTCTTCACTGACCTTGCCGTGCCCGGCATTTCGGGTATCCTGCGATGTTGTCACAAGAAATGACAGATCGCATGACTGTCGGCGGGGGAAACGGTCGATCGAGGTTGACCGGCTGGGGCGTGCGCTGGATCGGCGCAGTGCTGCTCCTCGGCGCGCCGGCAGCGCTCGCCGTTGTCGAGATCGACGGCCCCCTCGAGACCGTGACGGTCGAGCCGGGCCAGAGCATTCGCGACCTCGCCGCCCTCTACCTCAAGGACCCCGATCTCTGGCCGCAGATCATCGAGCTGAGCGGCCTCGGCTCGGTCGTCGACGTCCGCCCCGGGATCGAGCTCAAGGTCCCGGTCGTCCAGGTCGCCGCTGCCGACGACGCCCTCGCCGTCTCGCTGGTCTCCATCCAGCGGGCGACCGCGGAGGGGGCCCGGATCTTCGCCCCGGTCGAGATCGGCACGGCGATCGAGAAACGCGACACGGCGGTGGCCTACCGGACCGAGGGCGAGTGGCGCGAGGTCGTGGTCCACGCCAACGAGGCCACGACCCATGCCGACCAGGCGCTCGACATCTCGCTCCAGCAGCGCGACCGGGCGGCCGAGGCCGTGCTCAGCGACATCCATGGCAATGTCGAGGGCAGCAAGCCGGTCGAGACCGGCTGGTCGGAACGCCGGCTGAACGACTTCCTGATCGAGTTCGAGCGGCTGCGCACGCTCTCCGCCTCGACCGCCCAGGTGACCTTCCGCGATCTCAGCCGGCTGCGCCTTAACCCGAACTCCAACGCCGTCATCCAGCGCATGCGCAGCGACCCGCTGACCGGTGCCGAGACCACCAAGGTCAGCCTGGTCGAGGGCGATTTCTATGCGCTGCTCAACCAGCTGCACAACCGGGCCGATTTCGAGGTCGAGGTGCCGGGCGTCGAGACCGAGGCGACCTCGGCCGATTTCTGGGTCAGCCACGACAGCGAGGCCTCGCGCTTCGCCAATTACGACGACGCGGAGATGCGCATCCGGGCGCGCGGCCAGTCGATCGGCCTCGGCCGCAACGAGGGTGCTTTAGTGCCGGCGAACGAGGGCGACCTGGTCGAGGTAACGGTGCTCGACCGCCCGGTGCTGTTCGCGCCCTCGGACCGCGAGCAGGTCTTCAACGGCACGGTGAACCTGGAGTGGCAGGGCACGGCCGAGGCCGCCGGCTACTGGCTCGAGATCGCGGGCGATGTCGACTTCAACGCCATGAAGGTCTCCGAATGGGGCCTGACCGAGACCGCGAAGACGGTCGATGGGCTCGACCCCGGCGACTATTTCTGGCGCATCTCGGCGCTCGATCCGTACGGCCTGCCGGGCGAGCGCAGTCTGGTCCGCACCTTCTCGGCGGTGCTCGACGCGACACCGCCCTTCCTCACCGTGCTGGCCCCGGCCGAGGGGGCCATCCTGCGCGAGGCGGCGGTCCGGGTTTCGGGCGAGAGCGAGCCCCGGGCCAGTCTGACGGTCGATGGCCGGCCGGTGCCGCTCGACGAGACCGGGCGTTTCGAGGCGCATGTCGAGGCCGTGCCGGGCGTCAACGAGGTGCTGCTGGAGGCGGTCGACCGGGCGGGCAACCGGAGCGAAAGGACGCTCCGCTTCACCTACCGCGCGGATCGTCTGGCCGAGCTCACCTTCGATGCGGCGATTCCGACCGACGCGGCCGGGCACCTCCTGACGCGCGGCCCCGAGCTCGGCGTCAGCGGCAGCTCGACCGCGGAGCCCGGCTCGCGGCTGATCGTGCGGCATGCCGGAGGCGAGGTCGCCGCCGACACGCTGGTGGCCGGGGACGGCCGCTTCGCCTTCACCGTGCCGGCCGACGAGGCCGGCGCCACCTACACCGTCGAGGTCGTCGCCGTCAGCGGGGCCGCCGAAGGCAAATCCAGCTTCGTTGCCCGGCGGGACGCAGAGCCGCCCGAGCTCAGCTTCGGCGAGCCGCCGCCGCGGGCCACGGCCGTGCGCTGGCTGCAGCTGTGGGGGAGTGCCGGGGACGCCGTCGCCCTCGCCGTCAACGGCACCGATCTCGCCATCATCGATGGCAGCTTCGAGACGCTGATATCGCTCGTGCCCGGCACCAACCCGGTTCAGCTCGTCGCCACCGACCGGGTCGGCAACGTCGCCGTCCAGGAGCTGGCGGTCGTGCTCGATCTCGACCCGCCCGAGGTGGGCGCCGCCGAGGTGCGCCGCACCGGCGGCGCCGGAGACCCGATCGAGATCGTGGTCGCCGCCACCGACGCCACGGACCTCAGGCAGGCGGCACCCTACACCCTCTCGGTCGATGGCGAGGAGCGCAACGGGTACCTGCGATACGACCCGGCGTCGGGTCTCTACCGCGAGACCCTGCCGCCGGCCGGGGGTCGGCTCAGGCTCGTCGAGGTCACGGTGGAGGACTACGCGGGCAACGCCACCGTGCGACGGTTCGATTGACGGCAAGCGCCCGGCAAGCCGCAGCGATAGCGGCAATCGGGCCAGGACGGAGGGGCGGATGATGACCAGGTGGCAGCAGAGGTGTCTCGCCGTGTCGGCTCTCGGCATGGCGCTCGGCGGCACCCTCACGGTCGACCCGGCAGCCGCGCAGACCGTGCCGCTGAACGTCGTCTACGGCCCCGTGGCGCACACGCGCGAAGGCGATCTCGATCACCGCGAGAACCTTTTCATCAGCGTGCCCGCCGACCACGAGGGCCATCTGTTCCTCCGCCTCTTCGACCCCGAGGCCAACGGCCTGCACGACACGGCCTATGGCAGCTTCGGCAACAGCACCGCCCTCTTCCGCCTCATGGGCGGTGCCGGCGCCTATACCGG
>CAZGUW010000106.1:0-14173 GCA_964528705.1 uncultured Geminicoccaceae bacterium
GTCGATCAGCCCCTCGTCCAAGGGCCAGGCGTTGACCTTGCCCTCCCACTCGTCGACCAGGACATTGCCGAAGCGGTAGGCCTCGGACTGCTGGTAGGGCACGCGCGCCGCGAGCCACGCTTCCCGGGCGGCCTCCATGCCTTCGGCCGAGGGCGCTGCGAGGAAGGCCTGGATGGCGGCGTCCAGCGTCTCGGCCGTGACGAGCGAGTCCTCGTAGATCGCGTGCGCGATGTCGGCGTAATTCGCGAGGACCGCAGCGGGTTCGGCGGCTTCGGCCGGAGAAAAGGCGGCGAGTGCGACTGCCGAGACGGCAAGGGCGGCGAAAACAGGGCGGGTGGACATGGCGTGGACCTCTCGGGCGCTGGCGGATTGGGACGAGGGGCGACGCTCCTCTACCGTCCGGCTACCCGCCATGGCTCGCTTGGACAATCGGTCGGGCCGCTTTCTGGAACTAGAATAAATCCGGTTCCGGCACTAGCGCGGCAGCGTCTCGAGCCGGATCTTCCCCGGGTCGCCCGCAGCCGGCCCGGCCGGCACCGACGCTGACGACCGGCCCGGGATGTCGGACCGCAAGGGCAGCTCAGTCCGGGATCTCGATGAGGATGCGGCCGTTCTCGACCCTGGCCGGGTAGGTGCGCAGGGCGACGCGGACCGGGGCACGCCTGGGCTCGCCAGTGCGGTAATCGAAGCGGCCGTTGTGCTTGGGGCATTCGATGATGTGGCCCATCACCAGGCCGTCGGCGAGGTGGACCTGCTCGTGGGTGCAGAGGCCGTCCGTGGCGAACCAGGCGTCGTCGGGGGAGCGGTAGACGGCGTAGGTGCGGCCCGCGTGGTCGAAGCGGATGACGTCCTCGGTCTCGACCGCATCCGCGTCGTCGACATCGATCCAGGGCATGGCGAGCTCCGTCGGCAGGGTATGGGAGGGCATCGAAGCGCATGCGCCGCCCGGCGTAAACCGCCGGATGCTCGCAAGTGGCGTGCCGGGCTGGTAGCAAGGGGCAAGCGATGCACAGCCGGTGGTTCACCCATGGCCCGCACCAGCCTCCGTACCTGGTTCTATCACCAGCTCGATCCGCTCGGTCGGCGCGAGAAGGGAATGGCGGCGGGCAACATGCTGGTCGCCAGCCTGATCCTGGCGTCCTGCATCGTGGCGGTGCTGGAGACCGAGCCGGAGCTCTACAAGAACCACGCCCGGTTCTTCATCGTGTGCGAGTGGGTGTTCGCCACGCTCTTCCTTCTGGAGTACGGCATCCGCTTGTGGATCGCACCCGAGAGCGGCCGCTACGGCGAAGGCTGGCGGGCGGCGCTGCGCTACGCGGTGACGCCGGTGGCGCTGCTCGACCTCCTGGCGATCACGCCGGTCTTCCTGCTGCTCGCCGGGGCGGACAGCTTCATCCTGCGTCTGGCGCGGCTCCTCAGGCTCCTGCGGCTGGCGCGGCTCGGCCGGTTCTCGCTCGCCATGCACGACATGCTCGAGGCGCTCATGCTGCGCAGCTTCGAGCTCGGGCTCAGCCTGGTCATCGGCTTCATCCTGCTGCTCGTCAGCTCGACGCTGCTCTATCTCGTCGAGTCCCCCTACCAGCCCGACGATTTCGGCTCGATCCCGCGGGCGATGTGGTGGTCGGTCTCCACCCTCTCCACGGTGGGCTATGGTGACGCCATCCCGGTGACCGTGCCCGGGCGCATCTTCGCCGGGCTGACCGCGGTCTGCGGCATCATCCTGATCGCCATGCCGGCGGGCATCCTGGCCGCCGCCTTCAGCGACGTGCAGCAGCGCCGCCGCGCCAACCCCGACCGCCGGCTGTGAACGGGGCCGGGATCACGCAAAGCCTTTGACAAGTCCGAAAGCCCGGACTAGAAGCGCGCCATCGGCCGGGGAACTCCCCCGGCTGCGTTGCTTTGTGCGCACCGGCGGTCGCAGCCGGCGAGGGCAAGCGGCGTTCCCTTACACCGTTTCTGCAAACAGGACCGATGACCAAGCGTATTCAGGCTAAGTCCAAGATCTGTCGCCGCCTCGGCGTGAACCTCTGGGGCCGCACCAAGAGTCCTCTGGCCCGGCGCGATTACGGTCCGGGCGAGCACGGCCAGAAGCGGCGCAAGATGTCCGACTTCGCCAACCAGCTCGCCGCCAAGCAGAAGCTGAAGAAGTATTACGCCAACATGAGCGAGCGGCAGTTCCGCAGCGCTTACGAGGAAGCCAGCAAGACCCGCGGCGACACCGCCGAGAACCTGATCGGGTTGCTCGAGCGGCGCCTCGACATCACGCTCTTCCGCTTCAACTTCGTGCCGACGATCTTCGCCGCCCGGCAGTTCATCAATCACGGGCATGTGAAGGTGAACGGCAAGCGGGTGAACATCCCCTCCTACCGCCTGCGCGAGGGCGACATCATCGAGCTGCGCGAGAAGGCGCAGAGCATCACCATGGTCCTGGGTGCCATCCAGCAGCCCGAGCGCGACGTGCCGGACTATCTCACGGTCGATTTCCGCAGCCTGAAGGGCAGCTTCAACCGTACGCCCAAGCTCGCGGACGTGCCCTATCCGGTGCAGATGGAGCCGAACCTCGTCATCGAATACTACTCGCGCTGACGATCCCCGGGCGCTTCGCCGGGCAGGGGCGACCTTGCCGGCGACGCGCCGCACGCTCCTTCTCGGCCTCGGCCTGACGCTGCTCGCCGGGGCTGCCCGGGCAGACTGCACGGCCCTCGCCGCCCGCGACCTGAATTACGCCATGCGCGTCGGCGGCGTTGCCGACGCCGAGCTCGAGCTCCGGCTGCGCTGCACCGGCGACTTCGCCTCGGTCCAGCAGGCGATGCGGAACAGCGGCCTCGCCGCCCTCATCGCCGGCGGCCACCGCACCGACATGTCGGCCGAGATCGCCATGGACGCCGGCGGCCCCCGCCCGGCGCGGTTCGGCGCCCTCTACACCAAGCCCGACCGGACCCGCGAGACGGCCCTCGTCTTCGCTGCCGACGGCAGCCTCGAGGAACTCGTCGTCAGGCATCGCGGCCGCGAACGGGAAAGCCCGGTGCCCGAGGCGCTGCGCCAGCCCTCGATCGATCCCCTGGGTGCCCTCCTCGAGCTCAGCGACTGGCTGGCCCGGGGACCCGCCCCTGACGCCGCTATGACGCTCCCCGTCTTCGACGGCCGCAAGCGCGGTGACCTCGAGACGGTCTATCGGGGCCGCGGCAATGTCGAGGTCGCGGGCAGGAAGCGCGAGGCGCACCACCTGACCGCGGCCCTGCGCGGCCTCTCCGGCTTCGAGTCCGACGACGCCCTCGTCACGCTCCCGGGCGACCCGCCCACCTGGATCGACGTCTATGCCAGCATCGAGCCCATGCCGATGCCGCTCGTCATCCGCTCCCGGGACAGCGCCATCGAGACGTCGATCGAACTGGTGAGCGGGTAGGGCCAAGCACAGCCCTTCTCCTTCTGCGTTTTCTGCGATGTCAACGCGTGGCGTTCTCGAGCGTCATGCGGACGAATTTCTGCACCGGGATGCCAAGGGACGAGGCCTTCTTCTTTACGTCGTCGAGCAGGGCTGCGGACAGGCGCAGGGTCAGCGCCTTGTCCTTCGCCTCGAACTCGCGCGTCAGCGGGGCCATGTTCGCCCGGTCGAGGTAGTCGGTCAGATCGGTATTCTCCAGAAACGCGCGCGCGGCTTCATCCGTTTCGAGAGGGGGCAGTTTCCTGCTCATACCTTCGCCCTTCTCCTTCGTGCATCGGTCTGGCGCTGATCGGACGCAACAACGTCTTTCCGTCGACTTCACGCAGGGTGAACGCCACGAAGATGCGTTTGCCGTTGGGGAGCGTTCCGGCGGCAATCTGTCGTTGCTCTGCGCCTGAATGCCTGACATCGGGCAAAATCACCAACGCACCACTGCTCAGTGCGGATTCGATATCGAGGATGGTCAGTCCGTGCTTGCGGCAATGATCGACATTGCCTTCATCCCAATCGAATCCGCTGAACTCCATCCTTTAGGAAATATCATGGTGTGAATACAAATCGCAATACAAACCGATACCAAAGGTACAAAAGGCGGCCGTAAGCTGCTCCACGAGACCCGCAAAGAGCCTTCTGCAACGCAGGTCACCCACCGGTCGACGGCGCCCTGAATGACTGGGACGCCCGAAGTTGCGGTTCGCCGCCGGCCAGGCTCAGGCCTCGGCGGGGCCCTTTTCCTTCAGCGTCTCCTGCAGCTCGCCGCTCTCGGCCATTTCGCGAACGATGTCGAAGCCGCCGATGAACTCGCCCTTGACGTAGAGCTGGGGGATGGTCGGCCAGTTGGAGAAGGTCTTGATGCCCTCGCGCAGGTTCTGGTCGTCGAGGACGTTGTAGGCCTGGTACTTGACGTCGAGCTGGCCCAGGACCTGGACGACGCCGGCGGAGAAGCCGCACATCGGGAAGACCGGCGTGCCCTTCATGTAGAGGACGACGTCGTCCCGGGTGATCTGGTCCTGGATGGTGGCGTGGATCGGGTCGGTCATCGAAACTGTCTCCTCATGGCCGCAAACGGGCCGGGCGTCAGGCGGGTGTCTTGGTGGTGAGCGCCAAAGCGTGCAGGGTGCCGCCCATGCGGCCGCCGAGCGCCTCGTAGACGAGCTGGTGCTGGCGGACCCGGGGCATACCCTTGAAGGCGCTCGAGACCACGGTGGCGCGGTAGTGGTCGCCGTCGCCGGCGAGATCCTCGATCTGGATCTCGGCATCGGGCAGGGCGGTCCTGATCGCCGTCTCGATTTCGGCCGCACTCATCGGCATGAAAACATCCTCGTCGCTTCAGCTCTCGTCCGGGGCGGCCGGGCTCGCCATCAGGTCCGGCAGCCAGCCTTCGTTGCGGGCCCGCAGGTCCGCCAAGGATATGGCGGTTGCGTCGCCGAGCGTCAACGCGTCGCCGCCGGTGGTGCCGATGGCGCGGGCGACGATGCCGGCCTCGCCGGCCTCCTGCAGGAGCGGCTCGAGCCTGTCCGCGGGCACCGCCAGGAGGTAGCGGGCCTGGTCCTCGCCGAAGAGCCAGCCCAGGGTCGAGGGTGTATCAGGCGGCACGGTGACGGCGGCACCCGTGCCGCTGGCGAGGCACATCTCGGCAAGGGCGACGGCGAGCCCGCCATCGGCGAGGTCGTGGGCGGCCCGGACCTTGCCGGCGCCGATGGCGGCCCGGACGAAGTCGCCGTTGCGGCGCTCGATCTCGAGGCGGACCGGCGGCGGGGCGCCGTCGTCGCGCCCGAGGATCTGCTGCCAGAGCAGCGAGCAGCCGAGCCAGCCCTGGGTCTCGCCGACGAGGACGAGGGCGAGGCCGGCGGCGTCCCAGGCGAGCCCGGCCATGCGGCCGGTATCGTCGACGAGGCCGACGCCGCCGACATTGGGCGTGGGCAGGATGGCCCGGCCGTCGGTCTCGTTGTAGAGCGAGACATTGCCCGAGACGACGGGGAAGTCGAGCGCGCGGCAGGCCTCGGCCATGCCTTCGATGCAGCCGACGAGCTGGCCCATGATGCGCGGTCGCTCGGGGCTGCCGAAGTTCAGGCAGTTGGTGATCGCGAGCGGCTTGGCCCCGGTCGCGGAGAGATTGCGCCAGGCCTCGGCCACCGCCTGCATGCCGCCCATGAAGGGGTCGGCCTCGCAATAGCGGGGCGTGCAGTCGGTGGTCAGCGCCAGGCCCTGCCCGGTGCCGTGGACCCGCACCACAGCGGCGTCGGCTCGGCCCGGCAGCATGACCGTGTCGGCCATCACCATGTGGTCGTACTGCTCGAAGATCCAGCGCTTGCTGGCGATGTCGGGCGAGCCCATGAGCGCCAGCAGGAGCCGGTCGAGCGGGCCGGCATCGAGATTCGCCGGGCTCGGCACCGGCACGGGCGGCGTGGTCCGCTCGTAGGCGCGGTCCAGCACCGGCGAGGCGCCGGCGACCGGGGCCACCGGCACGTCGGCCACGGTCTCGCCCTGCCAGGTCAGTACCATCCGCCCGGTGTCGGTGACCCGGCCGACCACGGCGCAGTCGAGCCCCCATTTCTCGAAGACGGAAACGGCCTCGCTCTCGCGGCCGGCGGCCACCACCATCAGCATGCGCTCCTGGCTCTCCGAGAGCATGATCTCGTAGGGCGTCATGCCGGTCTCGCGCAGCGGCACCGCGTCGAGGTTCATCAGGATGCCGCACTCGCCGCGCGACGCCATCTCGAAGGAGGAGGAGGTGAGCCCGGCCGCCCCCATGTCCTGGATGGCGACGATGCAGTCGCCGGCCATCAGCTCGAGGCAGGCCTCGATCAGGAGCTTCTCGGTGAAGGGGTCGCCGACCTGCACGGTCGGCCGCTCGGCCTCCCTGGTCTCGCTGAACTCGGCCGAGGCCATGGTGGCGCCGTGGATGCCGTCGCGGCCGGTCTTGGCACCCACGTAGAGCACCGGATTGCCGATGCCGCCGGCGCTCGCATAGAAGACCTTGTCGGCCTCGGCGATGCCGACCGCCATGGCGTTGACCAGGATGTTGCCGTTATAGGCGCGGTGGAAGGTGCACTCGCCGCCGACCGTCGGCACGCCGACGCAATTGCCGTAGCCGCCGATCCCGGCGACCACGCCGGCCACCAGGTGGCGGGTCTTCGGGTGGTCCGGCGCGCCGAAGCGGAGCGCGTCGAGGAGTGCCACCGGCCGGGCGCCCATGGTGAAGACGTCGCGCAGGATGCCGCCGACGCCGGTCGCCGCCCCCTGGTAGGGCTCGATGAAGGAGGGGTGGTTGTGGCTCTCCATCTTGAAGATGGCGACCTTGCCGCCGCCGATGTCGATCACGCCGGCATTCTCGCCCGGCCCCTGGACCACCCACGGGGCCTCGGTCGGCAGCTTGCCGAGATGGATCTTGGAGCTCTTGTAGGAGCAGTGCTCGGACCACATGACGGAGAAGATGCCGAGCTCGACGAGGGTCGGGGCGCGGCCGAGGATGGTCTCGATCCGGGTGAGGTCGTCGCCCGTCAGCCCGTGGCGCTGCAGCAGCTCGGTGGTGAATTCGGTCATGCCAGGGCCGCCAGCAGCGAGGTGAAGAGCGGCCGGCCGTCCGCGCTGCCGAGCGCCGCCCCGATCGCCCGCTCGGGATGCGGCATCAACCCGAGCACGCGGCGGTTCGCGGAGAGCACGCCGGCGATGTCGGCGGTCGAGCCGTTGGGGTTGTCGACGTAGCGAAAGGCGATCCGGTCCTCGTCCTCGAGCCGGGCCCGGCCTTCATTGTCGATGACGTAGTTGCCGTCGTGATGCGCCACCGGCAGGGAGAGCACCGCACCTTCCTGATAGTCGTCGGTGTAGGGACTGTTCCCAGCCGCCACCGCGACGCGGACATGGCGGCAGACGAAGCGCAGGCTGGCGTTGCGGACCAGGGCACCGGGCAGGAGCCCCGCCTCGGTCAGCACCTGGAAGCCGTTGCAGATGCCGATGACGGCACCGCCGGCCTCGGCGTGCCGGATCACCGCCGCCATGATCGGCGAGCGCGCGGCGATGGCCCCGCAGCGGAGATAGTCGCCATAGGAGAAGCCGCCGGGCACGCCCACGATGTCGACGGGCGGCAGCTCGCTGTCGCCGTGCCAGACACGGACGGGCGGCTGCTCGAAGATCTGCTCGAAGGCGACCGCGAGGTCGCGATCGCAGTTCGAGCCGGGGTAGGTGATGACGGCGGCGCGCATGATGGAGGCGGCGGTCCGAAGCTTGTGGGATGCGCCTTGCGCTTACCGGTCGGTGCCGGGCGGCGCAAGGTGCCAAGCCGCGCAGCCTGGTCTGGAGTTCCCGTTGCCTGTTCGATCGCGGCGCCGTGTGCTATCCACGCGCCGGTCTTGGGAAACCAGTCGGGGAGGGGGCCAATCCTTCGCAACCCGCTGCTCCTCGCGGCGCTCGGGCTCACCGGTGCCGTCGCGATCTGGGGGCTCGTCGACACGGCCGGTCTCGCCGCTTTCGCGACGACACTCGTCGGCATCCAGTTCACCAGCCGCGCCTGGTTCATCATGCTGACGGTCAGCCTCATGCTGATCGTCTGTATCTGGCTGGCGCTCTCGCCCTGGGGGAGGATCAGGCTCGGCGCCGACGACGACCGGCCGGAGTTCTCGCTCGTCTCCTGGCTCACCATGCTCTTCGCCGCCGGCATGGGGGTCGGCCTCCTCTACTGGGGCACGGCGGAGCCTCTGACCCACTATCTGCTGATCACCGAGATCGAGGGTGAGCGGCGGGCGGCCGATCTCGCCCTCTTTCTCACCAACTTCCACTGGGGCCTGCACGCCTGGGCGATCTACGGGCTCACCGGGCTCGTGATCGCCTATTTCAGCTTCCGCCGCGGCTGCCCCATCCTCGTCGGCGCGCCATTGCTCGACGTGCTGGGCACGAGCGCTCCCGTCCGGGCGCTGGCCTGGCTCAGCAACCTGCTCGCCATCTATGCCATCGCCATCGGGGTGGGCGGCTCGGTCGCCATGGGCGTCTTCCAGGTCAAGGAGGGCGTGGACGCCCTCTTCGGTCTCGAGGGCACCGGCGCCGGCCTGACCTTCGCCGTCTTCGTCGTGCTGTGCCTCGCCTACCTGCCGCCACTGCTGGTCGATCTCGGCCGTGGCATGGCCCTGCTCTCGAACGTCGCGATCGCCATCGCCGGGGCGCTGATGCTCTTCATCCTGATCGCCGGCCCCACCTTCTTCCTCATGGGCGGCATCGTCCAGGCGATCGGCGAGTACTTCACGGCCGTGCTGCCGCACGGCTTTCGCACCTTCACCTTCATGGACGAGCGCGTCGGCAACTGGTTTCAGGGCTGGACGCTCACCTACATGGTCTGGTGGCTCGCCTGGGCGCCCTTCGTCGGCGTCTTCATCGCCCGCATCTCGCGCGGCCGCACCATCCGCGAGTTCATCCTGGGCGTGGTGCTGGTGCCGACGCTCTTCTCGATCCTCTGGTTCGGCGTCTTCGGCGGTGTCGGTTTTTACGGGGCGCTGCGCACGGAGGAGCCGATCCTCGAGATCGTGCAGTCGAACGTGAGTGCGGTGAGTTTCTTCATCCTGGGCTATTTCCCGCTGCCGTCGCTCACCATCGCACTCGTCGTGCTGGCGGCCTTCCTCTTCCTCGTCACCAGCGTCGTCAGCGCCGCCTTCGTGCTCGGCATGTTCTCGTCCGAGGGCGCTGCCGACCCGAGCAAGGGCGTGCGGCTCGCCTGGGGGGTGATCCTGGGCGGGCTCGGGCTCGTGATGATCCTCTCCGGCAGTATCGATGCGGTGAAGGCGATCATCGCCCTCGGCGCCTTGCCCTTCGTCTACATCGTCCTCCTGCTGGTGGTCTGCTTCCTCAAGGTGATCCGCACCGACCGGGCCGGAGGATCGGCATGAGCAACCTCGTGGACACGCTCCTCAACATCTGGACCTTCGGCTTCATCGCCTTGCTGGTCTGGATCTGGGTCCGTCCGATACCCGAAAAGGACGGCGACTAGCGCTGTCGTTTCTGCGCCCGGCCCCGGTGCCGCAGGACCGGGACGGAACGATCGGTGACGCCGGGCATTCTGTCGGCAGGACAACAGTTTTCGCGGCACGTTTGAGCCTCGCGAGCGAGGTGCGTGGCCAGCGCCATGGACGGCGCAGGCGAGCGGTCGCGCCCGGAGCCGAAGCCGTGTTCCTCGATCTCTCCTCCGTCCCGCTGGTCGTGCTGGTAGCCGTGTTCGCGGGCACCGGCGTCGTCATTCTCTTCGTCGGCATCAGCATGGCGAAGCGGGCGGATCAGATCGCCGATCGCACGGGCATGGGCGAGGCCCTGACCGGTGCCGTCTTCCTCGGCGCCACCACCTCGCTGCCCGGCAGCGTGCTTTCCGTCGTGTCGGCCGCGAACGGGCACACCGACCTCGCCATCGGCAATGCCGTCGGTGGCATCGCGGCGCAGACGGCGTTTCTCGGCATCGCCGATCTGACCCATCGGCGCGCCAATCTCGAGCATGCGGCGGCCTCGTTCACCAACCTCACCCAGGGTGCGCTGCTGATCGTGCTGCTGGCCATCCCGCTGATCGCGGCCACCACGCCGCCCTTCAGTGTCGCCGGCATCAGCCCCGCCACGCTGGCGCTGGTCGCCGTCTATGTCTTCGGGCTCCAGCAGAGCGCCAGGGCGCGCTCGGAGCCCATGTGGCAGCCCCGCGATACGCCCGAGACCGAGCACGACATTCCGGACGAGAATGTCGAACGGCATGGCTGGCGGTCATGGGCGGCCTTCGCCGGGCTTGCCGCGGTGGCCGGTCTCTCCGGCATTGCCCTTGGCGAGAGCGGCATCGCCATCAGCCGGCGCACCGGCATCGCCGAGGGTGCGTTCGGCACGGTCTTCACGGCGCTCACGACGTCGCTGCCCGAGCTCGTGACCTCGATCGCCGCCGTGCGCCGCGGTGCGCTCACCCTGGCCGTCGGCGGGATCATCGGCGGCAACGCGTTCGACGTGCTGTTCCTGGCGTTCGCCGATGTCGCCTATCGTGACGGCTCCATCTACGCCGCGATGAACGACGGCCACTTCTTCGTCATGGCCCTCAGCATCGCCATGACGGGTATCCTCCTGATGGGCCTGCTGCGCCGCGAAAAGCACGGCGTCGCCGGTATCGGCTTCGAGAGTGCCGCGGTGCTGGCTCTCTATGCCGGGGCCGTGCTGGTCGTGCTGGGGTAGCGCGCGGGCGCTCAGGAAGCCCGGCGATCGAGCGTCGGCGCCGGGCTGCTGCCCGAGCCGGCGGCGCGCAGCGCCTTGAACACCGGCACGGGCTCGCGCTTGCCCTTGACCCGGATCGGCTCGAGCGGCTCGAGGCGCAGATCCGGGTCGCCTGCCACGGCGTTGCGAACCGGCTCGCTCACCAGGATCGAGCGGGGCGGGGCGGCGTCGCAGAGCCGGGACGCCAGGTTGACCGGGTCGCCGAGGACGGTGAAGTCCATGCGTTCGCGGGCCCCCATCGCACCCATCACCACCTCGCCGGCGCTGATGCCGATGCCGACATGGAGGTCCCATTCGGGGTGCTCGCGCAGGAGCCCGCCCATGGCCTCCTGGATGGCGAGGGCCGAGGCGACGGCGCGGCGCTCCATGCCCTCGCCCTGGACGACCGCGACGAGCTCGTCGGCGATGAACTTGTCGACGTCGCCGCCATGCGCCTCGACGATGGCCGTCTGGGTGTCGAGGTAGGAGTTGAGCATCTCGACCACGACCTCCGGATCGACCGATTCCGAGAAGGCCGTGTAGCCCCGGATATCCGAGAACAGCATGGTGGCCGGCCGTCTTTCGCCGATGCGCGAGATGCCGGACGCGTCGGCTGCCCGGATCGCCGAGACCGTGCCGCGCGAGACGAACTTCATGAGCTCGAGCCGCTCGCCCAGCTCGCGGATCATGGTGTTCATGCGCTCGGCCAGGTCGCCGATCTCGTCATTGGTGCGGACTCCCTCGACGCGGGTCTTGAAGTCGCCGCCGCCGACCCGGTTGGCCACTTCGCCGATCTGCAGGATCGGCCGGGTCAGCCGGCGGGCGAAGAAGCCGGCCGCCAGGGCCGCGGCGCAGAAGCCGCCGAGGACCCAGAGTGCCAGGTTGCGCGTCATCTGCCCGACCACCGCATAGGCGTTGCGCTCGCCGAGCTCGGTGATCACGACCCAGGGCAGGGTCCGGGGGAAGGCGTAGGCACCGAGCATGGGCGTTCCGTCCGTCCGGTCGTAGGATTCGGTCGTGGCGGCCCGGGCATTGCCCTCGATCAGGCGGAGCGCCGAAGCGACGATGGCCCGGTCGGCGAGATCGCGCGGCTCGCTCTCGAGCACGGTCCGTCCGGATGCGTCGATCACGGCGATCTCGCCGCGCCGGGCGAAGGGGTGGCCCTGGATCATCGCCGCCAGCGAAGCGAGATCGATCCTGGCGCTCAGCGTCAGCTTCTGGCCGGCGAATTCGGACTCGAGCGGCAGGGCCAGCGTCGCCAGCCAGTCGCCGGTCTCGGCGATGCTGGTGATGGTCGGAATGCCGTAGTCCCCGGTCTCGCGCACGGCCTCGATCGCGGCGAGCGGCGTGCGCAGGAGGGCGACGGGATCGAGCCCGGCCCCCTTCAGCCGGGCCGAGTAGGCCTCGTCGGTGACCAGGATGGGCAGCGCCGACTGGCCGACCGTGAGCTGCAGTGCCACGACGCCCGGGATGTTGGCGAGCCCGAGGGTCATGAGCGAGACCTTCTCGGGCACCGCCAGCCTCTCGCTGTCGATGCCGTTGCGGATCAGCAGCAGAGGCGTCAGCCAGTTGCCCTGGTAGCTGTCGTCCAGGCTCTCGCGGAGCTGGTCCGCGGCGTCCGCCAGCTGCTCGTTGGCGGCGCTCTTGAGCTCGTCCTGGGTGATGCGGACGAGGTTCTGGCCGACCAGCACCAGCGGCGTGATGGCGATCAGCACGGCGAAGAGAAAGACCTTGCCGCGCAGCGGGAAGCGCAGGCGCTTGCCCAGTCGGGTGGCGCCCTCAGTCGCGGGCACGCGCGCTGACCGTGGTCGTGTCCGTGGCGACGCCGCAGGCGAGGCCGCTCGTGTCGCTGGCCTGGACGGTCACCGTGTAGTCCCCCGCCTTCGCATAGCGGTGCTTGACCACGGCGCCGCTGCGCCGGGTGCCGTCGCCAAGGTCCCAGACGATCTCTACCCCGTCGCCATCCGGGTCCCGCGCCGCGCTGGCATCGAAGAGGAAGACGTCGTGGACGGCACCGACGGGGCCTTCCAGGTCCGGGCCGGCATCGACCAGCGGTGGTGCGCCGATCCGCACCATGGCGCGGTCGCTGGCGACGCCGCAGGCGGCTCCGGTCTCGTCGGTGACGGTGAGCTCCGCCGCATACAGGCCGGGTGCCTCGAAGCTGCGCTCGACCCTCGAGCCCTTGAGGACGACGCCGTCGTCGAACCGCCAGGTGAAGGTGTCGAGCTTGCCGTCGTGGTCGACCGACTCCTCGGCGTCGAAGACGAGGATGTCGCCCGGGCAGGCCAGCCGGTCGGGGCCGGCCACGGCCTCGGGGGCGCGGTTGACGCGGACAAAGACCGTCTCGGTGGCCACGCTGTTGGCGAGGCCCTTGCCGTCGTCGAGGGTCACGGACACCGGGTAGAGGCCGGGGCTGGAGAAGGCGTGGTCGACCGTGGCACCCTGGAGCTCGGTGCCATCACCGAAGCGCCAGCTGGCGCCGACGCCGTTCGACGCCCGGGCGACCCAGGCGTGGCTGTCGCCGGGGCAGAGCGGCCAGGGCGCCTCGAGGCCGGCGCTGGCGGTCGGGTTGACCGTGATCTCCGCGGTCGTCGTCGAGGTGCTGTTCGCCACCCCGGCGTCGTCGGTCACCGTCAGGGTCAGGGTGTAGGTGCCGGGCTCGGCGTAGCGATGCCGCGACTGCACGCCGGTCGCCCTGGTGCCGTCGCCGAAGTCCCACTCGTAGCGGGTGATCGCCCCGTCGGGATCGTTCGAGGCCGACGCATCGACCAGGAGCCCGTCGCCCAGGGCCACGATGCGCGCTCCGCCTGCGTCCGCCACCGGCGGCGCATTGGCGGCGACCTTGAGCCGGGTGGCGATGGCGCCGCAATCGCCCTCGCCGCCGCCGAACCGGGCGGTCAGCGCGACCTCGTAGTCGCCGGGCTCGGCGAAGCTCGTGGTGACGGTCGGGCCGGTCGTGGCCGGCTGGCTAGGCAGCTGCCACTCGAACTCCGCCTCGCCGGCGCCGCCCACGTTCGAGGCCACGGCCCGCCAGGTGGCCGGCATGCCGACGGCGACCCGGGCCGGGCCGTCGATTGACACCCTCGGCGCCTCGATGACGGTCACCACCGTCTCGTCGGTGTCGAGCGGGTTGCAGCTCCCCCGGCTGTCGCCGGTGATGGTCAGGATGACGCGGTACTCGCCGGGCCGGTCGTAGAGGTGGGTCGGCTTCTCGCCGCCGCCCGTCGACCCGTCGCCGAAGTTCCAGGAGAAGAGATTGACGGCACCGTCGGCATCGGTGGAGCGTGAGCCGTCGAAGCGGATGGTCTGGTTGGTGCAGGCCCGGATCGGCGGGCCGGCCACGGCGATTGGTGCCTCGCGGACCACGGCGACGACCCGGTCGCTGTGCACGCCGGAAGCGGCCCCGCTCTCGTCCCTGACGGTGAGCGTCACGGGATAGACGCCGGGCAGCTCGTAGGTCTTGGCCGGGTTGACGAGGTTCGCCCTGGTCCCGTCGCCAAAGTCCCACTCGTAGCGCAGGAGCCCGCC
>CAZGUW010000107.1:0-14137 GCA_964528705.1 uncultured Geminicoccaceae bacterium
TTCGAGGGCCGCCTGGGCGACGCCGAGGGCGCGGGCGGCGGTCTGGATCCGGGCCCCCTCGAAGGTCGCCATGAGCTGCTTGAACCCCTGCCCCTCGACGCCACCCAGGAGGTTGTCGCCGGCGACACGGAAGCCGTCGAAGGCGAGCGTGTATTCCTTCATGCCACGATAGCCCAGGACGGGGATCTCGGAACCGCTCAGCCCGGCCACGGGGAACGGGTCGGCTTCGGTGCCGCGCGGCTTCTCGGCGAGCAGCATGGAGAGCCCGCGATGGCCGGCCGCGTCGGGACGGGTGCGGCAGAGCACGGTCATGAGGTCGGCGCGCGCCGCGTGGGTGATCCAGGTCTTGGCCCCGGTGATCGACCAGCCCTCGCCGTCGCGCACCGCACGGGTCTTGAGCGACGCCAGGTCGGAGCCCGTGTCGGGCTCGGTGAAGACCGCGGTGGGGATGATCTCGCCGGAGGCGATCCGCGGCAGGAAGCGCTCCTGCTGCTCGGGCGTGCCGCCGGCACGGATCAGCTCGCCCGCGATCTCCGAGCGGGTCGGCAGCGAGCCGACACCGATATAGCCGCGGCTCAGCTCCTCGGTGACGACACACATCGCCACCTTGCCCATGCCGAGCCCGCCATGCGCCTCCGGCAGGGTCAGGCCGAAGACGCCGAGGGCAGCCAGCTCCTCGATGAGCTGGACGGGGATCAGCGCATCCTTCGCGTGCCACGCCGGCGCATGCGGTGCCACCTTGTCGTCGCTGAACCTGCGGAACTCCTCGCGGATCATGTCGAGGGTCGAATCGCCGAGCGCCCAGTCGCCGAAGTCGCCAGCCTCGATGAGCTCGGCCAGATACTGCCGACGTTCCGCCGTGTTACCCCTCGCCATCAGGTGGCGGACGACCGGGTTGCCGGTGAAATCCCCTACCACCCCATCGTCCAGGTACAGATCGGCGGGACGGACGACTTCCACCTGGCTCATCGGCAGGCCGCCCGCCATGCGGGCCAGATACTCGCCGAAGGCGGCGTCGAGCATCAGTTGCTCGAGTTCACCGAACGCGTCGACGGCGGCCAGACTTTCCGCCCAGGCCTGCATGGCGTGCAGCGCCTGGCGATACACCTCGAGCCAGGCCAGCCCGTGGGCGGCGAACTGGTGGGCATCGAGCAATGCCGGGTCCACCCTGCCACCCGGTGCCACCCGAGCCGCGACGGTTTCGCGCGCAGCCAGGAGCAGGGCGTCGGCGGCAGCCAACGCTTCGCCGGTGACAGCACCCAGTCCCCCGGCTTTCGGCGCCGCGAGCCTGTCGGAGAGTGCGGTCGCCAAGGCTCAGTCCTCCATCGCTTCATAGAGGGTGCGCATGCCCGTTCGTCGGGCATTCACCAGGACCGCCATGTTGCCCGGCTTGTGCTGGTTCTTCAGCATCTTCATGTGCGCCCGCGGGATCTCCGACCAGCCGAACACCTCGCTCATGCAGGGATCGACCTGGCGGGCGAGCACGAAGCGATTGGCCGCGGAGGCCTGCTTGAGATTGGCGAAGTGGCTGCCCTGCAGGCGCTTCTGCCGCATCCAGAGATAGCGGGCGTCGACCGTCAGCTTGTAGCCGGTGGTGCCGGCGCAGATGACCACCATGCCACCGCGCTTGCAGACCAGCGCCGAGACCGGGAAGGTCGAGGCACCGGGGTGCTCGAACACCATGTCGACATCGTTGCCCTTGCCGGTGATCTCCCAGATCGCCTTGCCGAAGCGACGCGCCTCCTTGACCCACTTGCCGTAGGCGTCGGCGTCCATCGGGTCCGGCATCTCGCCCCAGCAGTCGAAATCCTTGCGGTTGATGGCACCCCTGGCGCCGAGCGAGAGGACGAAGTCGCGCTTGTCCTCGTCGGAGATGACCGCGATGGCGTTGGCGCCCGAGGCGGCGATGAGCTGGATGGCCATGGAGCCGAGGCCGCCGGCACCGCCCCACACGAGGACGTTGTCGCCGGGCTTGAGGGTGTGCGGCTGGTGGCCGAAGAGCATGCGGTAGGCGGTCGCCAGGACCAGCGTGTAGCAGCCGGCCTCCTCCCAGGTAAGATGCCTCGGCCGCGGCATGAGCTGCCGCGACTGGACCTTGCAGAACTGGGCGAAGGAGCCGTCCGTGGTCTCGTAGCCCCAGATCCGCTGCGAGGCGGAGTTCATCGGATCGCCGCCGTTGCACTCCTCGTCGTCGCCGTCGTCCTGGTTGCAGTGGATGACGACCTCGTCGCCGACCTCCCAGCGCTTGACCTTGGCGCCAACGGCCCAGACCACGCCCGAAGCATCGGAGCCGGCGATGTGATAAGGCTGCTTGTGGACGTCGATCGGCGAGAGCGGCACGCCAAGGGCGGCCCAGACGCCGTTGTAGTTGACGCCCGCGGCCATCACCATGACCAGCACCTCGTCATCGCCGATCGACGGAACCGGCACAACCTCCTGCTGCATGGCGGTCAGCGGCTCGCCGTGCCGGTCCTTGCGGATCGCCCAGGCGTACATGTTGGCGGGCACATGCCCCAGCGGCGGGATCTCGCCGACCTCGTAGAGATCCTTCCCGGCGGAAGCCGCCTGCGACGCCGCCGGCGGGGTCTCGGGCCGGGGCGCCTCACGCTTCAGCCTGATGACCTGGGCGGATGCGGGCGTCGCCGGCGCGCCGGCGCCCTGGCGGGCGAGCGGCAGCGGCCGTCCGTGCGTGCCTGTGGCCTCGGCCGCGAAGAACTCGTCGGGGGAAAGCGCGATGCCCTCGCGACGCGCGATCTCGAGCAGCTCGGCCTGACGCCTTGCCGGAATGGCGCCGCGCCGCACCCAGCCGCTGACCGCGGTCTGCCAGATGCCGAGCAGCTCGGCGACCCGCGCCTGCGAACCGAACTTGCGGATGATGTGATCGACCTGGTTCTTGGGCATGACTGCAATCCGACTGAAAGTGTTGAATAGGTGTTGGCGACGGGCAAAGGGTGTTAAACTGCCGGAGCCAGCACTGCATTCTCGCAAACTGCAAGCAGCTTGATGTGTTGTCAACAGCTCAAATGCTTTGACGGCACTGCAGCATCAATGTTATCTGTCGCAATGCGCGCCGATGATTGGCGCCGCGAAGTGTTATAATGTGTTTGAATGCGTTGGAGCCCCTTCGGAATGAGCAACTCGGACCGTTTGAACACCTTTCGTGATAAGCCGTGGCTGTTCCGCACCTATGCCGGGCACAGCTCGGCCGAGGCGAGCAACGCGCTCTTCCTCACCAATCTGGCGCGCGGCCAGACCGGGCTCTCGGTGGCTTTCGACCTGCCGACCCAGACCGGCTACGACAGCGACGATCCGCTGGCCCGCGGCGAGGTCGGCAAGGTCGGCGTGCCGATCACCTCGCTCGACGACATGACGGCGCTATTCGACGGCATTCCGCTCGATCGCATGAACACCTCGATGACCATCAATGCCACGGCTCCCTGGCTGCTGGCGCTCTACATTGCCGCGGCGGAGCGTCAGGGCGTCGACCGGGCAGTGCTGCAGGGGACGGTGCAGAACGACATCATCAAGGAATACCTGTCACGCGGCACCTACATCTTCCCGCCGGCGCCCTCGCTCCGGCTGATCGGCGACGTCGTCGCCTTCACTTGCCGCGAGGTGCCGAAGTGGAATCCGACCAATGTCTGCTCCTACCACCTGCAGGAGGCGGGGGCGACGCCGGTCCAGGAACTCGCCTTCGCGCTCGCGACGGCGGTGGCGGTGCTGGACGCCCTCCGGGAAGGCGGCCAGGTGCCCGAGGCCGAGTTCCCCAAGGTCGTCGGGCGCATCAGCTTCTTCGTCAACGCCGGCCTGCACTTCGTCACCGAGCTCGCCAAAATGCGCGCCTTCGTCGAGCTCTGGGACGAGATCACGGCCAGCCGCTACGGCGTCGAGGACGAGCGCCTGCGGCGCTTTCGTTACGGCGTGCAGGTAAACTCCCTGGGCCTCACCGAGCAGCAGCCCGAGAACAACGTCTACCGCATCCTGCTCGAGACCCTGGCGGTCACGCTGTCGCGCAAGGCGCGTGCCCGCGCGGTCCAGCTGCCGGCCTGGAACGAGGCCCTCGGCCTGCCCAGGCCCTGGGACCAGCAATGGTCGCTGCGGCTGCAGCAGATCCTGGCCTACGAGACCGACCTTCTCGAGTATCCGGACATCTTCGACGGCAGCACCGTGATCGAGGCCAGGGTTCAGGAGCTCAAGGAAGAGGCCTTGGCGGAGCTGGGGCGGATCGATGCCATGGGCGGGGCGCTCGCCGCCGTCGATTCCGGCTACATGAAGAGCCGGCTGGTCGAGAGCAGCGCTGCCCGGGTGCAGGCCATCGCCGCCGGCACGCGGCAGGTCGTTGGCGTCAACTGCTACACGGAGTCGGCGCCCTCCCCGCTCACCACCGGCGAGGACGGCGGGTTCCTCAGCATCGACCCGGCGGCCGAGGCGGCCCAGATAGAGCGGCTGCGGGCGCATCGGGCGCGACGCGACGCCGGGGCGGTGGAGGCGGCGCTCGCCGGTCTGGATCGTGCCGCACGTGATGGCGAAAACGTCATGCCGGCCTCGATCGCCTGCGCCCATGCCGGTGTCACCACGGGCGAGTGGGCGGGCTGCCTGCGCCGCATCTTCGGCGAGTACCGGGCCCCTACGGGTATCGCGGGGGCCCGTACGGACGGCGCCGGCGACACGCTGGCCCCGGTTCGTGCCCGGGTCGAGGCGATGGCGCGGTCCACCGGCCGCCGGCTCAAGATCCTGGTCGGCAAGCCCGGCCTCGACGGGCATTCCAACGGTGCGGAGCAGATCGCGGTGGCAGCGCGCGATAGCGGCATGGACGTGGTCTTCGAGGGCATTCGCCTGGCCCCGGCGCGGATCGTCGGCACGGCGCTCGAGGAGGCGGTGCATGTCGTCGGGCTCTCGATCCTCTCGGGCTCGCACCTGCAGCTGGTCGAGGAGGTCATGGCGCGGATGCAGAAGGCCGGCATCGGCGACATCCCCGTGGTCGTCGGCGGCATCATCCCGCCGGAGGATGCGAAGGCGCTGCTCGCCTGCGGCGTCGCCCGGGTCTACACGCCCAAGGACTTCGCCATCCCGCGGATCATGGAGGACATCGTCGAGATCGTCCGGGCGACCGAGAACCGGGCCGCCTGACGCACCGGTTCCCGCGAGCCCGAACGACCGGCGCCAACCGGCTAGAAAAGCCCCATGGCCCGCAGGCTGGCATGACGGCCGAGGCCGATGATGAAATGGTCGTGCACCTGGACGTCGAAGACCCGAAGCGCGTCGACCACCTTGCGCGTCAGCTCGATGTCGGAGTCCGAGGGCGTGGGGTCGCCGCTCGGATGGTTGTGGATCATCACGATCGCCGAGGCACCGATCTCCAGGCACCGCCTCGCAACCTCGCGCGGGTAGAGCGGGACATGATCGATGGTGCCGCGTTGCTGCGCCTCGTCGAGGATCAGCATGTTCTTGCGGTTGAGGAAGAGGATGTGGAACTCCTCGTGCCCGAGATAGGAGAAGCGGGCCATGCAGTATTTGAGCACGGCCTCCGACGAGGAGATGATCGGCCGATCGACGACATCGCCGCGCAGCAGCCGGACCGCCGTGACATGCACGCATTTCAGCAGCGCTATCGCCTTGTAGGTGGTCCTGCGGTTCTCGGTCGTGAACTCCATCAGATGGCGGAGATTCGCGTGCACGACGCCGGCGAGGTTGCCGAATCGCGCGATCAGGGCGTTGGCGAGCTCGTGCTGCCGCTTCGGCTTCGGACTCGATATCGCGAGGAAGATCTCGAGAACCTCGCAGTCCGTCAGCACCTCGATGCCGCCGTCGACGAAGCGTCGCCGGAGCCGCCGCCAGTAGTCCCAGTCCTGGGTCCGGCCGGGCTGCGCGGTCGCGAGCTGGCCGAACGTGGCAAGCACGGGCGATTCCGCGAGTCCCGCATGATGCGCATGGTGTGTCGGGTATTCGATTATGCCGCCCCGGACAGCGACCCCGTCGGCCCCCTGCCGGTCGCAGAGTGTCAAATCATCGGCCATTTTTACGCCCTTCGATGCCTATACGGGGCCTCTTCACTCTTGCCGGCGAGTGGCCCTCATTGTCGTATGTGTAACATATTGTTAATGAAATTCAACCAATAGTAGAATTCTTGATCCCGGTCCGCGATCGTGCTCCGGCCTCGCCCGGTTTCGGCGGCCGTGGCTGGAGCCATGGCTCACAAGTCACGCTGCGGCCCGGTCGGCCTTGCCTGCCACGAAACTGTCGCCTGATGCGCGCAATGGAGCCCCGTCCTTCATCCAAGGGAGTTGGCTCATGCGCATCGGCATCCTCGGCGGCGACGGCTTCGTCGGCTGGCCTGCGACCCTGCATCTCTCGGCCAGGGGGCACGAGGTGGTGATCGTCGACAGCCTCGTCCGCCGCGCCATCGACGGCGAGCTGGACGTCCAGTCGCTGACCCCCATCACCAGCCCCAAGGAGCGCCGCGACGCCTGGGAGCAGGGCACCGGCCGCAGTGTCGGCCTCGAGCGGATCGACCTCGCCGAGGATTATGACGCGCTGCGCGACTGGCTCGCCCGCTTCCGCCCCGACGCCGTGGTCCACCTCGCCGAGCAGCGGGCTGCGCCCTATTCGATGAAGTCGCCGCGCCACAAGCGCTACACGGTCGACAACAATGTCCGGGCCACGCACAACCTGCTGTGCGCGCTGGTCGAGCTCGGCCTGGACACGCATCTCGTCCATCTCGGGACGATGGGGGTCTATGGCTACAGCTCGGTCGGCGCGCCGATCCCCGAGGGCTATCTCGACATCAAGCTCGAGCTCGCGCCGGGCCGGCGGGTGGATCAGGAGATCCTCTACCCGGCGAATCCGGGCAGCGTCTATCACATGACCAAGTGCCTGGATCAGCTCCTCTTCGCCTACTATGCGAAGAATGACGGTCTGCGGATCACCGACCTGCACCAGGGCATCGTCTGGGGCACCAACACGCCCGAGACCCTGAGCGATCCGCGGCTCGTGAACCGCTTCGATTATGACGGCGACTACGGCACCGTGCTCAACCGGTTGCTGATCCAGGCGGCGATCGGTCATCCGCTGACGGTGCACGGCACCGGCGGCCAGACCCGCGCCTTCATCCACATTCGCGATTCGGTGCGTTGCATCGAGCTGGCGCTGGCGAGCCCGCCAGCCAAAGGCGAGCGGGTCAAGATCTTCAACCAGATGACCGAGACCCATCGCGTGCGCGATCTCGCGAACCTGGTGGCCGGAATGACGGGGGCGCGGGTCACGCATGTCGCCAACCCGCGCAAGGAGGCGGCCGAGAACGATCTGGTCGTCGAGAACGAGCAGTTCCTCGCCCTCGGACTCGAGCCGACGACCCTCGCGAACGGGCTCCTCGCGGAGGTGATCGACATCGCTCGGGCGCACAAGGACCGGGTGGACATGCGCCGGATTCCCTGCCTGTCCGCCTGGACCACGGCGATCGGCGAGGAGCTCGCGGCGGCGGCACGGCCGCAGCTTCGAGTCGCGAATGGCTGAGCCCGGCGCCTACGTCACGCTGGTCACCAATGCCGACTATGCGACGGGTGCGCTGACGCTCGCCCGCTCGCTCAGGCGGCTGGCCACGCCCTTCCCGCTCGTGGTGCTGACGACGAGCGGGCGCCTCGCCGGGCTCGACGCCCTCGAGCGCGAGGGCTGCCGCATCCTCGAGGTCGACCACCTGCCGCTCTCGGCGGGCTTCGCGGCCCGCCATGCCCGCACCGCCCAGCACGCGGCGGCCCCCTTCACGAAGGGCGAGAAGCCGGGCTTCCACGACCCGCTCGACAATTTCGTCAAGCTCAGGCTCTGGGAGCTCGAGGCGTACGACCGCATCGTCTTCCTCGATGCCGACACGCTGGTGCTACGGTCCGTCGACCGGCTGATGCGCTATCCCGAGTTCGCCGCCGCCCCCAATCTCTACGAGACGCTCGCCGACTTCCACCGGCTGAACTCCGGCGTTTTCGTCGCCCGTCCGGATGCGCGGACCTTTGCTGCCATGCTCGACAGGCTGGACGACGGCTCGACATTCTGGCGGCGCACCGACCAGAGCTTCCTCGAGCGCTACTTCCCGGACTGGCACGGCCTGCCCTGGACGATGAACGCCCTGCAGTATGTCTACTTCAATCTGCCCGGACTCTGGCACTGGCCGGCCATCCGGGTGATCCACTACCAGTATGAGAAACCCTGGGCGCTGCCGCATCCCAAGGCGGACAAGCTGCGACCGCTGATCGACCTCTGGTGGGCCATCCACGACGGACGGCCACTGCCGCCGGGGGTGGAATGAGGGTGGCCCTCACCGGTGCGTCCGGCTATCTTGGCCAATTCATTGCACGCGACCTCTTGCGCCGTGGCTGCCGCGTCCAGGCCTGGCAGGGCGCCTCGCCCTTGCCGCAGGGGGTCACGGGCGTTCCCGGCCGGCTCGGCGAGCCGGGTGCCGCGCAGGCCGTCTGCGCCGGCGCCGATCTCCTGATCCACGCCGCCCTCGCCCACATCCCCGGCCGTTTTCGGGGGGGCGAGGGTGACGACGCCGAGGGCTTCGTCCGCGCCAACCTCAAAGGCAGCCTCGAGCTCCTGCGGGTCGCGCGCGAGGCCGGGGTGGCTCGTGCCGTCGTGCTCTCCAGCCGCGCCGTCTTCGACGGGCTGGACCGGGACTTCGTCGACGACGACGCGCCGGTGCGCCCGACCACACTCTACGGGGCCGTCAAGGCGGCGCTCGAGGCCTTCGTCTCGACCCTCGGCCTTGGCGAGGGCTGGCATGTCGCAGCCCTTCGACCAACCGGCGTCTACGGCGTCAGGCAACCGATGCACGCCAGCAAGTGGCACGAGCTGATCGCCGAGGCCCGGCATGGCCGGCTGCCGACGACCGACCGGGCCACCACCGAAGTGCACGGCGCCGACGTCGCGGATGCGGTCTGGCGGCTGGCTGTGGACGACCGCGCTTCGGGCCGCAGCTTCAACTGCAGCGACGTGACCGTCACCCGTCGGGAGATCCTGGGGCTCGCCGGGCTCACGGCCCCCCTGCCCCGCGCCGTGCCACCGACCCGCGTCATGACATGCCAAGGCCTGCATGCGCTGGGCTGGCGTCCGGGCGGTCGGCCGCTGCTGCGCGAGACGCTGCGCGAGCTAGCGGCGGGCGAGCGCGCCGATGCGTAGGCGGAGCGCGTTGAGCTTGATGAAGCCCTCGGCGTCCTTCTGGTCGTACACGGTATCGGCTTCGAAGGTGGCGTAGTCCTCGCTGTAAAGGCTCTGCGGCGCCTTGCGGCCGACCACGGTAGCGCTGCCCTTGTAGAGCTTGAGGCGGACAGTGCCGGTGACCGGGCCCTGGCTCCGGTCGATCAGGGCCTGGAGCATCTCGCGCTCGGGGCTGAACCAGTAGCCGTTGTAGATCAGCTCGGCATAGCGCGGCATCAGCTCGTCCTTGAGGTGCGCCGCACCGCGGTCGAGGGTAATGCTCTCGATGCCGCGATGGGCGGCGAGCAGCAGCGTGCCGCCGGGCGTCTCGTAGACGCCCCGGCTCTTCATCCCGACATAGCGGTTCTCGACCAGATCGAGCCGGCCGATGCCGTTCGCCCCGGCGAGATCGTTGAGTCGGCGCAGCAGGTTGGCGGGCGAGAGCGGCTCGCCGTCCACCGAGACGGCGTCGCCGTGCTCGAAGCCGATCTCGACATAGGTCGGCCGCTCGGGTGCCAGCTCGGGGCTGACGGAGCGGGTGAACATCTCCTCGTCCGCCTCGATCCAGGGATCCTCAAGCGCCAGACCCTCGTAGGAGATGTGCAGGAGGTTGGCGTCGGTCGAATAGGGCGGCGTGCCCCGCTTGCCGCGCGGGATCGGGATCTGCCGGCTCTCGGCATACTGGATCAGCCGGTCGCGGGAGTTCAGGTCCCAGAGCCGCCAGGGGGCGATGACCTTGATGTGCGGGTCGAGGGCGTAGCAGCCGAGCTCGAAGCGGACCTGGTCGTTGCCCTTGCCGGTCGCGCCGTGCGCCACAGCGTCGGCGCCGACCTGATGCGCAATCTCGATCAGCCGCTTCGCGATCAGCGGCCGGGCGATCGAGGTGCCGAGGAGATAGGTCCCCTCGTAGACGGTGTTGGCGCGGAACATCGGGAAGACGAAGTCGCGGACGAACTCCTCCTGGAGATCCTCGATGTGGATCTCCTTCACCCCCATCATCTCGGCCTTGGCGCGGGCCGGCTCCAGCTCCTCGCCCTGGCCTAGATCGGCGGTGAAGGTGACGACCTCGCAGTCATAGGTGTCCTGCAGCCAGCGCAGGATGACCGAGGTGTCGAGGCCGCCGGAATAGGCGAGCACCACCTTCTTGGGATTGCCGGTCATGACCGTTCCTCGATTGAAAAAAGAATGGAAGTCGGTGGCTCAGGCGCGCGTGTCGACGGTCGAGCCACGCGTGGACTCGTCCTGATTGGCGGTCCCGTTGGCCGGGACCTCGTCCGCCGGCTTGGGCATCGCCTTGGTGACGCCCACCATGGCCGGGCGCAGGAGCCGGTCGGCCAGGACCCAGCCGGTCTGCATCACCTCGGCGATGTGCCCGGGCGGCAAGTCGGCGGACGGCATCTCGAACATCGCCTGGTGGCGGTTGTGATCGAACTTGTCGCCACGCTCGGGAGCGACGCGCGCCACCTTGTGCTTGTCGAAGGCGGCGAGCAGGCTGCGCTCGGTGAGCTCCACGCCCTCGAGCAGGTTCGCCACGAGCTCGTTCTCCTCGCGCGCATTGGCCGGCACCGCGGCGATCGCGCGACGCATGTTGTCGGCGACGTCGAGGAGATCGCGCGCGAAGCCGGTCATCGCGTAGCGTCGCGCCTCCTCGAGCTCGCGCGTGTGCCGGCGCCGCAGGTTCTCGGTATCGGCCAGCGCGCGCAGGAGCTTGTCCTTGAGATCGGCGATCTCGGCGGCGGCATCGCTCTCCGGCCCGGTCTTGGCACTGGCCTCCTCGCGCGCCTCGGGCGTGGCCTCGGCGCCGGGCTCGGTTTCCGGCTTGTCGACGTCCTGTTGCATCAGTCCTTCTCGCTGTTGGGGCTGCCTAGGAGGCGGCTGATCACCCGGGCCGTGTGGTCGACCATCGGGATGATCCTCGAATAGTTCATGCGCGTCGGGCCGATCACGCCGATCGCCCCGACCACAGATGGTGCCTTGCCGGCGCTGTCACCAGCCCGGAAGGGGGCGATGATGGCCGAGCAGCCGCTATGCGCGAACAGCTCGTTCTCGGCGCCGATGAAGATCTGCACGCCCTTACCCGCGTCGGAGAGCTCGATCAACTTGACGAAGCTGCGCTTGGTCTCGAGCGCGGTGAAGAGGTGGCGGATGCGTTCGAGATCGACCAGCGTGCTGACGTCGTCGAGCAGGTTGGCATGGCCACGCACAAGTAGCGTGCCGCCCTCGCTCGCGTCGTCGCCGCCCCAGGTCGCGAGGCCGGACGCGACGACCTTCTGGGTCAGCTCGTCGAGCTCGCCCTGCCGCTTCTCGATCTCCGCCTCGATCTCCGCCCTGGCCTCGGCGAAGGTACGCCCGGCGAGCCGCGCCGTCAGGTAGTTGCCGGCTTCGACCAGGGTGCCCGGCGACATCCCGATGGGGATCTCGATCACCCGGTTCTCGACCATGCCGCCATCGGAGACGGTGACGACCAGCGCCCGGCCCGGGCTCAGCGGCACGAACTCGATATGCTTGTAGGGCCGCCGGGTCGTGGGTGCTATGACGAGGCCGGCATAGCGCGAGAGCCCGGAAAGCGTCTCGGTGGCGTCCTCGAGCACGGCCTCGATGCTCCGCCCGGCCACGGCACATTGCGTGTCGATGCGCAGCCGGTCGTCCGCGGACAGGCCGCCGAGCTCGAGCAGCCCGTCGACATAGAGCCGCAGCCCCGCATCGGTCGGCAGGCGGCCGGCGGAGGTGTGCGGCGCACAGAGCAGGCCGGCCTCCTCGAGGTCGGCCATGACGTTGCGGACGGTGGCCGGCGAGAGCTGGTCGTCGAGCCTACGCGAGACCGTGCGCGAGCCGACCGGCTCGCCGGTCGCCATGTAGGCGTCGACGATCTGGCGGAAGACTTCCCGCGAACGTGCGTTGAGCTCGACGATCATAATGATGCCCGGATTCGGCCCTGCCGGCCGCGGCAGCGGCTTGCCGCCCTGCGGTCATGTAGGCGGGCGGAGCGGCGGCTGCAACGGGCTGCCGGCACCGGGCTCCCCGAGGGACGCCCGACAGCCCAAGAGCAGCGGCAGGCTCAGAACTGGCGGCGCGGCGGCCGGCCGAAATTGTCGCGACGCGGCCCGCCACCGGGTCCGCCGGGCCCACGCCCGCCACCCGGACCGCCGGGGCCGCGGCCGCCGCCCCGGTCCTCGGCAACGCGCACCGCAAGCGGCCGGCCGCCCAGGTCGTAACCGTTGAGCTGCTGAATGGCAGCTCCTGCAGCCGCGGGTGTCGCCATCTCGACGAAGCCGAAGCCGCGACTCCGGCCGGTTTCCCGGTCTGTCGCGACCTTTGCGGAAACGACTTCTCCGTGCTGCCCGAAGAGGTCCTGTAGATCCTCGGACGTCGTGCTGAAGGGGAAGTTAGCGACAAAGATCTTGCTGCTCATCGAGCCGCTCCTGAGTGGAGAAACAAGGAGTCGAGGCCAAGCCCTGAGGTAGAGCACGAAGCCTTGGCCGCCACCGCATCCGCAGCGCACGACCGAACGCCGCCACCACGAAATGGCGACGACGAGGGTTCGCGACGGCGGTGTTTCGTTCGAGCGCGCTCGGAATAAACGCTGCGAATACTGGACGCGGACAAGTTTCGAAAGCGACCTTCAGCACTGACAGACCAGCTAATTATAACCCTGACCGGCCGGCGACGCGAGCGAAGATTGCGCCGGCTCGGTGTGGTCCTTCGCTTCCTGCTGGCCGATTGCCGTTTCCTGGACCAGCACGGCGGCTACCGGGCTCGGCTGCGGGGCGAAGATATGCTGCCCCTGCTCCTCCATGGGCACCGGCGCGCGGCGCGTCATCCGGTAGAACGCGAAGGCACCGATCCCGAGATGGACGATGGTGAAGAAGGAGGCGAAGCCGACCGGACCCTGCAGGTCCATGGCCGCCGCCGCCAGAGGCGGGCCCAGCACCATGCCGATGCCGACGACGAGGACGAGCGTGCCACTGGCACCCACCATGTCCTCCGCGTCGAGGTTGTCGTTGGTGTGGGCGATGCAGAGCGCATACATGGGCAGGCACATGCCGCCGTAGAGGAAGAACGCAGCGGCGACGATCGGGAACGTGCCCGTTCCGGCGAGGACGACGATGCCGGTGGCGAGCCCGGCGAAGATGGTCGTGCCGGTCAGCACGCGGCGCCGGTCGAGCCGGTCCGAGAGCCGGCCGACCGGCCACTGCAGCAGCACACCGCCGACGATGGCGAGCGCCATGAAGAGCGAGATGCCGCCAACGTCGAGGCCGATCGCCCCCGCGAAGACGGCACCCATGGCGAAGAAGGCGCCCTGGCTCAGGCCGACGCCGAACATGCCGACAAAGCCGAGGGGCGAGCTCTGGTAGAGCTTGATCAGGCCGAAGCTGCGCGCGGCAGCCGTCGCCGGCGCCGGGCTCGCCGTCAGGAGCATCGGCACGACGGCGATCGAGAGCAGGACCGAGACGCCGATGAAGAGGCGAAACCCGCCCGGGTCGGCGGCATTGAGCAGGAGCTGCCCGCCGGCCCAGGCGGAGAGCTGGACCAGCATGTAGACAGACAGCAGCGAGCCGCGGTCCTCGTTGGTGGCGGCCCGGTTGAGCCAGCTCTCGGCCACGACATAGGCGCCGCTCATGCAGACACCCGTGAGGAAACGCAGCACGAACCACGAGATGGGCTCGAGCAGGAGGGCGTGGGCCAGGATCGCCGAGGAGGCGAGTGCCGTGAACGCGGCGAAGACGCGGACATGGCCGACATTGGCGACCAGCTTCGGTGTCACGATGGCCGAGACGAGAAAGCCGATCGAGTAACCCGACATGACGATGCCGGTGACCGAGGTGGGGAAGCCCTCGATGCTGGCGCGCACGCCGAGCAGGGTGTTCTGCAGGCCGTGGCCGAGCATCAGGAGCCCGATGCCGAGCAGCAGCGCCCAGTTGCTTCGCACCGTCAGGAGCATCGCGTTTCGCCC
>CAZGUW010000108.1:0-14123 GCA_964528705.1 uncultured Geminicoccaceae bacterium
CCATGATCGCGCAAGAAACCACGGGCGCGATCGTCTCGACCGGATCGAAGCAGGGCATCACCTGCCCGCCCGGTGACACCGCCTACAATGTCAGCAAGGCCGGCGTGAAGGTCGCGACCGAGGCCCTGGCGCACGAGCTGCGCAACATCGAGGGCTGCAGGGTCACGGCGCACCTGCTGATCCCGGGCTTCACCTTCACCGGCTTCACCCGCGTCCGGCACAAGGAGAAGCCGGCCGGCGCCTGGCTGCCGGAGCAGGTCATCGACGAGCTCCTGCAGGGCATGGCGCGGAACGACTTCTACATCCTCTGCCCGGATAACGACGTCAGCCGCGAGCTCGACGCCAAGCGGATCCTCTGGGCCGCCGGCGACATTGCCGAGAACCGGCCGCCGCTCTCGCGCTGGCACCCCGACTACGAGGCCGCGTTCGAGCGCTTTCTCGAGGACTAAGGCTCACAGGCCGGCGTCGCGGCCGTCGAGGGTGAGGAGCGGCAGATAGAGGTCCGGCCGGCGGTCGCGGAAGAGACCCCAGGCAGCGCGGGTCCGGGCCAGTTCGTCGAGATCGAAGCTGGCGGTGACGAGGCCCGGCTCGTCGCCCAGCTCGGCGGTGATCCCGCCCGTGGCGTCCGTGATGAACGAGCTGCCATAGAAGGTGATGGCACAATTTTCGCCGACCTCGCGGCCGATCCGGTTCGACGCGATGACCGGCATGCAGTTGCTCGCCGCATGGCCCTGCATGGCCCGGCGCCAGTGCTCGCGGCTGTCGAGCCGCGGGTCCTGCGGCTCGCTGCCGATGGCCGTCGGGTAGAAGAGCAGCTCCGCGCCCATCACCGCCATGGCCCGCGCCGCCTCCGGGAACCACTGGTCCCAGCAGATGCCGACGCCGAGGCAGCCGAACCTGGTCTGCCAGATGCGGAAACCGGTATCGCCCGGCGAGAAGTAGTACTTCTCCTGATAACCAGGACCGTCCGGGATGTGGCTCTTGCGATAGACCCCCATCACCTTGCCGTCGGCATCGATCATCGCCAGCGAGTTGAAGTAGGCGGTATTGGCCCGCTCGAAGAAGCTGACGGGCAGGACGACGCCGAGCTCGGCGGCGAGCCGGCTCATGCGGGCAAGCAGCGGGTGGCCCTCGAACGAATAGGCGAGCGCGAAATGCGCCGGCGACTGGTCCTTGCAGAAATAGACCGATTCGAAGAGCTCCTGCAGCAGCACGATCTGCGCGCCCGCGGCGGCGGCGCGACGCACCAGGCTCTCGGCCCCGGCAACATTGCTCGCCCGGTCCGGGCCACAGGGCATCTGGGTGGCGGCAACGGTCACTTGGCGCATGCTATCTCCCCGTCGGAAGCACCAGACTATGGCGCCTCGGTTCCGGCTTGGCAAAGCGGAAAGCCGGGCTTTTGCCCCGGCTTGACCCGGCCGCGCAATGCCTTAATTGCGGCCGCATGAACAGGCGTCACCTTCTCCAGTCCCTCGGACTCGCCGCCCTGCCGACCTTGCTCTCGGCCTGCGCCACGGCCGGTGCCAGCGAGAACCCGTACTACCAGGGGCCGGTCAGCGACCATTTCGACGGCCACACCTTCTTCAACCCGGGCGGCACGGCCCCGAAGGGCTTCGGCGATTTCCTCAGATGGAAGCTCGGCGGCGACAAGGCCGAATGGCCGGCGGAATACCCGAGCCCCCATCCTGCCGCCGTGCCGGCGGAGCGCCTGCCGCCGGAAGCACTGCGGCTGACCATGGTCGGCCATGCGACGCTGCTGATCCAGACCGGCGGGCTCAACATCCTGACCGACCCGGTCTGGTCCGAGCGCGCCAGCCCCTGGAGCTTCATCGGCCCGAAGCGCGTCAATGCGCCCGGCATCGCCTTCGACCGCCTGCCCCCCATCGACGTCGTGCTGGTCACTCACAACCACTACGATCATCTCGACGTGGCGACCCTGGCCCTGCTGCAGCAGGCGCACGATCCCCTGGTGCTCACACCGTTCGGCAACGACACGATCATCAAGGCAGCCGTGCCGGCGATGCGGGTCGAGGCCCGGGACTGGGGGCAGAGCCTCGGCCACGGTCCCCTGACCTTCCACCTCGAGCCCTGCCACCACTGGTCGGCCCGTGGGCTCGGTGATCGCCGCATGGCGCTCTGGGCCGCCTTCGTGATCGAGGGGCCGGCCGGCCGGCTCTACCACGTCGGCGACACGGGCTTCGACGATGGCCGCAACTACCGCGCGGCGCAGGCGCGCCACGGGCAGTTCCGGGCGGCCGTCCTGCCGGTCGGCGCCTACGAGCCGCGCTGGTTCATGGCACCGCAGCACCAGAACCCGGAGGAGGCCGTAGCCGGGCTCCTCGATTGCGGTGCCGCCCACGCCGCCGGCATCCACTGGGGCACGTTCCAGCTCACCGACGAGCCCATCGAGGCCCCGCTGCACGCCCTCGAGGCCGCTCGTGCGGCCCGAAGCCTGGCACCCGAACGCTTCCGCCCGCTGCGACCTGGGGAAATCTGGGACGTGCCGGACATCGCCTGAGGCCGAGGGGGCGCAATACTTCCTTCATCCCCGTCCGGCAGACTGCGGCGATCTCTTGCGGCGGAACGGGGCCTTTGGCGGAAACGAAAGAGGAAAGCGGCCAGCTGCGGCTCGTGCTCGTCGTGCTGCTGGGTGCCGTCGTGGCAGGCTGGGCGGCCCATCCGCTGGTGCCCGAGCTGCATAAGCACCTGCGCTGGCCGGCCGAGCCGCGCTTCGTGCTGCTCGGTGGTGGCGCCCTGCTGCTCCTCGCCTGCCTGGTCGAACGGCTGGAGAAGGCCAGGTTTCGCAGCCGCCCGCCCGACAGCCCGGCGGCCGGGCGCATCGTGCATCGGGTGGGGCCGCTTGCCTCGGCCCTGATGCCGATCGCCTGGGGCATGTTCACCGCCGCCATTGCCAGCATCATGCTGCCCGCCTTTCTCCCCTGGCTCGGCCTGCCGGGTGCGCTGGCGGCGGGGCTCTTCGCCTGCCTGCTCGTCGGCTGGACGCAGCCCGCGGGCCTCCGCCTCGAGCTCGGCCCGGACGGCCTGGTGCTGGAAGGCCGACGTCGCACCCTGGTGCCGTGGTCGGCCATCGGTGCGGCCCGCCTCGTCTGGCGCCGGTCGAAGAACCGCACGCACGCCTTTCTGGCGCTCGCCATCGACCACCCCGAGCGCTACGGCCTCGGCCGCATGTCCTGGCTCGGCCGCCTCGTCACCTCGGGCGAGGAGCCCGGCGACGTCCTGCTGACGCCCCTCGACCGCTTCCTCGCCCGGCCGGCACGGATCGTTGAGGACGTGCAGGACTTCGTCGCTCGCGAAAGGGGGTCCGGGACCGCCACGCCTCAGTGAAAGTTCCGTCCCTTGGGCATGGCGTCCCGGGGGTCGGGCACTGCCCGCTTGAACTCGTCGGCGGGGCTCATCGCGCGATCCAGTGAATCGGCGAAGGCCGCGGGATCGATGCTGTCCCGGGTCAGGACGTGGAGCTCGGGCGTGAGGTCGGTGAGCCGGTCGGCGACGAGGTGGATGACCCGGCCCTCGCGCTGCAGCCGGCCGCTCGCCTCAAGCAGGCGGGTGCGCATGACGATCGGCCGGTAGCGCTCGAAGACCCTGGGCCAGACGATGATGTTGGCGAAGCCCGTCTCGTCCTCGAGCGTGGCGAAGATGACGCCCTTGGCACTGCCCGGGCGCTGGCGGACGATGACGAGACCGGCGATGGCGATGCGGCGGCCGGGCGGGATCGACCAGAGGTCGCGTGCGGTCGCCAGCCGGCGCGGCCGGAGGTGGTCGCGGAGAAGCGCCATCGGGTGCGCCTTCAGGGACAGGCGAAGGGTCGTATAATCCTCGATGACATGCTCGCCGAGCCCCATCTCCGGCAGCTCGGCCCAGGGCTCGTCGGCATGCTCCAGGGGTGCCAGATTGGAGCCGGGGAAGCCCGGGCCATCCTCCGCCGCGGCGAAGAGCGGCAGCTCGCCGTCCGGCAGCGCCTGCACCGCCCAGAGCGCCTGGCGGCGGTCCATGGCCATGGAGCGGAAGGCGTCCGCCTCGGCGAGGCGGGCGAGCGTGGCGTGGTCGAGCCCGGCCCGGCGCTGCAGCTCGGCCGGGCTGCTGTAGGGCTTGAGCCGGGCGGTGACGAGGCGGAGCGCGGCCGCCTCGCCGAGCCCCTTGATCTGGCGGAACCCGAGCCGGACGGCGGTCTTCAAGGGCCCGCGCCGGCGGGCCAGCGGCTCGAGCGTGCTGTCCCAGAAGCTCCGGTTGACATCGACCGGCCGGACCTCGACGCCATGGTCGACGGCATCGCGCACCAGCTGCGCCGGGGCGTAGAAGCCCATGGGCTGGCTGTTGAGGATGGCCGCACAGAAGACGTCCGGGTAGTGGCACTTGAGCCAGGCGGAGACGTAGACGAGCAGCGCGAAGCTGGCGGCGTGGCTCTCGGGAAAGCCGTAATAGCCGAAGCCCTCGATCTGCCTGAAGCAGCGCTCGGCGAATTCGGCGTCGTATCCTCTCGCGGTCATGCCCTCGATCAGCTTGGCCTGGTAGCGATCGAGCTGGCCGCGCCGCTTGAAGGTCGCCATGGCCCGCCTGAGCCCGTCGGCCTCGCTGGCCGTGAAGCCGGCGGCGACGATGGCGATCTGCATCGCCTGCTCCTGGAAGAGCGGCACCCCCATGGTCTTGCCCAGCACCTCCTCGAGCTCGACCGAGGGGAACTCGACCGGTTCGTTGCCCTCGCGCCGGCGGAGATAGGGGTGGACCATGTCGCCCTGGATGGGTCCCGGCCGGACGATCGCCACCTCGATGACGAGATCGTAGAAGCTGCGCGGCCTGAGCCTCGGCAGCATGGACATCTGCGCCCGCGATTCGACCTGGAAGACGCCCACCGAATCGGCGTCCTGCAGCATCTCGTAGACGGCCGGGTCCTCCGGCGGCACGGACGGAAGGTCGATCCTGATGCCATAGGAGTGCCGCAGGAGGTCGAAGGCCTTCCTGATGCAGGTCAGCATGCCGAGCGCGAGCACGTCGATCTTGAGCATGCCGAGCGCGTCGATGTCGTCCTTGTCCCACTCGATCACGGTGCGGTCGGCCATCGCGGCGTTCTCGATCGGCACGAGGTCCGAGAGCGGGCTCCTCGCGATGACGAAGCCGCCCACATGCTGCGAGAGGTGCCGGGGCGTGTCGATCAGCTCCTCGGCGAGGGCCATCGTCTTGAGGACCAGAGGGTCCTTCGGATCGAGCCCGGCCTCGCTCACATAGTCGAGCCGGAGCCCGTCCCGGCCATAGCCCCAGACCGATTTCGAGAGCGCGTCCAGGATATCGGCCGAGAGCCCCATGACCTTGCCGACCTCGCGCATGGCACTCTTCGCCCGGTAACGGATGACGGTGGCGGTCAGCGCCGCATGGTCGCGGCCGTAGTGCTCGTAGATGTGCTGGATCACCTCCTCGCGGCGCTCGTGCTCGAAGTCGACGTCGATGTCGGGTGGTTCGTTGCGCTCGGCCGAGATGAAGCGCTCGAAGAGGAGGTCGATCCGGGCCGGGTCGACCGCGGTGATGCCAAGGACGAAGCAGACGGCCGAGTTCGCCGCCGAGCCCCTGCCCTGGCAGAGAATGGCGCGCGAGCGGGCGAAGCTGACGATCTCGTGGACCGTGAGGAAATAGGGCGCATAGGAGAGCTCGGCGATCAGCGCCAGCTCGTGCGCCAGGATGCGCCGGATCTTCTCCGGCACCGGGTCGCCATAGCGCTCGACGGCGCCCGCCCAGGTCAGGCGCTCGAGCTCCTCCTGCGGGGTGCGGCCGTCATAGCTCGCCTCGACCGGGTAGTCGTAGGCCAGCTCGTCCATCGAGAAGGTGCAGCGGTCGACGATCTCGAGGCCGCTGGACAGCGCCTCGGGCCAGTCGGCGAAGAGCCGGGCCATCTCGGCCGCGGGCTTGAGGTGCCGCTCGGCATTGGCGAAGAGCCGGCCGCCGGCCGCGGCGATGGTGCAGTGCTCGCGGATGCAGGTGACGACGTCCTGGAGCGGGCGCCGCCCCGGCACATGATAATGCACGTCATTGGTGGCGAGCAGGCGCACGCCGGTAGCCCGGGCCATGGTCGCGAGGCCGGCGAGGCGGTCACGGTCGCCGCCGTCGAGGCGGTGCGTGGCGACGAGATAGAGCCGGTCGCCCCAGCGCCCGGCCAGCATCTGAAGCGTCGTGGGATCGGGATCGATGACGGCGAAGACCTGCCCCTCGTCATGCGCCATCACGTCGGCGAGATGGAGCAGGCAGCTGCCCTTCGCCGCCCGCCGCCGGCCGAGCGTCAGGAGGCGCGAGAGGCGGCTGTAGGCCGGCTTGTCCATGGGCCAGGCGAGAAGCGACGGGCCGTCCGCGAGATCGAGCCGCACGCCCGGCAGGAAGCGGAGCCCCAGCTCCTTCGCCTTGACATGCGCCCGCACCAGCCCGGCGAAGCTGTTGCGGTCGGTGACCGCAAGGGCGGCGAGCCCCAGCTCCCGGGCGCGCTCCACCAGCTCCTCCGGGTGCGAGGCGCCCCTGAGGAAGCAGAAATTGCTGGTCACCTGCAGCTCGGCGTAGGCGGTCAAGGGTTCAGCGCCAGGCAGCCAGGCTCGCGGCCAGTGCCGGGTCGTCCAGGACCCGCACGTCGATGGGAAGCGGTGCGGCCCGGACCTTGCGCCAGAGGACCTGGTCGGCGGTCACCAGGACGCCGCCGAGCGCTTCCGCCTGGGCCAGGTAGAAGCAGTCGTAGGCATGGTGGTCCAGGGTCAGCGCCAGAAGCAGGGCGCGCTCGGCATAGGCACCTGTGGGCTCGACGACCCCGATGATCTGCCGGATCGCACCGAGCGCCAGGACGGCCTGCGCCCTGCCGAGCTCGCCCCGACGCACCTTCTTGCGGCACACATTCGCGACCTCCGCATGAATGATGTCCGGCGCCGTCAGATGCCGCGCCAGGGCAATCAGCTGCCGGGCGGCGGTGTGCAACGGCTCGTCGATCACCCATTTGAGCGCGACGGACGCATCGACGACGATGGGCGCGGTCAACGCTCCTCGCGCGATTCGCGCAAGAGGTCGGTGCTGTCCATCTGCGCCACCTCGGGCGTCATGGCGGCGACCTTGTCGGCCAGGGCCAGAAGCTCGGCGACGGTCGGCCGGCGTTCGAGTTCGCGATGCCGGCGCAGGACCTCCCGGACCTCGGCCTCGAGCGAACGGTTGTGACGGCGCGCCTCGGCCTTGAGGCTCTGGATCACGTCGTCCTCGACATTGCGAACCGTAAGCGTGCCCATGCGAGACACTCCATGCTTTGAGGCTGGCCATGCTGCGAAGCCGGCTCAGTCTAGCATGACAGCATTTTGCAGTCATCCGAACGTCCCATGCAGGTGCCAGGTCGGCGGTTCGGCGTCGCCGTAGCGGCCTTCGCGGTAGAGCCAGAGATCCAGCCCTGCGGCATCGGTCACCCGGTAGTAATCGCGCGGGCGGGGAGTCGGCCGGTCGGTGCGCCACCATTCGGGCTCGAGGCGCTCGGGGCCACTGGCGCAGCGGACCGGTTCGCACCGGCCGCGGCGGCGCAGCAGGAGCGGCGGGCCGTCGGGCACCGGGGCCATGGCCTCGATCGGCGCCGGGCGGTCGAGCAGCCGCAGCGGGCGTGGCTGGCCGGCGAGCCAGGGACCGTCGGCGTTCGGCTCGGCATCGGCCGGATCGACGACGCGCTGGGCATGCTCCGGCCAGTGGCTCGCCGCCGGCACCAGCCGGCGGACGGCGGCCGGGCCGAGCCGCGCCTGCAGCTGATCGACCAGCCGCGCCAGCTCGGCCGTGTCCTGGTCCTGCGCCAGGTCGACCTGCCGGGCGGTCAGGGGTGCCGCCTCGGTCACCTCGAGCCGCAGGCTCTCGATGCCGAAGCCGATATCGAGCCCGTCGAGCTGCAGCTCGAAGAGCTTGAGAAGATGCGCCGTGTCGCGGCTGGGGCGGCCGGTGCGGACGGTGAGCCGGGCGAGCTCGCCATCGACCCGAAAGAGCAGGAGCTCGAGCCGGCGCGCCCCGGCCACCGCCCGCTCGAGCTCGCGGCCGAGCCGCTGGAGCAGGTCGAGCACGGCGGCCCGGATGTCCTCGGTCCGGCCGATCGGCTCGACCCAGGCGAGTCCGGCGGCGTGGCGAGGCGGCTCGCGCAAGGGGGTGAAGGGGGCCTCCGTCACGCCCATCAGCCGGTCGAGGGCGAGCACCGGGGCCCGGCCGAAGCGCCGCACGAGGGCACGCTGCGGCAGTGCGCGGAGCTGGCCGACCCGGCGCAGGCCGAGCCGGACGAGGGTGATCGTGGTCGCCGGGTCGAGGCGGAGCGCCTGGACCGGCAGGCGGGCGAGCGCCGCCTTCGCCGCCTCGCCCCTGAGCACGCCCCCATCCCCGTGACGCGCCCAGGCCCAGGCCGCCATGGCACCGTCGGCCACCGCCAGGCGATGGCCGAGGCCCAGCCGGTCGAGCCGGCGGGCGATGTGGTCGAGCAACCCTTGCTCGCCGCCGAAGAGATGGGCCGAGCCGGTGATGTCGAGGAGGAGCGCCGCCGTTTCGCCGTCACCCTCGCCGCCGGGGCCGTCGTCGAGGGCGACGTTCGGGGTATAGCAGAGGCAGGCGGCGGCCAGGCCCTCGAGCAGGCGGCGGTCCGCCAGGGGTGCGGCCGGAGCCAGCGCCAGGTCGGGCAGGATCGCCCGGGCATCGGCGAGGCGCAGGCCGGGGACGAGGCCGGCCGTGGCGGCCGCGGCGTCGACCGCGGTCAGGACCTGGCCGCGGGCACCCGGCGCATGAAGTGCCAGGGGCTCGGGCAGCCGCTCACCCCGCCGCGCGGCGGCGCTGCGCAGCCGGTCGATCGGCAGGTTCACGAGCTGCAGTGAAAGACAGCGTCTTCTCATCCCATTCCACCACCCAGCTTGCCGGCACACCGCCCTTGACCCGCCACAAGTCGAGCAGCCAGAGGCGGGCACCGGGATCACCGCCAAGGAAGGGCGCCGCCCGCCAGCGGGTCACCGCGGCCGAAGGGGCGACATCGGCCCGGCCGAAGCGCAGCAGCAGCCCGGCGGCACCGCCCGCCTCGGCGGCGAGCTGCAGGCGCCGGCCGGCGAGCAGATCGAGCCCTTCGATCTCGGCCACGACGCAGGCCACGGCCGGCGAGCGCAAGGCTTCGTGCGCCGCCCACAGGGCCTCGCCTGCCCGGCGGCAGCGGACCAGGATCAGCCGTGTCGGATCGATGCCGAAGCGGGCGAGCCCGGGGCCGTGGAGCGCGCCCTGCCGGGCCGCGAGCGCCGCATCCATGCACCAGACAAGGGCCCCGGCACCGCGCAGGAAGCGGCCGGCCAGGGCCGCCGCCAGGCCACTGGCGAGACCACCGCCGATCTCGTGCAAGGCGGCCCGGGGCAGCCCGCCCCAGGGCAGATGCGCATCGATGGCGGCGTCGCCGAGGCGGGCCCGGGCCGCGCCGAACCTCGCCCCGCCGCCATCGAGGCTGCGGATGCGCGCCCGCAGGGCCGCGAGAGTCGAAGCGTCAGCCATGAACGGTTCCGGGCAGATGTTCTCATTATGTTCTATTTTCAGACCTGCCCCCGGTCAAGCCGCCAGGCCCCCACCCAACGCCCCACGAGCCCCCTCAGGCCCCCCCCCAGCCCGCCCCAACGTCCTACAATGTCTGCAAACCGTGTTGGCCTTAACCCGGCATCAACCCTCGGGCCGCATCATGCGGGTCATGCTTCGCACCGCGGGGTACCCACATGCCGAACGCCGGAGACCGACCGCCACCCGATTCCGCCACGCCCGGGCAATGCCCCCATTGCGGCGGCCCCGACCTCACCCGATGGGGCCGGGCCCGCAACACTCATGCCAGATGGCGCTGCGGCGACTGCCGGCGCACCTGTTCGACCACCACGGGAAAGCTCACGGCCGGCATCCACGCGCCGGACAAGCTCCAGCACCTCATCGCCGACATGGCCGGCGACCGACCGTCATCCTGCCGCCGCCTCGCCGCCCGACTGGGACTCGACAAGACGACCGTCTGGCGCTGGCGGCAGAAGATCATCGGCGCGCTCGTCCGCCCCAAGGCTCCGGAACCCGACCATCAAAGGCCGGTCGACACCCTCCGCATCCGGGAATCACGCAAGGGCTCGAGGGAATGGCTCCGCCATCATCTCCAGCCCCGAACGGCCCCGGCGCCGGACCGCCCCCGCTGGGTCGATGTCGATCGCCACGGCCTGCCCCTGCCCCATCCACTCGCCACCTACCAGGGGACCGTCCGCCTCGGCCTCGGACACGACCTCAGCTGCCGCGTGGAGCTGATTCCAGCCCTTCGCGGCACACCGCCAGCACGACTCCTCGATCATCCGACCGATGCAGACCGACCGGAAAGCAGGTCGTATCCCGGACCCGCGGCGACAGCCTCGCAGCGACCGCACGATCCGCCTACCGGCGCCGATCTCGCCCGGTTCATCCGCCCCTTCCGCGGCCCGGCGGCACGCTACCTCGACGGCTACGCCGCCTGGTTCGCGGCATGGCTCGACCGGTCGATGCCGGCACTTCTCGCCCCCCTCGCCCCACCTCCTGTCCGTCCCCACCAACACAGTTTGCAGACATGCGCAGACCGGATCGGGCGAGGGCGCCGAAGCCCGCACCCACCGTCCCACCGTCCACCGCTCACCCCGGCGGTCGCCAGCTCCAGTGCTGCCAGAGCCAGCGCCCCACCATGACGACGATCAGGAACACGCCCCAGAGTGCCGTCGCCAGATGCTGGTGGGCGCCCATCAGATTGAGCCCGGAGGCGATGGTCTGGAGGATCACGAGGGCGAGCACCACGGCCGCCGTCCGCCCGAACCCGCCGAAGGGGTCCACGCCGCCGAGAAAGCAGGCGAGCACGGTGATGAGCAGATAGGCCTCGCCGTGGCCGACCCTGACCGAATTGAAACGGGTCAGCATGAGGATGCCGGCAACGGCACTCATGACACCCGACAACACATAGACCAGCACCAGCACCCGCCGCGTGTCGATGCCGGAATAGCGCGTCGCTTCGAGATTGGAGCCCGCCATGTAGGTCGAGAAGCCGAAGCGCGAGCGGCCGAGCAACACCTGCCAGAGGACGGCCGCCACGAGGAGGATGAGGAGCGGCAGCGGAACGCCGAGAACCGTGCCGTGGCCGATCGCCGCGACGAAGGGCGGAAAGCCCGAGATGTCCCCGCCCCGGGTCAGGAACTCGCCGAGACCGCGCAGGAAGATCATCATCGCCAGCGAGACCAGGATCGGATGCGCCCCGACGAAAGCCACGACCACCCCCATCACCCCGCCGGCGAGCGCGCCGACGGCGAGTGCTGCCGCCGTGCCGAGCAGCACCACGAGAAGCCCGGCCTCCGGCCCGCCGCCGAGCTGGATGATCCAGGCCATGGCGAGCCCGGCGATGTTAGCGGTGAAGGTGATCGCGAGATTGAGCCCGCCCGACAGGATCGGCAGCAGCATGGCGAGCGTCAGGAGACCCAGCTCCGGCAGCTGGAAGGCGATCGACTGGAAGGTGCCGGCAGCGAGGAAGCGCGGCGTCGTCAGGCCGAAGAAGACGAGCACGACGGCGAAGAAGACGAGGAGCCCGAGGATCTCGCCCTGGCCACGCAGCAGCCGGAAGAACGCGGCCTGCATCAGCCCTTCCCTCGCATCTGCACCCGAACCGGACGGGCGAAGCGCCGAAGGAACGCCTCGAGGCCCTCCAGATTGCTCATCGTGATGGCGACGAGGATGACGAGGCCGACCACCATCTGGAAGGCATAGGGGCTCACCCCCATGAGGTTCAGCCCGTTCTGGGTCATGGTGACGAGCGTCACGCCGAGCAGCGCCCCCAGGATCGTCCCCCGTCCGCCGCCGAGCCGCGCACCCCCCAGCACCACGGCCGCCAGCACGTCGAGCTCGCGCCCGTAGAGCGCGTTCGGCACCACCTCCTGGACGTAGTGCGCCTGCATCAGCCCGCCGATCCCGGCACAGACGCCGAGCCAGCCATAGGCCAGGAAATGCATGGCGGCGATGTTGATGCCGACCCGCCGCGCACCCTCCGCATTGTCGCCCATGGCGTAGAGCTGGCGGCCGAGACTCGAGCGGTTGAGGAAGAACCAGGTGGCGACGACGACCGCCACCATCACCACCACCGGCAGGGTCAGGAATGCGAAATCACCCCCCGGCGTCTCGAACTCGAAAACGATGATCCGGTCCAAGAGCCAGTCCGGCAGGTCGTAGATCGACCGGCCGCGGGTGAAGAACATCAGGAGACCGAAGAAGATGTTGAAGGTGGCGATGGTCACCACGATCGAGATGATCCGGAAGTAATGGATCAGCGAGGCGTTGATGGCACCCAGCATGAAGCCGAAGGCACTGGCAAGGATCAGCCCGATGGCCCAGTTGCCGCCGCCGAGCTGCATGACGGTGACCGCCGTCAGGTACTGGACGACCGAGGCGGCGACCGCGAACGAGATGTCGATGCCGCCGGCCACCAGCACGACCAGCAGGCCGACCGCCATGATGGCGTTGAAGGCGCTGATGTTCAGAAGATCGAAGATGTTGGCGAAGGTCAGGAACGTGTCGGTGGCGACCCCCAGGAACGCACCGAAGACCAGGATGACGACTACGAGCCAGCCCTCGGTCGAGCGTGGCAGCCAGCGGCGCCCGGCCGCGGAGGAATGGAGCTCAGGCATGGACGGCCGCCTCGATGGCCTCGATCGGGACCTCACCCGGCAGAAACTCGCCGATCAGCCGCCCGGCCCGCATGTGCAGGATGCGGTCGGCATTGTGGTAGAGCTCGGGGATCTCGTCGGAGATCATCAGGATGGCGAGGCCGCCTGCCGCCAGCTCGCGGACGATCTGGAAGATCCCCGCCCGGGCACCGATGTCGACCCCGACCGTCGGCGAATCCAGGATCAGCAGGCGGGGCTCGATCGCCAGCCACTTGGCCAGCACCACGCGCTGCTGGTTGCCGCCGGATAGTGTCGCCACCGCATCCTCCGGCCGGCCGATCCTGATCCGAAGTCGGTCGACCCAATCGCCGACCAGCCGGCGTTCCCTCGCCGGATCGAGCAGGCCGAAAAGGCCGAGCAGACGGTCGAGCACGGTAATCGCGACATTGCGCGAGATCGATTGCGGCTGGACGAGGCCGAGCGAGAGGCGGTCCTCCGAGACATAGGCGATGCCGGCACGGATCGCGTCGCGGTTCGAGCCCAGCTCCAGCTGCTCGCCGTCGAGGCGGATATCGCCCTGATCCTGGGCCGTAAGACCGAAGAGCGTCGCCGCCACCTCCGTCCGCCCGGCGCCGAGCAGGCCCGTGACGCCCAGGATCTCGCCGGCGTGCAGACGAAAGCTGATGTCCTCGTACTCCCCGGCGCGGACGAGCCCCTCGACCTCGAGAACCACCGGTGCCGCAGTGAGGTCCCGGGCGCGCACCACCGCCTCGTGCGCCTCGCCGGTCATCAGCTCGGCGAGGCCGTTCTGGGTCAGCCCGGCGGCGGGAAAGACACCGACCTTGCGGCCGTCCCGCAGCACGGTCACCCGCTCGGCGATCTCGAGCACCTCGGCCAGGCGATGGCTGACGAAGACCGTGGCGATGCCGTCGGCCTTCAGCCGGTGCACGACCTCGAAGAGGGCCCGAGTCTCGGCCTGGGTGAGCGACGCCGTCGGCTCGTCCATGAAGACGAGGCGCGCCTCGGCGACGAGCGCTCTGGCAATGGCGACCACCTGGCGCTGTGCGATGCCGAGCTCGCGGAGCGGCCGGTTGGTCGGCAACGCTACGCCCAGGCGCTCGAGCACCCCGGCTGCCGTCCGGCGCATAGCCCCGTAGTCGACCCAGCGCGGCCGGCCGCCGAGATTGGCCTCGAAGGCAATGTTCTCGGCGACCGTCATCTCCGGGAAGAGGGCGAGGTCCTGCCAGATCACCTGAATGCCGAGCCGCCGGGCCGTGACGGGCGTCAGCCCCTCGACCCGCTCGCCGGCGAACCGCAGGACGGCGCCCGGCTCCGGCGCATGCACGCCGCTGACGATCTTGATCAGCGTGCTCTTGCCGCAACCGTTCTCGCCGGCGAGGCAATGCACCTCGCCCTCGAGAACGTCGAAATCGACGTCGACAAGGGCCCTGACCCCGCCGAAGACCT
>CAZGUW010000109.1:0-14123 GCA_964528705.1 uncultured Geminicoccaceae bacterium
CCGCTCAAGGTAGAAGGCGGGGTCCACGGGGCCGAGTTCGAGTACGCCGAGATAGCTCTCGATCTCGCGCGGGAAAAGGAGCGGCAGCCGATACTCCTCGGCGAGAGCGATGGTGCGGTCCACGAGCTCGGGCACCATTGCGGCACCCATGTGCGTGTCGAGATGCGTCGGCCGCACGCCCGAGGCGACGGCACGCTCGATCTGCGCGCGCATCTCGTCCTCGGCGGCTGCCGGGTCGAGCCGTCCGCGCAGCTCCGGCACCCGGCGTGGCAGATAGCCGTCGGCATCGATGAGACCGGAGGCAGGACTACGGGTAGAGATCGGTCCCCAGCGGTAATGCTGCCATTCGCTGGTCAGGGTGAGATGCACCCCGAGATCGACGGCCTCGCGGTCCCTGGCCCAGTCGGCGATCTCGCTGAACCAGGGGCAGGGGACCATGACGGAGCCCGTCGTGACGAAGCCCAGCCCGGCGAGCTCCATGAAGGCCCTGTTGGCGCCATGGCACATGCCGACATCGTCGGCATGCGGGATGACGATCCGCGCATCGGCCGGCGCGTCCGCCGGAGTCGTCATGCTTCGGCCCCGAGCACGACGGGCGAGCTCAGGCGGCGGTTCTGGTTCTTGAAGTAGAGGCGCACCTCGATCCGGCCGGATTCGCCGAGCTCGGGCTTCTCCACGGTCAGCACCAGCGCGTGGCGATCGTGCCCGGTGAAACGAAAGCCGCCATTGCCGTCGGTCTCGGTCTCGGCGATCGGGGCGAGGCTGACGATGGTCCGCTCGCTCAAGACCACCTTCGCACCCTCGACCGGCTGCCCGCTGGCATCGATCACCCGGCCCTCAAGGATTCCGTCGTCATGCGCCTGGACGTAGAGGTTCCAGGCGACGACCACCACGGCGATCAGGCCGAAGGTGATGGTGACGCGGTTGACGAGCCAGCTCTTCCAGCCTTCCACGGCTCAGCCCTTCCTCGCACCGGAAGTGAGACCCTCGATGAACTGCCGCTGCGCCAGGAAGAAGACGAGGAGCCCGGGCGCCAGGACCATGACGCAGAACGCATAGAGCGAGCCGGTCGTGTCCTCGAAATAAGCGAGGAACGTCGAGAGCCCGAGGGGCAGCGTCTGCATTTCGACGTCGCGGACGATGATCAGCGGCCAGAGGAAGTCGTTCCAGGACCAGATGAACGACAGGATGATGTTCGTGGCGACTGCGGGCTTGGCCAGCGGCAGCATGATCTTCAGGAGGATCTGCCATTCCGGCACGCCGTCGATCTTGGCCGCCTGGATGAGCGACGCCGGAATCGCGTCGAAGCTCGCCTTGAAGAGGAAGATGCAGATGATGTGCGAGAAGGCCGGCAGCGCCAGGCCGAGATGCGTGTTGAGGAGGCCGAGCTGGGCCGTGATCAGGTAGGCCGGGATGATCGTCGCGTGGAACGGGATCATCATGCAGGCGAGCAGGAGGAGAATGATCCAGCGCTTGCCCGGGAAGCTCTTGGTCAGCGCGAAGCCGGCCGCGGCGTTGATGATGAGGTTCGCGACGATCGCCATGGCGGCGACGATCACGCTGTTGAGGAAGAAGCGCGGGAACGGGATTGCATACCACGCATCGACGTAGAAGAAGGGCTGCGGATCGACCGGCCAGAGCGACGGGGGATAGACGAAGATGTTCTCGCCGGTGATGCTCGTCTTGATGACCCAGTAGAACGGCACCAGCATCACGAACGAGACGATCACCAGGATCAGGTGGATCGGCCAGCGGGGATAGCGGTGCATGCGTCTGGCCCCCTAGTCCGCGATGTCGACACGGCCGGCGTCACCGCCGGCGAGCAGGTTGCCGATGAGCGCGATGCCGACGAAGAGCAGGAACATGACGATGGTGAGCGCACCCGCGTAATCGAACTGCGTCAGCGTGAAAGCCGTCTTGTAGACATAGGTGATCAGCAGCTCGGTGGCGTGGCCGGGCCCGCCGCCGGTCATGACGTAGATCAGGTCGAAGCTGGTGAAGGACGCGATGATACCGATCACGAAGCAGAGGAAGAGCGAGGGGCGGAGCAGCGGCAGGGTGATCCGCCAGAACTGACTCCAGCGGCTGGCCCCGTCGATCGAGGCCGCCTCGTAGAGGTTCTGCGGGATGCTCTGCAGGCCGGTCAGCAGGATGATCATGAAGAAGCCGACGATCTGCCAGATGGCGGCGGCGATCACCGAGGGCAGGGCGGTGGCGAAGCTCTCGAGGAACGCGATGGGCTCGTCGATCAACCCAAGCGAGCGAAGGCCGAAATTGATCAGGCCCACCCGCTGGTCGAAGAGCCAGCGCCAGATGATGCCGACCGCCACGACCATGAGAGGATAGCTGAGGAAGATGATGGTGCGGTAGATGCCGCGCCCCCGGATCCGGCTGTTGACGAGCAGTGCCAGCAGCAGGGCGACGACGATCGCGATCGGGGCGGTCAGCATGTACTTGAAGGTGTTGACCAGCGATTCCCAGAAGACGTCGTCGTAGAGGAACATCTCCTCGTAGTGGAAGAGCCCGGCGAACTCGGCGGGCTTGGTGGGCGACCAGAACTGGAACGACAGTACGCCGTTCCAGAGCAGCGGAATGATCCGGAACAGCATGAAGATGGCGAGCGCCGGCAGCAGCATCAGCCACACCAGCAGGTAGTCGCGATGGCTCTTCCTGGCGAACAAGCGGTGGTTCCCGAAGCGAGCGCGGGGGGCGCCGCTAGCGGCGGCGTCCCCCGCTGGTCTCAGCCGCGCCGGAGCACGCGGTTGACCTTGTTCTCGGCGTCGGCGATCGCCTCGGCCGGATCGCGCTGGCCGAGCAGGGCCGCCTGGATGTCGGGCCAGAAGGCGTCCTTGATCCGGGCGTCGAGCGGCGTCACCCAGTTGCCGGTCTGCTTGTCCATGTTGGCGAGCGACAGCTCGAGCGTCGCCGCCTTGAGCGGATCGTCGAGCCCGGCGATCAGCGCCTCGTCGACCGCCTCGTGCAGGGTCAGGATGGTGAAGTTGTCGGCCATGATCGTCTGCCACTTGTCGTTCATGGCGATCTGGATGAAGTCGAAGGCCTCGTCCGGATACTGCGTCGAGGCGGAGATGCCGAGGCCGTGCGCGTTGGGCACGCCCCAGCCGCCCGGCCACTCGACCACGCCGAGCGTGTCGGCGTTGGCCCAGTCCGCCTGGCCCATGATCCAGAAGAGCGCGGCGCCATGGCCCTGATACATGCCGATGTCGCCGGCGGCGAAGGCGTTGTTCGGCTCGACCCAGCGGCCGGTCCAGGAGATCGGGTTGATCGCTCCGTCGGTGGTGGCCTTGCCCAGGCGGGTCACGACGTCGACCATCTCGGGCGTGTTGAAGGCCGCCTCGGTCATGTCCTCGTTGAGGAGCTCGATGCCGTTCATCGCCATGAGCGACCAGTAGAGCCAGTCGAAGTTGAGGGTGACGAAGCCGGTGCGCCCTTCGCCCGTGTCCTTGATCTTGTAGGCGGCGTCGAGCAGCTCGTCGAAGTTCTGCGGCGGCGCCTCGATGCCGGCCTCCTCGAAGAGCCCCTTGTTGTAGACCAGCAGGGTCTTGGAGAAATAGTACGGCAGCATGTACTGCGTGCCGTCGTACTGCCAGAGCTTCATGCCTTCCGGGTTGTAGCGGTCGCGGATCTCCGGATTGGCGTCGAGGTAGGGGTCGAGCGGCACCAGCCCGTCATTGGCGGCGTACTCGGCCCACAGCATGCCCTGCACGTCGATGATGTCGGGGGCGGTGCCGGCGACCAGCTGCGTCTGGTAGAAAGCGCCGAACTCGGTGCCCTTCTTGTCCAGCCACTCGACCGTGAAGTCCGGGTGCTTCTCCTCGAAGTCGGCGATCCAGCCGCGGAACTTCTCCTCGTAGATCGGCAGGTTCCAGGTCAGGAGCGTGAGCTTCTTCTCCTGCGCCAGCGCTGCCTGACCCGAGAGGCCGGCAAGCGCGAGTGCTCCGGCCACTGTCGCCATGAGATGTCGTCTCAGCATCGATCAACTCCTCCCGGTTGGATGACTGTCACGCGAAGTGGAGCGGCACCTCCCGCCCCTCCCGCACCGATCGCTCGGCCTCGAGGCAGACGACGACCGCCCGGCGGCCCTCCCGCACGTCCACCAGCGTGCGGCCCGAGGCAAAGGCGGCGTTGGTCAGGCCGATCTGCTTCTCGAGCTCGAAGACCTCGCCCGATGGCTCGTCGAGCGGCACGCGCTCCGGCGCCTCGAGGCCGATCGGCCCGACATGCAGATCGAAGCTCGGCTCGGTGCTGGCCGCATGGCCCGCCGACCAGGTGGCGCGCATCGCCCCTTCCGTCCCGCTCACCTCGACCACCAGGTGGTGACCGAAGCCGGCCAGCGTCTGGCTCACCACGGCGAGCGCCCCGTCATCGAAGCGCACGGCCGAGACGAGATTTTCGTAGAGCCCGGCCTCCCCGGCGGCGGTGCCCTGCGCGTTCACCGCCACGGGCTCGCCGGAGTCGGCCAGGTACCACATGGCGAGATCATAGAAATGCACGGGCTCTTCTAGGATCCAGGAGCCCACCGCCCCCGCCGCTTGCCGCCAGCCGCCGGCACCTGGCCGGTAGGGGTGGCGGAAGAGGGTGACATGCACGAAAGAGGGGCGGCCGATCCGGCCCGCGTCGATCAATTCCTTGATCCGCCGCCACTGCACCGAGAGCCTGAGCTCGAAGCCGACCGAGAGGAGCCCGCCCGTGCGATCCACGGTCTCTACCAGCATGTCGCAGTCGGCGAGCGACGTCGCCAGCGGTTTCTCGACGAGGACATGCTTGCCCGCCTCCAGGGCGCGTTTCGCCATGCCCGCGTGGAGGTGGTTGGGGGCCACGATGTCGACCACGTCGATCCCGGGGTCGTCGACCAGCTTCTGCCAGTCGGTCGTCACCGCCGCGTCCGGATGGTGGCTGCGGGCGAGGGCGGCCGTGGCTTCGCTCGCGGTCGCCACGGCGGCGAGTTCGGTGGCATCGCCACGGGCGATCGCTGCCGCGTGGAGCTGGCCGAAACGGCCATAGCCGATGACTCCCCAACGCAGGGCCTTGGTTTGGTTCATCGCAGGGTCGGCTCCGGCAACTGTGCCACCTCGTCGGTCAGGACCACCCGGCAATCGGCATGGCGCTGGAGGAGCGAAGCGGGCACGGCGGCAGTGACCGTGCCGTGCAGCAGCTTGCGGACAATGGCCGACTGCCAGGGGCGGTTTAGGTAGAGGCGGACTGTGCGGGATGCCAGGATCTCGCGCATCCCGACAGTGACGGCGAGCGTCGGGATGCGTTCGATATTGCCGCGGCACGCTGTGACGCTGTTGATCACCAGCGTCTCGGTCGAGAGCTCGACCACCCGGCTCGGCAGCGCGGCGAAGCTCTCCGTATCGATCGGCTCACCGGGCGCCGGCGGGTCGTTGAAGGCGACATGGCCCGTGATGCCGACCCCGCCATAGCAGACATCCACGCCGCCGAACCGCTCGATCACGGCACCCACATTGGCCGGGTCGATCGGGTCAGGGAAGACGCGCTGCTCCTCGGGCGGGGCCAGGTCGGGCCTGAGCACGTCCCAGAAGTGGCGCTGCATGTGACCACGAAAGCTGAGCGGGTCGCTCGGCGAGATGAATCTCCGCCCGTCCGGCTCGAGATACTCGTCCATGTTGATGACGACGAGATCGGCGAGGCTCTCGCCCGTGCGGTTGCAGTCCTCGGCCACGAGATCCAGGGCACCGACCGGGCCCACGGGCACGATGACGACGACCTTCTTCCGGCCGGCAGCCCTGGCGGCGCGATAGTCGGCGAGGATGTCGTCGGCGAGCCGGCGGACGAGCGCAGCACCGTCACTGACCCGTTCGACCCTGATCGGAGAATTCCTACCCAGGTCCTCGGGCGGCAGGGCGAGGGCGGCGCTCGTCGCGTCATCCATGGGCGCCCGCCTCCAGCCAGAGGGCGCGACCCGATGCGGCGTCGAAGAGATGCAGCTTCGTCGGATCGAGGTGCAGTGTGATCCGTTCGGGCTCGCCCTGGACATGCCGTGGCGGCAGGCGGGCCACCAGCTCCGCGCCGCCGAGCGAGAAGAAAACGAGGGTGTCGCTGCCGAGCGGCTCGATCACGTCGGGCTCGACCTCGAGCGATGGCCCGCCGATCGTCTCGGCGTGAAAGTCCTCGGGCCGGAGCCCCATCAACACCGGCCGGCCACGCGCCGCGGCAGCCGTGGCGTGCTGCTCGGCCGGCAGCGGCAGGAGCCGGCCATCCGGCAGACGGAGCACAGCCTCCCTGGCGTCGCCGTCGATCTCGACGGGCACCAAGTTCATCGTCGGCGAGCCGATGAAGCCCGCTACATAGCTGGTCCGTGGATGGTTGTAGACCTCGTCGGGCGTGCCGACCTGCTCGATCAGGCCACCCTTCATGATGACGATGCGATCCGCCAGGGTCATGGCCTCCACCTGGTCATGGGTCACGTAAACCACGGTGGTCGACACCCGGCGGTGCAGGCGCTTGATCTCGGTGCGCATCTGGACGCGCAGCTTGGCGTCGAGATTGGAGAGCGGCTCGTCGAAGAGGAAGACCTGCGGATCGCGGACGATGGCCCGGCCCATGGCGACGCGCTGCCGCTGGCCACCCGAGAGCTCCTTCGGCCGCCGCCGCAGGAGCGGCTCGATATCGAGAATGCGCGCCGCGTTGTCCACGCGCTTCCTGATCTCCGCTTTGGCATATTTGCGGTAGCGGAGACCGAAGGCCATGTTCTCGTAGACCGACATGTGCGGGTAGAGCGCATAGTCCTGGAAGACCATGGCGATGTCACGGTCCTTGGGCTCGAGCTCATTGACCACGCGGTCGCCGATGCGGATCTCGCCCGAGGTGATCTCCTCGAGCCCGGCAATCATCCTCAGCGTCGTGCTCTTGCCGCAGCCGGACGGCCCGACCAGAACGATGAACTCGCGATCCGCCACCTCGAGATCGATCGCGTCCACGGCGAGCACGTCGCCATAGCGCTTGGTCAGTTTCGCGATGCTCAGATTCGCCAATGCAGTCCGCCCCGGCAACCACGGATCATGCGCCGGGTCTCGATGCCAACATGCTCATCCGTTCCCCCGCCCGACGGACGTTGGCAGGTTCGATCCCCCATTTCAAGCACTGCCGGCCATGCCCCGGCGTTGATGCTTTCTCCTTCGGGCGACTTGAGCTAGCTTCGGTCTTCAACGGTGGCATCAGCAACCCGCCGCCGAAGCAAACAGTCAGTGGAGGCTGGATATGCGACTTCCCTTCGGCCCTCGCGGTGTCTTCGCCGCTTCGGCACTCGCCTGCACCTTGCTCGCCGGCCCGAGCCTCGCCTTCGAGCCCGAGAACCCGGAATGCATCGCCCCCGCCAATCCGGGCGGCGGCTGGGACTTCACCTGCCGCCAGGTGGGCAAGACGCTGCAGGATCTGGGCCTCGTGCCCGGCACCGTGCAGGTCACCAACATCGCCGGCGGTGGCGGCGGTGTCGCTTTCGCCGAGGTCGTCAACAAGCGCAACGCCGACAACGATCTGATCGTGGCGGCGTCGTCGGCGACGTCGACCCGCCTCGCCCAGGGGGCGTTCCCGGGCAACACCATGGACCAGGTGCGCTGGGTCGCGAGCGTCGGCGCCGACTACGGCATCATCGCGGTCGCCGCCGACAGCGAGGTCGAGACGCTGCCGCAGCTCATGGACCAGATCAAGGCCGACCCGCGCTCGGTCTCGATCTCCGGCGGCTCTGCCGTCGGCGGGTGGGATCACCTCAAGGTCCTGATCGCCGCGCAGGCTGCCGGCATCGAGGACGTGCGGACGATCAAGTACGTCGCGTTCGACGGCGGCGGCGAAGCCGTGACCCAGCTTCTCGCCGGTTCGGTCCAGGCCTTCACCGGCGACGCATCCGAGGCCAAAGGCTTCGTCGACTCGGGTGACATCAAGGTGATCGCCGTCCTAGCGCCGGAGCGGCTCGAGGGCGACTTTGCCTCCTTCCCCACGGCCACCGAGCAGGGTCTCGACGTCATCGGCGCCAACTGGCGCGGGTTCTACGCGCCGGGCGGCATGAGCGATGACGCCTACAACTACTGGGTCGACGCCGTCGCTCAGGTTTACAGCTCCGAGGAGTGGAAGGAGATCATGGCGCAGAACGGCTTGGCGCCACTCGACCTGCAGGGCGAGGAATTCCAGCAGTTCGTGGCGGAATCGGTCGCCCGCATCGAGGGGCTGTCGCGCGAGATCGGTCTCATCCAGTAACGGCCGGACACCCGGCGGAACGGCCCGGGCGCCGCTCCGCCGCCGTCCCGGGGAGGTTCGCATGAACGACCGCGTGCTCGGCGGGATCGGCATCCTGCTTGCTGCCTTCTTCATCTGGCAGGCGACGCTGATCGAGCTCAGCTTCATCTCCGACCCGGTGGGGCCCCGCACCTTCCCCATCATCATCGGCGTGGCGCTCGGGCTCGCCAGCCTCGCCATGCTGATCAAGCCGGACGCGACACCGTCCTGGCCCGCCGCTTCCCGCCTCTACGAGATCGCCCTGGCGGCCGCCGTCATGGTCGCCTATGCGTTGCTCCTGCCCGAGCTCGGCTTCCTCACCACCACGGCCCTTGCCGCCACCTACCTGACCTGGCGGCTCGGCACGGCGCCCCTCTGGGCGATCGTCACGGGTGTCCTCACTTCCGTCGGCATCTTCATCGTCTTCCGTGTGATCCTCGGGCTGTCGCTTGCCCGCGGCCCCTTTGGTTTCTAGGAGCGCCGGCATGGACGTCCTCGCTTCCCTCGGTGACGGCTTCTGGATTGCGCTCACCTGGCAGAACCTTCTGCTGGCGCTGGTCGGCTGTTTCCTCGGCACCGTCATGGGTGCGCTTCCCGGGCTCGGACCGTCGAACGGCGTGGCCATCCTGATCCCGCTCGCCTTCACCCTGGGTCTGCCGGCCACACCGGCGATGATCCTGCTCGTCTCGGTCTATTTCGGCGCCATGTATGGCGGCCGCATCTCCTCGATTCTCCTGAACATTCCGGGCGACGAGCCCGCCATGATGACCTGCCTCGACGGCTACCCCATGGCGCAGCAGGGCCGCGCCGGCGAAGCGCTGGCGCTCTCCGGCGTCGCTTCGTTCGTCGGTGCCTTCCTCGCCATCTGGGGCCTCGCCTTCCTGGCACCGCAGCTCGTCAAGGTGGCCCTCCTCTTCGGTCCGGCCGAATACTTCGCGCTCTACGCCATGGCCTTCGCCACGCTCGGTGGCATCGCCTCGAGCAACCAGGCCAAGGCGGCCTTTGCCGCCATGCTCGGGCTCGGCATCGCCATGGTCGGCGTCGACGGCCAGACCGGCGTGCCGCGCTTCACCTTCGGCGAGGTCCACCTCTATGACGGCATCGACTTCCTCGTCGCCATCGTCGGCCTGTTCGCGCTCTCCGAAGTCTTCATCTTCCTGGAGCACCGCGGCGAGGACACGGGCACCGAGAAGGCCTCGAAGGTCGGCATCGGCCGCATCACGCCATCGCTGAGCGTCCTGAAGAGCTGCACACCCACCATGCTGCGCTCGTCGGGGCTCGGCTTCATCGCCGGCGTCCTGCCCGGCGCCGGTGCCTCGCTCGGCTCCTTCATCTCCTATTCGCTGGAGAAACGCCTCGTCGACCGCAAGGGCACCTTCGGCAAGGGTGATCCGCGCGGCGTTGCGGCCCCCGAGGCCGGCAACAACGCCGCCGCCGGCGGCGCCCTCGTGCCGATGCTGGCACTGGGCGTGCCCGGCTCCGGCACGACGGCCGTGCTGCTGGCCATGCTGCTGGCACTCAACATCACGCCGGGACCGCTGCTCTTTCAGAACAACCCGGATGTCGTCTGGGGCCTGATTGCCGCCCTCTTCATCGGCAATTTCATGCTGCTCGCGATGAACATCCCGATGGTCGGCATGTTCGTCCGTGTGCTCCTGATCCCGCCGCGGATCCTGATGCCGATCGTCGCCATGATCTCGTTCGTCGGCATCTACGGCATCTCGGGCTCGAGCTTCGACCTCCTCGTCATGGTCGTCTTCGGCGTGCTCGGCTGGGGCCTGCGCAAGCTCGATGTGCCGCTCGTGCCGATCATCCTGGGCGTCCTCCTCGGCAACCAGATGGAGGCCAACCTGCGCCGGGCGATGACCATCTCGGACGGCGACTGGAGCGTCCTCGTGGCCTCGCCCCTTGCCATCGCGCTATGGGCTATCGCGGTCATCGGCTTCGTCGTGCCGATCGTCGTCGGCGGCGTCATGCGCCGCAAGATGCGGGGCGGTGTCGCCGACTGAGCCCCACACCGCTGGCACGAGAGCTCGGGTTCAGAACCTGATTACCGTTCCGAGAATGGGACCGTGCTGCGTCACGTCCCACTTGAAGTCACCGTCCTTGTAATCGGTATGGTAGGCGCGATAGCCGAAGGAAAGATACGTCTCCTTGCCGAAGACGCTCGTCCGGTAGCCGAGATAGCCTTGGACGTTCCAGGCGAAATCCGAACCGGTGACCACCCCGCCGATGTCCGCCGCGCTGAAGAAGGCCAGCCGATCGGTCAGGTCGAACCCCACGCGAGAGCCGACGATCGGGTCGACCCATGTCTGGTTGTCGTCGTACTGCTGCCCGCCGCGCACCTCGAGCTCGACGCGAAGATAGTTCAGCCGCGCACCGGCATAGGGCTCGACATAGAGCCGGAGCGGCCGGCCGGACGACGTCTCGCCATACTGCCAATCGAGCACCCGGTAGAACGGTCCGCCGCCGAGCGTTGCCAGATCGGCGGTCGAATCGATGTCGAACGGGCCGATCGAGCTGTCCGGTGAGACGCGCGTATAGACGCCGTTGATCGAGAAGCCGAGCTTCCCCTTGCGCACGGTCGATAGCAGCATGCCGCCGAAGGACAGATCCTTGATCGAGTCCTTGAACGGCACGTCGACATCGGCCTTGATCCCGCGGACCTCGGTGTGGCCGTCGAGCGACAGCATCCAGAGATAGGGTGCCACCGTGAACGTCCACCGATCGTCCGGCGGCAGCTCGGTCGAAAGGTCCTGGGCCTGCGCCGAGCCGGCCACGGCGATCACCGCCGCAATCGCCGTGGTCAGGAGTCTCGTCATGGGCTGTGCTCCATCTGCCGCTGGCTCGGCAGAGACAGCGAGGCGAGGTGTTGGCGGAGTCCCGTGAACTTGTCGACGGACCCGAGATCATCGCGACCCAATAGCGGAATGCGTTGCCGGCGGTCCAGCGGCCGCTCGATGCACAACGTTGACACCCTGACGATCTGGGCCATAAATGGAATGGCATTCCAGTTTTTCGGCAGTCGATGAAGCAGTCCGCCACCCACCGTGCCTTCGCCATCCTCGAGCTGCTCGTCGGCCTGCCCGCCGGGCTGGGGCTGGGCGAAATTTGCGGCCGGCTGGACATTCCCAAGAGCATCGCGCATCGCCTGCTGGCCCTGCTCGGCGAGCGTGGCCTGGTCCGGCAGGACGCGGCGACTGGCAACTACGCCCTGACCCTCGAGCTTGCGCTCATGGGCGCACGCCATCTCGCCGGGATCGGTCTCGTGGATGTCAGCCAGCCGATCCTCGACCGGCTGGCGGCCGTCACCGGCGAGCTCTGCCGGCTCGCCGTGGTCGAAGATGAGGGGATGGTCTGGGTCGCCAAGGCACAGGGTGCGCGCTACGGCCTGCGCTACGACCCCGATGCCGGAACCCGCGTCGTGCTGCATGCGACAGCGACGGGAAAGGCCTGGCTGGCCACGCTCCCCGAGGCGGAGGCGTTGCGCATCGTCGAGGCGACCGGCTTCGCCACCCCCCGTCATTTCGGCCCGAACGCCATTCGGGAGAGCAAGGCTTTCGGCGCCGAGCTCGACCGGACCCGCGAGCGCGGCTACGGGCTCGCGGTCGAGGAGGGCGAGGCGGGCATCGCCGCTCTGGCGGTGGTCGTGCGCGCATCGACCGATGCCCGAGCGCCTGCTGTCGGCACGCTCAGTGTCGCCGGGCCGGTCACCCGCATGACGTCCGACCGCTACCGGCACCTGGCGAAGGAGCTCGGCAGCGCCGCGGCGGAGCTCAGCGCCCTCTGGCCCATTCGCCAGCCGCTCGGCGGTGTCGCCGCGCGTTCCGAAGCCCGGAGCCGCCGCACGGATGATGGAGCCATCCGCCATGTCGCCTGACCAGCGGCCGCGCTACCCGGGTCCCCTGCCGCTCGCCGAGGCGCTGACGGCACTCAATCTGGCCGAAGCTTCCGATGCCGCCTTCTCGCGGGACGGGCCGCGCGCCGACGTCGAGTATCGCGATCTCGGTCTGGCGGCGGCCACAGGCGGCAAGATCGGTGCAAAGCATATCCGGGCCATCGCCCCGTTCGGCCAGGAGACGGGCTGGCACTGGCATGACATGACCGGCCACTTCGTCTTCGTGCTGAAGGGCTGGCTCACCTTCCGCTTCGCCGGCGTGGAGGAGGCGGTCACGGTCCGAGCCGGCGGCTGCCTGTCGCAGCCGGCCGGGGTGGCCCACAACGTCGTCGGCCGCGCCGACGATCTGGAGATCATCGAGATCAACATGCCAGCGACGTTCGGCACGGTCGAACTCGCCGGACCCGAGGAAGGAACGCATGGCAGCTGAACCGGCCGACCTCCTGGCACCGAAAGAGACCGGCGGTGGCCGCGTTCTCGCCTGGCTGCGCAAGCGCGCCGGCCTGATCGCCGTATTCGTCCTGCTCTTCCTCCTTTGGGAATACGCGGTCTGGCTCTTTGGCGTGAAGGCCTACCTCCTGCCGCCACCGTCCCTGGTTTGGAGCGAGTTCCTCGAGCGCTGGCAGACCGTCGCCAGCGGGGCCTGGGTGACGACCCAGGAGATCATCGGCGGCTATCTGCTCGCCGTGGTGATTAGCGTGCCGCTGGCGCTCGCTGTCGCCAAGTCCGCCTTCGTCGAGGAATCGGTCTATCCGGTCGTGGTCTTCCTGCAGATCGTGCCGAAGATCGCGATCGCCCCGCTCTTCATCATCTGGCTCGGTTTCGGTTACGCGCCGAAGCTGCTGATCGTCTTTCTCCTCTGCTTCTTCCCGATCGTCGTCTCCAGCGTCGCCGGCTTCAAGTCGGTTGACCCGGAGATCCGCGACTTCGCCCGCACCACCGGTGCCAGCGCCTGGAAGATGTTCAAGACGATCCAGCTGCCGCAGGCGCTGCCGGACATCTTCACCGGGCTCAAGGTGGGTGCGGCACTTGCCGCGACGGCCGCAGTGGTCGCCGAGTTCGTCGCTGCCGACCGCGGCCTCGGCTACCTCCTGCTCCAGTACAATGGGCAGTTCGAGACGCCCATGGTCTTCGCCATCATCATCGTGCTGAGCCTGATCGGGCTCGCCGTCTACTACGTCGTCGAGCTGATCGAACGGCTCGTCATTCCCTGGCACGTGTCGCAGCGGCCGGCCGGGGTGACGGGAGTCTAGGACCTACAACAACCACCCGAGGGGGGCAGAGAAATGAAGACGAAGAGGATGATCGCGGCGGCTGCCGCCGCGCTGATGCTGGGCGGCGCCTGGACCGCGGAGGCCGCGGACGAGGTTTCGCTCCGGCTGAATTGGTATCTCGGCGGGCTGCATGTGCCCTTCTACTACGGCAAGGAGCAGGGCATCTTCGAGGCGGAAGGCATCGATCTCACCATCAACGAGGGGCGGGGTTCCGGCAACACCACCCAGGTGGTCGCCGCCGGCTCCGACACCTTCGGCATGGCCGACTCGTCGAGCCTGATCACGCTCGCCTCCAAGGGCGGCGAGATCAAGTCGGTGATGTCGATGCTGAACTCGACCGGCTTCTCGGTCGTCTCGCTCGCCGAGACCGGCATCCGCGAGCCCAAGGACCTCGAGGACAAGAGCGTCGCGGTCTCGCCCGGCGATCCTTTGGCCCAGCTGCTCGAAGCCGTCGCCAAGGCCAATGACGTCGACATCTCGACCATCAACTTCATTCAGGTCGACCCGGCCGCCAAGGTTGTGAGCGTGCTGGAGGGACGCGCCGACGCGCTCCTCGGCGGTGCCGACGACCAGTACTTCCTCATCAAGTACCAGGGCCAGGAGCCCCACGCGCTGCGCTACTCCGAGAACGGCGCCAACATCGTCGGCATGACTATCCTGACCCAGACGTCGCTGATCGAGGAGAACCCCGATCTGGT